>JAYVEB010000224.1:0-3384 GCA_043749095.1 Burkholderiales bacterium | reverse complement strand
GACTCCCAACGCCGCACCGAACGACGCCGTTCTGAGCACCATCAATGCCGGCTCCTATGGCGGCGTCATCGGCAACTTCGTCAGCGACGACGTGACGTACGCGCGGGCGCAAGTCAGCACCTATTACAGCAACCTGGCCTTCAGCGGCACGATGAACACGTTGGCCCACGGTGACAGCCGTAACTTGGCCGGCTCGGCGGGGTACTACCTCACCAGCCATATGGACACGTTTAACGGAACGCTCTACACCAACGCCAGTTCCGTGGGCATGAACATGGCCTTCGAGCGCGTGCAGCGCAACAACAACGGCCTTTCTGACCCGACCGAGACCTTGTACGGTAATGCGCAGAATGCAGTGATTTTCAGCCAGGTCGGCGGCAACTATGTGCTGGCCTACCCCTTTCCAGAAGCTTCGGGCTACGCCATGACCCTGGCCGGTTTCGGCGTGATCGGCTTCTTCGGTGTTCGCCGCAAGCGGGCCTGAGCGCTGACCAGCGCCGCAATCGGTGCGCCGACCCCCGCATTCGGGGGGTGCCCAATAGTCTGTTCGGCACGCTGGCCGCAAATCACGCAGCTACCCATGTCACGTGGCCCGGAAATACTTTAGCCATCTGCTGAAGGGCAGCTCGTTCTTTTGTGCAGGAGCCCGGTTGCGGCTCCATCCGCCCGAAGTCGCCGCCGCAGCGGGGTTCCACCGTGAGCCTCGATGCCAGTGGCTGGCCTGTTAGGTGGTCATGTGTTGTCCGGCGGGGAAGTTCCTCCATGTCGGGCTGAATCGAAATAGAGACTTCCTCAATCCAGGAGAAATACATGAAATTGAAATTGATCGCCGCAGCCGTCGCGCTGGTGGCTTCGGCACCTTCGTTCGCGTTCCTGCACGGCCCGGACGACGGTGGCGCTGAAATGTTCCTGTCGGTCTGGCAGCAAGCCGGCACGGGCACCGGAACGACGAGCCGCTCATTCACGCTTGACCTGGGCGTGACACTGATCGACATGGTGGCCCACCAGAACACCAACCTGTTCATCAACACCGTCACCAGCGGTTCGGCCGAGTGGACCAGCTTCCTGGCTGCCGGCACGGGCACACTCCAGTATTCCGTGGTGGCCGCCGACCAGACCGACGCTGCCGACCCGATCCTGCTGTCGACCTTTGCTGCCAATACCATCGCCAGCAAGACCCGGGACGACATGTTCAACGCTCAGGCTCAGATCTCCCAGTACGTGGGTGCGAACAACGCCACGGGTACGCACACCACTCTCGCCAACGGTGCCAGCTTCAACACGTCGGGCTTCGAGTACTACATGACGGCAGCCTCCAACACCTGGAACGGCAGCACCGGCAACAACTCGGCGGCCATCGGCACCTCGATGATCTTCGGCCAGATGGTCGGGACCAGCGCGGCGAACGCCGTGAGCCAGATTTACGGCGGCAAGATGCTGCTCGCCCAGCAAGGCAGCAATTACGTGCTGCAGTACTCGGTGCAGGCCGTGCCGGAACCCACCGGCATCGCGCTGGCCCTGGCCGGCTTCGGCATCGTCGGCTTCGTGGCGCGCCGCCGCAAGTCGGCCTGATCGGTATCGGCCGCGCAGGACCGCGGCTCGCCGCGAAGCCTTTCGCTTCGCCGCAGGTCGGGGCCTGCCGGCCACCGCTCGCATTCCATTCGATTCATTCAAGGACTCCACATGAAATTTCACCTCATCGCCCTGGCGGCCGCTGCCGCCTTCGTCGGCAACGCCGAAGCCGCCAAGCTGACGGCCGCGCAAGCTGCTGCTGCCACCAATGTGCTGTACATCGGTGGGTCATCAGCGCTGCAAAAGCTCGTCGAAGGCATGGTTTCGCAGAACTGCGACACCAACGGCATGTCGACATGGCGCAGCAAGGGCCCCGGCGGCTCGTTTTGGTTCGGCGCAACAGCCGCTGACGGTGCCGATGGCTCCTCGCTGAACGCTTACGCCTGCACGCTCAAGACGGGCAGCGATTTCGGCGTCGCCTACGACAACCAGACGATCCTGGTCGTCAAGCGCGAATCTGGTGGCTCGTCGCAAGGCGTGTTCCCGGTCGGCAAGCCGGCCTCCGTGACGGGCACCCAGGCCCAGTCGATTGACGTCTCCTTGTGCGACGCCACCCCCGACACCGCGAACACAGGCTCGGCCAACGAATACGGCCGCTGCGATGCCGCCACCTCGACCATCACCCGCCTGCCGGACATGGGCATGTCCGACGTCGAACCGAACATCTTCAACGCGTCGATCAACAAGCCCAGCGCGTTCTCGGCACTGAGCGTGGTCGACACCGACTTCGAAACCGCGCCGACGCCGTTCGCCCAAGCCGTCATCGGCCTGGTCGTGAACACCACGATGTACAACGACCTGGCCGCTTACCAGGGCGTGGCCGTGCCGTCGATCGGCCAGAACGCCTTCAGCTACCTGTGGAGCACCAACTTTGTCGCAACCCAGTACTGGTCGCCGTTGAAGGACGGTTCCAGCGTGGGCCCTGTGCCCGCCTTGTTGGGCACGCAGGTCAACATCGTCGGCCGTTCTACCGGTTCGGGCACGCGCGCCGCCGTCGGCCTGTACTTCAACAACAGCCCGACCAACCTGTCTGGCAAGCAGTGGGCCTCGTCCAACACCAATGCGGTGGTGGGCACGGCTTCCGGCAAGCGTTCGGTGACCTCGGCCTCCAGTTCGGGCAACGTGATCGCGCAAGTGGAAGCCTGCGGCGCCACCGCGAAGTATTGCGTCGGCATCCTCGGCCTCGAGCAAGTGCCTTCGGCCAACGTCAAGTTCGTGAACGTCGAAGGCCAGTCGCCGTCGAACGCGCGCTTCGGTCAGTACCCGGTTGTGTACGAAGCCACGTACCAGATCAACAAGACGGCTCCTGGCGGCGCTGCCGCCAAGGCACTGGCGGTTGCCTTCGGCTCGGCCATGGCCAAGCCTGACAACATCTTTGCCGCGTTCAACGGCAATGGTGTTCTGGCGCTGCCATCGAACTGCTCGGGTACCGTGTACACCGACTGGGTTTCGGCTGCCGAACTGGCTGTCTGCTCACGCGTTTCCCGCGGTGGCAATAGCACGCGTACCTTGTCCATCGTCAAGTAAATGATTCGAAAGATCGGGCGTGGCAACGCGCTCGATTCAGAAAAAAAAGGGAGCCGCAAGGCTCCTTTTTTTCGATGTGCCCGGCACCGGCGCACGCCCGTCTTGCGAGGTCAAGCAGCCCTCACCTCACTGAGCAACTCGGGGTGGCGCTCAAGCACCTTGAGCAGCTTCACCAGTGACAACGGCGGCTTGGTCTTGCCGGTCTCGTAGCGTGAGAACGCATTCACGCCGCCACCGAAGATTTCGGCCGCTTCGCGTTGGTCGAGATCGAGCTTCTTGCGCACG
>JAYVEB010000223.1:0-3385 GCA_043749095.1 Burkholderiales bacterium | reverse complement strand
GCTCAGGTCGCCCTGGCAGGCTTTCAGGTCAACGGCCGCTTTTGCGTTGACCGGCCGCTTGGTCGATTCATCCACAGAGGGTGGTTTCGGCGGCGACGAACACGAGGTGAGCAACAGCGCGCCGATGCTGACGCAGCAAGCCCGACTGCCCAAAGTGCGTGCGGTAGCCAGACCCTTGCAGAGCGTTCGATAGATGGACATGGCCGTTACGCGGCGTGTGCCGGCTCCAAGTTGGATTGCGGGTTTTGAAGCGTGATCGACTGCGCCGAAGCCACCTCGAGCGCCTCGAAGAACCCAGTGACAAACGACTGCACCCGCTCGGGCGACGCATCTGCGTCCAGGTGTGGCAGGCCATGGAAATCGACGGCGATCTGGTCGAGGCCGAACTCTTCGTCGTCGCCGGCCAGGCGCACGCGCTGCTCGACCCGGGCCCGATGGGTGGCGAGATCGAGCTCGGGCAGCTCAGGCGGCGGCATGAGCCTGGCCATGAACACCGGGTCGGTGTAGTAGCGAATCTTGTCGGCCAGGATGGGTTTGCAGTTTTCCAGGATCAGCACTTCGCGATCCACGCCGAGTTCCTTGAACTCCTGCGGCAGCAAGAGCGCGCGCCGCTGCGAACTCTCGTTTGTCGATTGCGAGCTGCCGCCGCCCTTCGCACCCGAACTGCTGGACCTGCCGCGGCTCTTCTCCTGCTGGGTGAACGTGCCCAGCATCTCGCTGTACTCATTGGCGTCGCGCTGCTCGCGTGGCGCGTACAGCACCTGCAGCGCATGGTTGGTTGCGAAGGTGCGGGCGTCGTGCTGACCGTAGACGGATTCGAGCTGGCTGACCGCCTGAATGACGGTGACCAGGCGCAGGTTGTAGCCGGCGAGGTAGCCCACCGCAGCGTTCAGGATGTTGATGCGGCCGAGCGCCGTGAACTCGTCCAGCAACACCAGGCACTGGTGCTTGAGCGCAGGGTTGTGCTCGGGAAGTTCGGCCGTGTTCAGGTTGATGAGCTGCGCGAAGAACAGGTTGAGCAGTACGCGCGCATCGGCGAGCCGGTTCGGCGGGATGCAGACATAGACCGTCATACGCTGGCGGCGAACGTCGGCCACCGAGAAGTCGTCGGCGCTCGTCGCCGCATCGACCAAGGGGTCGCTGAAGACCGTCAATGGTGCGTTCAGCGTGGCCAGGATGCTGGACAGCGTGTTGTCACTGGTAGACAGGAAGCGCATCAGGGCATCGGCGCAGGCGTCCGACAGCGGCCCCTTCGGATGCGAGCAGCCCTCCATGCGTTGCTGCATCAAGCCCTGCAGATGCTGCTTGATGGGTTGCCCCTGGCCACTCGACTGCCGCAGGATCTCGCCGATGGTGCGCGGCAGTTCTGGCGTCTCGACCAGGTACAGCGCCAGACCGAGGAACAGGTTGCGTGCCGTGTCGTTGAAGAAGCCTTCGGTGCCGCTGCCCTTCACGTCCGTGGGGTACAGGACCTGTGCGATGGCCAGCGTGTCGCCGACGACGTGGCGATCAGCCAGGCGGATCGCACTGAGCGGGTTCCAGCGGTGCGAGCGGCCGTCTTCGGCGAAGGGTGCCCACGCATAGACGGCCTGCCCGTGCGCGGCCCGAAACCCCGCAGTAATCGCCCAGTTCTCCGACTTGATGTCGACGACCACGGCGCTGTCCTGCCAGGCCAGCAGGTTGGGCACCACCACACCGACGCCCTTGCCGCTGCGGGTCGGCGCGCTGAGCATCACCGACTGTTTGCCGGGCAGCGTGAGAAACCGATCCCGATACTTGCCCACGATGATCCCCTCGCCACCCAGCAGCCCGGCGTCACGCACTTCGATGGCGCTGGCGAAGCGCGCAGAGCCATGCAGCTCGCGGCGCTTCTGTGTGGCGGCCGCGATGCCCATGGGCACCAGCAACAGCAGCACGAACGGTGGGACCATCAAGGCCAGTTGGAGCTTCTTGCGCTCCTTGGGATCGGCCGAGTATTCCGACCAGAAGGCCGACATGGTGCCGGCCGAGATGCCCACCGGGCGTTGCTTGTGGAACAGCATGTAGATCGCAGCGCTGCCGTAGACCGTGGCCGCCGCAGTCGCGCCGAGGTAGGTGGCAACTCCCAGAGCGATGAGCAGGCGCTTCATGGTGGCCGACGCGGGGCCGCGCTTCGCGGCGCGGGCTGCCGGCGCGCCTGGGGCCGCACGAGTGACGCTCATGCAGCCTCCCGCCAACGGGCCTGCGGGTCGTAGTGGATGCCGCTGATGAAGCGCCCACCGGCATCGAAGCCGAAGTGCACCACCACATCGATCACCGAACGCGCCAGGCGGTTGATTTCCGGCATCGTCATCCCGCCACCGCCCGCCGACTCCCGCACCATCAGGGAGATTTGCTCGAACGCGAGTTCGCAGCTGCCGGCGTGAACGCTCGTCACGCTGCCCGGATGTCCCGAGGCCGCCAGGCGCAGGAAGTAGAACGCTTCTTCGCCGCGCATCTCGGCCAGAAAGATGCGATCTGGGCGCAGGCGAAGGCAAGCCTCGAGCAGCAGCTTGGCCGACACCGCACTGGCCCCCTGCCCGCCCTTGGAATAGAACAGATGCAGCTTGTTCGGGTGGTTGGGCAAGGTCAGTTCGGCCGCGTCCTCGATGGTGATGAGTCGCTCCGTCACCGGAACCTCTTCGACCAGGCCCTTCATGAAGGTGGTCTTGCCCGAGCCGGTCTTTCCTGCGACCACCATCGTCTGGTGCGACTGGACGGCGAGGCGGAAGAACTCGACGAACTTGCCGTGGGCTTTGAGGTCCAGCAGCTCGCGCTCGAAGGGCTCCAGTTCGCGGTTGGTCTCGCGGACCCGACCAAACAGGCCCTGCGCTGCGAAGTCTTCCAGCCGGCGCACCTGCATCGAGGGCTTGCGGATGCACACGCCGATCTGGTCGGCCGGCGTGGCGCTTGGCTGGACGATCTGCACGCACTCGCCCGTCGAAAGCGCAGCGCTGAGCAGCGGGTTCTGTTCGTTGGTGTGCTGGCCAGTCAACGTTGCGATGGCGGTGGCCAGGCTTTGGCAGTGCCGGAACGTGAACTCGGGGATCTCGTGGCGCTGCCAGACGCCGGCGCGCTCGACGAAGACCTCGCCGGGCTGGTTCACGCACAGCTCGTTGACGCGGTTGTCATCGAGCATTCCGCGGATCGGCTGCAGGAACTCGGTGACGGTTGCATCCGACCGGAGGACTGACGGGACCGCCCGCAAGACGGGCGCCGTGCTCATCGAGGCTCCAGTGCGTAGACCTTCGAGAAGTCCACATCGCGAGCGACGTACACGCCCACGACGCTGCCCTGGTTCTGGTACAGCAGCGGCGGGATGTTGATCGTCGCTTCGAGCACCTTCTCGGCGAGCTTCGAGCCGGCC
>JAYVEB010000222.1:0-11019 GCA_043749095.1 Burkholderiales bacterium | reverse complement strand
TGCTCTTCACGCGGCTGGCGCCCGACATGCTGCCCTTCACCAAGCAGATCCAGATCGCCAGCGACACCGTCAAGCACTGCGTGGCGCGGCTCTCTGGTGTCACCGCACCGAAGTTCGAGGACAACGAGGCGACTATTGCCGAGCTGAAGCAGCGCATCGCCAAGACCCTCGACTTTGTGCAGTCGGTGCCGGCTGATCAGATCAATGGTTCAGAAGCGAAGTTGATCGAGGTGCCGATGCGCGGCAGGTCGGCTTTGACGTTCTCCGGCGAGGCCTACCTGAAGCACTGGGCGATGCCGAACTTCTATTTCCACGTCACCACGGCCTACGCGCTGCTGCGCCACAACGGCGTGCCGTTGGGCAAGCCTGATTACCTCGGACGCGACTGAGGCGTAGGGATCAGCGTCGCCGCTCGCCCTGCGGTGCATCCGGGGGCTGTCGGCTCGCCGCCATCGCCAGCCGGTCCGCGGGCATGCCGTGCAGTGGGTCGGCCCATCCGCCGGCGGCACCCTCGCGGCTCTGCAGCAGGGGCGCTGGCGCGTCGTGGACGGCGCGCCACAGTTCCGGGTCGGGCCGTTGTGCACGCGGTTGCAGTTGCATCTCAGCGGCTCCACAAGCCGGCGCGCAGTGTGCGCAGCGGAAAGTGCCGGTTCAACTCGGCAATGCGCTTTTGGGCGTGTGATTCACTGTGCTGCGTCGCGATCAGGGTGTACACCGCCGTGCGCAGATGCCACAGCTCGCGCGGTGAGCGGGCGCGGGCGATGTGATCGCGCACGGTCTGCGCGGCCTGCGTCTTGATGTCGTCCAGCGCGTCGGCGAAGGCCAAGCGCAGCTCGGCTATCGGCGAGGGTTCGGTCTCGCGCCGGGAAGCCTGCGATGGAAGCGCATCCGATGGCGCCGGTCTGCTGACGTCCCAGCCGGTGTTCAGCCAATCGCGCAGACCACCGCGCCAGCGCGATGCGCGGTACAGCCGTTCGGGCGGGAAGACCTCGGTGCGCTGCGACACCGTGCGCAACAGCGGCTGCTGGCCCTGCGGTGGCTCCGGCTGACGGCGCACGCGCGCTTGCCAGGTGGATTGCAGCCTTTGTGTCCAGTGGGTCGGCATGGCGAGCGATGTCGGTGTCGGGAGTGATGTTCGACACGGATTCTTGTCGCCGGGCCCCGCCGCAATCTGCTGAAAAGCCCGGTGATCGCTGGTCAACTGCCTCGCGCGTGGCCGCGACGCGGCTGGAGCGCGGGAGCGGCCGCTACAGCATCATGTTGTTGCGGATCAGCCCGACGGCCAGGCCTTCGAGCTCGAAATCGACATCGCCGAACGGGATCACGATGGTCTGGAAATCCGGGTTCTCGGGCTGCAACTCGATCGTCGTGCGGGTGCGCTTGAAACGCTTGACGGTGACCTCGTCGCCCAGCCGCGCGACGACGATCTGACCGTTCTTCGCGTCCTTCGCCTTTTGCACCGCGAGCAGGTCGCCGTCCATGATGCCGGCGTCTCGCATGCTCATGCCGCGCACCTTCAGCAGGTAGTCGGGCCGCCGCGGGAACATGCTGGACTCCATCAGGTAGGTCTGGTCGATGTGCTCCTGCGCCAGGATCGGGCTGCCGGCGGCCACCCGGCCGACCAGCGGCAAGGTGAGCTGCGCCAGGCTGGGCAAGGGCAGGCTGAACTGCTTGCCGCGCATCAGGTTCAGCGCGCGCAATGTGTCAGACTTCAAACGGATGCCCCGTGAGGTGCCGCCGACCAGCTCGATCACGCCCTTGCGGGCCAGCGCCTGCAGATGCTCTTCGGCGGCGTTGGCGGACTTGAAGCCTAGCTCGGTGGCGATCTCGGCGCGAGTCGGCGGGGCGCCGGTGCGCTCGATCGCGCTTTGCACCAGGTCGAGAATCTGCTGTTGCCGGTCGGTCAGCTTCGGGGCGTCTTGCATGGCGGTCCTTGGTGGGATGGCTGCATGGCGAGCAGCGCCAAAGAGGGCCACTGATCGTTCATCCAGTCACTGTATTTTCATCCAGCTTTCGACAAAATGCAAAACAGCGCTCCCCTCGTCGTCGTGCTCGGCACCGGTGGCACGATCGCCGGCACCGCAGCGTCGTCATCGGATGACAACGGCTATACCGCGGCGCAACTGAGCATCACGCAGTTGCTGGCCACGGTGCCCGAGCTGGTGGGTGTGCCCGTCGAGAGCGAGCAGGTCGCGCAGATCGACAGCAAGGACATGAGCCATGCGGTCTGGCAGGCGCTGGCGCTGCGCGTCGCGCACCACCTCGCGCGGGCCGAGGTGGCGGGCATCGTTATCACCCATGGCACCGACACGCTGGAAGAAACCGCCTACTTTCTGCAGCGGGTGCTGGCGCCGGCCAAGCCGGTGGTGCTGACCGGCGCGATGCGCCCGGCCACCTCGGCGCAGGCCGATGGGCCGCGCAACCTGCTGGATGCGGTGGCGGTGGCGCGCCAGGCCGCGGACGCGGGGATGAGTGGTGTGCTGGCGGTGCTCCACGGCACGGTGCACGGCGCACGTCAGGTGCGCAAAGCGCACCCGGCGCGGCTGGACGCGTTCGATTCGGGCGAGGCCGGGCCGCTGGCTGTAGTCGGCAATGGCGTACTGCGGGGTCTGGCTGCGCAAGGTGCGGCGCCCGCTTCAGGCCATCTGCCTCCGCTTACTGCCGCGCTCCACTGCGCCGTGGCTGACTGGCCCCGGGTCGAGATCGTCGTCAGCCATGCCGGAGCCAGTGGCGCGGTGGTGCGCGCTTTGTCTGCCGACGGCGTGCAGGGTCTGGTCGCGGCGGCCACTGGCAATGGCACCTTGCACCATGAGCTTGAAGCCGCGTTGTTGACAGCCCAGGCGCAGGGTGTGGCCGTGTGGCGCAGTGCGCGCAGTGGTAACGGGCGCTTGCTCCCGCCCGGTGCGCACGGCCTGCCGGGAGCCGGCGATCTGAGCCCGGTCAAAGCGCGCATCGAGTTGATGCTGTCGTTGATGCCGCCCGGTGCACCATGACCAACGGCCGCTAAGGACCGTCGTTCATCGCCAGGGGACGCTCCCCGCGTAGACACTGCGCCGGGTTCACTGACCGTCACGCAGGCTGCTGGCCATGTAGTGCGCGAGGTCTTCCAGGTCTTCTGCCTTCAGGCCCGACAGCGCCTCGTTCATCGCTGGTGTGTAGCCGAGCCGCGTGCCACTTTGAAAGCCCTTCAGCGCGATCTGCAGGTAATCCTCGCGCTGGCCGCCGAGGCGCGGCACCTGGCCGCCGCCCGCAAGATCGGCGCCGTGGCAGGAGCCGCAGCGGTGGTCGGCGGCGAGTTGCCGGCCGCGCTCGAAGCGGGCCGCATCACGCGGCGGCGAGGCTGCCAACGCCGCCGCCGGCAGCCGCGCGACGGCGTCCGAGTAGCCGCGCAGGTCGCCGTCGCTCATGCCCTTGGCGAGCGCGCTCATGGCCGCACTCGTCGGGTGGTCGTTGCGCCGGCCGTCGCGGAACAAGAAGAGCTGCGTGATGGCGTAGAACGAGTGCTGACCGGCCAGCGACGGCACCAGCGGCAGTTCACTGCGGCCCTCGCTGCCGTGACATGCCGCGCAGGTGGTGGCGTATTGCTCGCCGTAGTCGACCGGCGGCCTCAACGCTGTGGCGGGTGACGGCGTTGCCTGGCCTGCTGCCACTGGTTTGGAAGCCTGGGGCCTGGGTGCCGGAGCCTGCGCCCACGCGCAAGGGGCCATGGCGATGACGCTCAGCAGCGTTGTCCACTGCCACAGCCTTGCCCTGCGCCGCAGCGTCATTTGCCGCTGTAGGTGATGCGGTAGATCGCGCCGTTGTAGTCGTCGCTCACCAGTAACGAGCCATCCTTCATCACCATCACGTCGGCCGGGCGGCCGAGGAACTGATTGTTCTCTACCAGGCCGGTGAGGAAAGGCTCGACACGCGACACGCCGCCCTTGCCGTCGGGGAAGGCCACCACCACATCGGCGGCGTATTTCTGGGTGCGGTTCCACGGACCGTGGCGGGCGATGAAGATCGCACCCTGGTACTTCGCCGGGAACATCTTGCCGCTGTAGAAGCGCATGCCCAGCGGCGCCGAGTGCGCGCCCAGCTTGGCGGCGGGCTTCACGTAGTCGCTGCAGTTCTTGCCCCAGCCGAACTCGGGGTCGGTAAAGTCACCGGAGTGGCAGTAGGGGAAGCCGAAGTGCTGTTTGCCCGGCTGCGTGACGACATTCAATTCGTCTTCCGGCAGGTCTTCGCTCAGCCAGTCGCGCTGGTTTTGGGTGAACCACAGGTAGCCGGTCTTGGGCTGGAAGTCGAAGCCCACGGTGTTGCGCACGCCGTTGGCCACCACCTCGACACCCGAGCCGTCGAGGTTCATGCGGAAGATCTTCGCGTAGCGGTCGTCGGGCTCGCAGATGTTGCAAGGCGCGCCCACCGGCACGTACAGCTTGTTGTCGGGGCCGATCTTGATGAACTTCCAGCCGTGTGCCACATCACCCGGCAGCTTGTCGTAAACCATTACCGGCTCCGGCAGCTTGTCGAGATGGTCCTCGATGTTGTCGTAGCGCACGATGTCCTTCGGCGTCGCCAGGTACAGGCTGCCCTTGTGGTACTCGATGCCGCTGGGCAGGAAGAGTTTTTCGGCCAGCGTCTTCACCTCGCGCTGGCCGGCGTTGTTGACCACCGCATAGAGTTTGCCGGCGGCGAACAGGCTGCTGACGAAGATCGTGCCCTTGTCGCCCTCGCGCATGCTGCGGGCATCGAGGATGTTGCTGACGAAGATCTCGGCCTTGAAGCCCGGCGGTAGCTTGATCTTGGCGATCGGCAGCTGGTCGGCCGCGGTCGGGATCGGAAAGGCCGGCACCGGCGCCATCTTGTCGGCCACCGGGTTTTTCGGCCGGCCCTTGGCCCAGAAGGGCTCTTCGGCGGGCGGGGTCTGGGCAAAAACGGTGAAGGCAGTCAGCAGGGCTGCTGTCAGCGCAGCCACATGGAAGCGGGATCTCATGAGGGTCTCCTCTACGAATGAGTCAGCCGCCCGGCGTTGTGTCGCCGGGCCACTGGCGGGATCAAGCCACTTTCAACGTCACGTCGATGTTGCCGCGGGTTGCGTTCGAATACGGGCACACGATGTGCGCGGCTTCCACCAGCTTCTCGACTTCGACGCGGTCCATGCCTGGCACCGTGACGGTCAGCGTCACGGCGATGCTGAAGCCGGTGGGGATCGGACCGATGCCGACGTCGGCGGTGATCGAGACGTCCGCTGGCAGACTGATCTTTTGCGTGCCGGCCACGAACTTCATCGCGCCGATGAAGCAGGCCGAATAGCCGGCCGCGAACAGCTGTTCCGGATTGGTGCCGAAGGCGCCGTTGCCACCGAGCTCCTTGGGCGTCGTCAGCTTGGCCTCGAGCGCGCCGTCTGACGATTTGGATGTGCCTTCACGGCCTCCGGTGGAGGTGGCGTGGGCGGTGTAGACGATCTGGTCGGGTGACATGCTGGGCTCCTTGGATGACGTGGTCAATGTGAGGCGGTCTGCCTGCGGGTGAATGTGGGCCATGAGTTTATGAGTACCGAAGCCACGTCAGCCCGCCTTGGCCGTGAGTTCATCGACCTGCGTGCTGAGTTCCAGCCACTGCCCTTCCAGGCGACCGATCTCTTCGGTGATGGCTTTGAGCTTCTTGCCACTGTCGGCAAGTTGCGCTGGCGTCTGCGTGCCGGTGGCCAGGCTCGCCTCGATCGTGCCGCGGTCGACGAACAGCACGCCCAGGCGGTTGTCGATCCGGTTGATCTCCTTGCGCAGTGGCTTTAGCTCGTCGGACTTGACCTGGCGCGCCTGCGCGTCGGCCTTGCGGTCGTCGCGGCGGGCCGGTGTCGCAGCCACCTGGGCGGGCGCTGCTTTTGCAGGCGCTGGCTTCGCTACTGGCACAGCGGCCTTCTTGCCGGCATTGCCTGCCTCGCGCAGCGCCTTGGCCTGCGCGCGGGCGGTGTCCAGCAGGTACTTCTGGTAGTCGTCGAGGTCGCCGTCGAACGGGCGCACACCACCGTCGGCGACCAGCCAGAACTCGTCGCAGACCTCGCGCAGCAGCGCTCTGTCGTGACTGACCAGCATCAGCGAGCCTTCGAACTCATTGAGCGCCATCGACAGCGCCTCGCGGGTGTCGAGGTCCAAGTGGTTGGTCGGCTCGTCGAGCAGCAAGAGGTTGGGGCGCTGCCACACCAGCATCGCCAGCACCAGGCGCGCTTTCTCGCCGCCGCTCAGCGTGCCCACGGCCTGGTTGACCATGTCGGAGGCGAAGCGGAACTGGCCGAGGAAGTTGCGCAGCTCTTGCTCGCGCGCCTGCGGGCTGACCTCTCGCGCCAGGCGGATCATGTGGTTCAGCGGCGAATCGCCGGGGCGCAGCACGTCCATCTCCTGCTGCGCGAAATAGCCGATCGCCAGGCCCTTGCCTTCGGTGATCGTGCCGCCGAGCGCCGCCTGCGCGCGCGCGATGGTCTTCACCACCGTCGATTTGCCCTGGCCGTTGGCACCGAGGATGCCGATGCGCTGGCCGGCCAGTACCGAGCGGTTGATGTTGCGCACGATGATCTTGTCGGGCTCACCTTCGGTCAGTGCCACGTATCCGCACTCGACATCTTTCAGCGACAGCATCGGGTTCGGCAGGTTCAGCGGCTCGCGGAATTCGAACGAGAACTCGCGCGATGTCAGGATCGGCGCCAGCTTCTCCATCCGGTCCAGCGCCTTGACGCGGCTCTGTGCCTGCTTCGCCTTGCTGGCCTTGGCCTTGAAGCGGTCGATGAACTTCTGCAGATGGGCCATCTTCTCCTTCTGCTTCTCGAAGCTGGCCTGCTGCAGCACCATCCGCTCGGCACGCATTTCCTCGAAGGCGGTGTAGTTGCCGCCATAGCGCGTCAGCTTGGTGTCCTCGAGATGCACCGTGACGTTGGTGATCGCGTCGAGAAATTCGCGGTCGTGGCTGATCACCAGCATCGTGCCCTCGAAGCGCTTGAGCCAGGCTTCCAGCCACACCAGTGCATCGAGGTCCAGGTGGTTGGTCGGCTCGTCGAGCAGCAGCAGGTCGGCCGGGCACATCAGCGCGCGAGCCAATTGCAATCGCATGCGCCACCCGCCCGAGAAGCTGTTGACCGGCGCGTCGAGCTGTTCGTTCTTGAAACCCAGCCCCATCAACAACGCCTGCGCACGCGGGCGCGCACCGAAGGCGCCGGCATCGGCCAGTGCCTGATGGCCGTCGGCGATCGCGTGGCCGTCGTCGCTGGCTTCGGCCGCCGCGAGCTGCGCTTGCGCATCGACCAGCCGCGTGTCGCCTTCGAGCACGAAATCGGTGGCACCGTCGTCGGTCTCGGGCATGTTCTGCGCGACCTCGCCGACGCGCCAGCGCGGCGGCATGTAGACCTCGCCGCCGTCGGACTGCAGCCGTTCGGTCAGCAACGCGAACAGGCTGGACTTGCCGGCTCCGTTGCGCCCGACCAGGCCGACGTTCTCGCCCGGCTGGATCGTCACCGACGCGGCATCGAGCACCAGCTTCGTTCCACGGCGCAGCGTCACATCCTTCAGCGTGATCATGGCTTCACGCCCTCCAGGTTTCGCTGCGCTTGGCCCAGCGCAGCAGCGCCTCGCGGGTCACCAGCAGCACGGCGTCGTCGCCAGCGCTGGTGTCCAACCAGGCCACTTCGAGGCGGCGGAATGCGCGCTCGAAATGCCCGCGCTCGTTGCCGATCTCGAGCACCAGCACGCCGTTGTCGGTCAGCTTCGCCGCGGCATCCGCAACGATGCGGCGCACCAGGTCCATGCCGTCCTCGCCACCGGCCAGCGCCAGTGCGGGCTCATGCCGGTACTCGTCGGGCAGCGCGGCCATGCTGTTGGCGTTGACGTACGGCGGGTTGCACAGGATCAGGTCGTAAGTGCCGACCACGTCGTTCAGCAGGTCGGATTTCATCAGCGTGATGCGCTGGGTGAGCTGGTGCTTGTCGATATTGATCTTCGCGACTGCCAGTGCGTCGTCGGACACATCGCAGGCATCGACCTGGATCTCCGGATACGCCAGCGCGGCGATCACCGCCAGGCTGCCGTTGCCGGTGCACAGGTCGAGCACGCGCTGCGTGCGCTCGGAGAGCCAGGCGTCGAGCGTGCCCTGCTCTTCGCCGTCGACCAGCAGTTCGGCGATGAACGAACGCGGCACGATCGTGCGCTCGTCGACATAGAACGGCACGTTCTGCAACCAGGCTTCGTGCGTCAGGTAGGCGGCGGGCTGGCGGGTCTCGATGCGGCGCGTCACGAGTGCCACCGCCTTCGCCTCCTCGTCGGCCGACAGTTCGCGCTTCGCGTGCAACTCCAGCGCGTCGAGGTCCATGCCCAGGCTCCACAGCACCAGCCAGGCGGCCTCGTCGAAGGCATTGGCAGTGCCATGCCCAAATGAAACGCCCGCCTTTTTGAGGCGGGCGGCTTCGCGCGTGATCACAGCTAGGAGGGTCATCGGAGGAGGGTTTGAAAATTCATGATGGCAGGGCGCGTGGCGGGCTGTTCACAGCCCGATCAGCGGTGCCGATCGGGTGGTCATCGGGTCGGGGCGCACATCGAGCGTGATCTCGGTGAAGCTGGCGCCGTCTTCCGGCTCCTGTTTTTTCGCGGTGATGCGCGACACCGGCGACATGTCGTTTTGCAGGCGCCACATCAGGTTGGTCGGCGAATCGGCGAAGGCCAGGCCCTCTTCCCGCGAGATCGTGCCCTGGGTGATCAGCCGCGCGAGGTCCTGCTCGAAGGTCTGCGAACCTTCGGCCAGCGACTTTTCCATCGCTTCGCGCACGCCACCGAAATCGCCGGCGTTGATCAGGTCGGACACCAGCTTGGTGTTGAGCATCACCTCGACCGCGGGGATGCGCCCACCCGCCGTCGCGCGCACCAGCCGCTGCGACACGACCGCACGCAGGCCCGCCGACAGATCGGACAGCAGCGCGGGCCGCGCCTCCGGCGTGTAGAACGACAGGATGCGGCCGAGCGCGTGGTAGCTGTTGTTCGCATGCAGCGTCGACAGCACCAGGTGCCCGGACAGCGCATACGAGATCGCCGCGGTCATCGTTTCACGGTCACGAATTTCCCCAATCAGGATGCAGTCCGGCGCTTGCCGCAGTGCATTGCGCAGACCGACCTGCAACGACTGCGTGTCGCGCCCGACCTCGCGCTGGTTTACCACCGACTTCTTGTTGTTGAACAGGAACTCGATCGGGTCTTCGATCGTCAGGATGTGGCCGGCCATCTGCTGGTTGCGCTGCTCCAGCATCGCCGCCAGCGTGGTGCTCTTGCCCGCGCCGGTCGAGCCCACCATCAGGATCAGGCCGCGCTTTTCCATGATCAGCGTGTTCAGCACCGGCGGCACCAACAGGCTTTCCAGCGTCGGGATGGCGAAGGGGATGCAGCGAAACACCGCCGCGATCGAGCCGCGCTGCTTGAAGCCGCTCAACCGGAAACTGCCCACGCCCGGCAGCCCGACACCGACGTTCAATTCGCCGGTGTCTTCCAGCTCTTCCAGCTGCCGTGGCGTCAGCACTTCGGCCAGCAGCTGCCGCGGCTGCGCCGGCGTCAGCGGCTGGTCGCTCAGCTGGATCAGCTGCCCGTTGATCTTGATGAGGATCGGCGTGTTGGCTGACAGGTAGACGTCGGAGGCGTTCTTCTCCGACATCAGCTTCAGCACCCGCTCCATGTTTCCGCTCATCTCGATCTCCCGGTCGACGCTGCGAAGTTCAAGCCCGCAGCAGGTCGTTGAGGCTGGTCTTGGCGCGGGTCTGCGCATCAACCTTCTTGACGATCACCGCGCAGTACAGGCTGTGGGTGCCGTCGGCGCTGGGCAGGTTGCCGCTGACCACCACCGAGCCCGCCGGCACGCGGCCGTAGCTGACCTCGCCGGTGGCGCGGTCGTAGATCTTGGTGCTCTGGCCGATGTACACACCCATGCTGATCACCGAGTTTTCCTCGACGATCACGCCTTCGACGATCTCCGAGCGCGCGCCGATGAAGCAGTTGTCTTCGATGATGGTCGGGCTGGCCTGCAGCGGCTCCAGCACGCCGCCGATGCCGACGCCGCCGCTCAGGTGCACGTTCTTGCCGATCTGCGCGCAGGAGCCGACGGTGGCCCAGGCATCGACCATCGAGTTCTCGTCGACGTAGGCGCCGATGTTGACGAAGCTGGGCATCAGCACCACGTTCTTCGCGAGGTAGCTGCCGTGCCGCGCGACCGCCGGCGGCACGATGCGCACGCCCGAGGCGCGCACGGCGGCTTCGTCCAGGTGCGAAAACTTCGTCTTCACCTTGTCGAAGAAGGTCAGGTCGCCGGCATGCATCAACTCGTTGTCGTTCAGCCGGAACGACAGCAGCACCGCCTTCTTGATCCACTGGTTCACCGTCCACTGGCCGACGCCCTGACGCTCGGCCACGCGCAGTCGGCCCTTGTTCAGGTCGGA
Source organism: Burkholderiales bacterium (assembly GCA_043749095.1). GTDB lineage: Bacteria > Pseudomonadota > Gammaproteobacteria > Burkholderiales > Burkholderiaceae_C > PBB1. The sequence continues at coordinate 578 of JAYVEB010000222.1, read as the reverse complement.
GATCACCGCATCGACCGCCGCGTTGACCTCCGGGTGGCTGGTGGCGGTCAGGTTGGCGCGGTTTTCCCACGCGGCGTCGATGGTCTGCTGGAGCTGTTGGGTCATGGAATTACTTCGATCTGTTTTTCACGAACTGGACGATGCGCTGCGCGGCTTCCACGCATTCGGCGGTGTTGGCCACCAGGGCCATGCGGATGCGATTCGCGCCCGGGTTGTTGCCCGCCATTTCGCGGGCCAGGTAGCTGCCCGGCAGCACGGTCACATTGTATTGAGCCAGCAGCTCGCGGGCGAATGCGGTGTCGCTTTCTCCCACACCGGCCCAGAGATAGAAACCCGCGTCCGGCAGTCCGACATCGAGCACCGGCGCCAGCAAAGGCGTCACTTCCGCGAACTTTGCCCGGTACATGGCGCGGTTTTGCACCACGTGCCGCTCGTCGCCCCAGGCCGCGATGCTGGCCGCCTGCACCACCGGGCTCATCGCGCTGCCATGGTAGGTGCGGTACAGCAGAAACTGCTTCATCAGCCTGGCGTCGCCGGCCACGAAGCCACTGCGCAGCCCGGGCACGTTGCTGCGTTTG
>JAYVEB010000221.1:0-3391 GCA_043749095.1 Burkholderiales bacterium | reverse complement strand
TTCGCTCCATCCTTGAGCGACTGGTACGAGCTGCCTGTCAGGCAACGCCAAGTCCGCTTCACGCACTTCGCGCGGCTGAGCTTCCTTGCTGATCAGGTTCGGTTTTGCCGAAGCCGTCCTCGCCCAGCAGGGTGTAGTGGATGCCGACGGTGCCCAGCGTCTGGGTGCGGTCTCCACCTGATTGATAGCTCGCGTTGCGGTGCGACCAGCCGTACTTCAGCGCGATGGCGTGCGGGCCGCTGATGCGCATCGTGAAGGCGCTCTCGACGCGCGTGATGTCATCGCTGCCCGCCGAGCGGTTGGCCAGGCTGCCCAGGTAGTAGCGCTGCCCCGACACTTCGGCCATGGCACGGCTGCCCATCATCATGCGCAGGTTCAGGCTGGCCCGCGGCGCCAAGCCGTAGTGGTAGTCGCGGTCGTTGCTGACGATGCGGCGCGAGGTGCTGGCTGCCGAGTAGCCGACACCCAGCAGGGCCGAGCCCTGCAGCGCGACATCCTTCGGCAGCCACAGCTGCCCGGTCGTGCCCAGCGACAGCGCGGTGGTCGAGATATTGAAAATCTGCGGCGACACGTAGTCGTAGCTGCCGTACAGGCCCCAGATGCCGCGGTAGTTGTTGCCGATCTCGTAGTCGGTGCCGAACAGCATGCCGCGGGTGGCGATGTTGTCAATGCCGTGGGCATTGGTCGCCACCACGCGAAAGCTGAAGTAGTCGAACGGCCGTTGGTAGGTGTAGCCCGGCTTGCCGGGCACACCGTAGTCCATCGCGAAATCGACCACCGCTTCGTTGCGCTTGAGCTGGGTGGAGTTGCCGACGTCGTCATGGGTCACGTGGCTGTAACCCAGCCGCAGCCGGGTGTCGTAAACCGGGTGGTGGTCGTTGAAGGCGCTGTCGAAGCGCGAGCCGTACATCAGGTGGTTCAGGCCGACCGGTGGCGAGATGGCCGCTGCACCCCACTCGCGCCAGAACAGCGGCACGTTGTTGTCGCCGTGCAGCAGCAGCTTCGCCATGCGGAACAGCGGCTCGCCGAGGAAGCTGCCGGCGATACCGCTGGCGACCTGGTCGTTGTACGACGGTGGGGTTTTTTCGCCGGTGATTTCCCACCAGGCGCTACCGGCAAAGGTCAGCGCTGACGCTTCCCAGTAGTTCAGGCCTGTCGAGCGCCCGGCGCCGTGGTACAGCGCGCCTTGGTACGGGTGGGCGAACTGGTTGACGCGGAACGGGTCGTTGTCGGTGACCCAGCGATGGGGCAGGTTGCGCCGAATCGAGCGCCCGCTGACGTCGTAGTCAGAAGAACCGCTGAATGCCCGATTGAAATTGCTCAGCGCGAAATCGAAGCCGATGATCTCGGCGATCGGAATGGCGTAGCTCTTGTCCGGCTCCTCCGCCATCACCAGCGACTCGGTCGTCTGGGCACTGGCGGCATGCCAAGCGAACAGCAGCGGCAGCGCAAGAGCCAGGGCAAAGGACGAAGCAGGGGCAGGGGGTGTCGTTCGGGCAGGTGGGGTACAGGGCATGCCGACAGCTCGTGTGTCGACCGCCCCGCCGTCCATCGGATGGGTGGCGCGTCTTGTGTCGGACGGCGCCGACACGCTGGTGGCGACCGCTACTTCTTCTTGTTGCGCCGGTCTGCCAGGCTCTTCTGGATTGCGATGATCTGCCCAGTGGCGCTTTGCACCTGGTGCGCCAGCACCCGCATCTCGTCGGCCACCACCGCAAAGCCGCGGCCGGCGGTGCCCGCGCGAGCGGCTTCCACTGACGCGTTCAGCGCCAGCAGGTTGGTCTGGTGCGCCACCTTCTGGATTGAGCCGACGATGTCGCCGATCGTCTTCAGGCTGTTGTCCATGAAGAGGTTGTTCTCGACCTGTGCGCGCTGACTCTCTTCTTCGTGCTTCTGCAGCGAAATGTCGGCCAGTGCACCCACCACGCGCAGCGGTGTGCCATCGGCCGCCCGCTTGGTCTGGCCGCGGGCGCGGAACCAGCGGAACGAGCCGTCCTTGCAGCGCAGCCGGTATTCGACGTCGTAGGGTGTGCGGCCGGTGCGATCGGTGAGGTGTGCGGTGAAGGCCCCGACACTGCGGTCCAAGTCTTCCGGATGCAGCTTCGAGGCCCAGCTTTCCAGCACATCGGGGAATTCAGCTTCGGTCTCGTAGCCCACCAGTCGGCGAAACTGCTGTGACCACCAGAACGCATTCTTCGGATTCACCGGATCGCCAGCCACGACCTCCATGTCCCACAGGCCTTCCTGCAGCATTTCGCGGCCGAGGTCGAAGCGGACCATCATCGTGTTCAGCATGTGGTCGCGCTGAACGGCGTCGGTGATGTCCGTCAGCGACCCGGCGACGCGCAGCGGCGAGCCGTCCGAGGCACGGATGGTTTCGCCGCGCGCACGGAACCAGCGGTAGCTGCGATCCCGCATCGCCAGCCGGTACTTCACGTCATAGGGCGTGCGGCCGCTGCGGTCGGCCAGGTGCTTGCCGAACGCCGCCAGCGTGCGGTCCTTGTCTTCAGCGTGCAGCCGGCTTGACCAGCTGGACAGCACGTTCGGGAAGTCCTTTTCGCTGGTGAAGCCCAGCATCCGGCGAAACTGATCCGACCACCAGAAGGGGTTGTCGGGCTTCGACGGGTCGTCCGGGTTGATCTCCATGTCCCACAGGCCGTCGGAGGTGGCCAGGCGCACCAGGTCGAAGCGTGTCTGCAACGAGTCAACCTGCTCGCCCAGATCGGCCACCTGCTGCGCCAGCTCCTGCTCGCGGGCGCGCGCCTCGTTGAGCTGCGCCAGGGCCATGTCTTGGTGGTCGGACGAACCGAAAATTCGTTTCAAAACCGCGCTCACGCTTGTGTCTCCATCATGTGATTGGGTGAGCAGGGGAATGCTCGGCGGCGAACAGCTTGCACCACGAACCCGAGCGCACACCACGGGCTTTATTCATGGTTGGTCTTCGGCAGCGCGGGTGGCCGACTTGAGCCCGGATGAACCCAGAATGAAAAAAGGGGTTTTCTGGCCTTTTCGCCACAGTTGCGATGTGCGACAGTGCAAAAGCGATTTCAACCGACTGTCACAGAATCACCGTCTCAAGGAGTACCAGGATGATCAAGGTCAAGGACCTGCTCAAGAAAAAGCCGCAAAGAGTCGTCTTCTCGGTGGCATCGACCGATTCGGTGCAGACCATTCTTGAAATGATGCTGGCCAACACCATCCGCTCGGTGGTGGTCCTCGATCAGGACCAGTTGATCGGTATCGTGTCGGAGCGCGACTGCGCGCTGAAGGTGTTGTTCCGCAACCGCAAGGCCTCGGAGACCACGGCAGCGGACATCATGACGCGCGATGTGTTCACCGTCACCGGTGAAGAAACCATCGACGCATGCATGCTGATGATGTCGTCGAAGAA
>JAYVEB010000220.1:0-28395 GCA_043749095.1 Burkholderiales bacterium | reverse complement strand
CGTTACAGCCTCGACAAGGAACGGATGTTGTCGACGATCTCGGTGTTGTTCGGCGGGCGCATCGCCGAAGAGGTGTTCATGAATCAGATGACCACTGGTGCCAGCAACGACTTCGAGCGCGCCACATCGATTGCCCGAGACATGGTCACCCGGTATGGGATGACCGATGAACTGGGCCCGATGGTCTATGCCGAGAACGAAGGTGAGGTGTTCCTTGGCCGCTCGGTGACGAAGACGACCACGATGTCCGAGGAGACGATGCGCAAAGTCGATGGCGTGATTCGCCGCATCATCGATGAGCAGTACCTCATCGCTCGCAAGCACATCGAGGACAACAAGGACAAGATGCACGCGATGGCAAAGGCATTACTGGAGTGGGAAACCATCGACAGCGACCAGATCGATGACATCATGAACGGCAAGCCGCCGCGGACACCGAAGGATTGGACGCCGTCGTCCAGCCGTCCGAACGGCGGCCCGCAGGCCCCGTTGTCATCGGACAGCGCACCGGCTGCCGCCTGACCAGCTGTTGACCCTCTTTTCACGGGGCTTCGGCCCCGTTTTCACTGGCTCTGTCTTTTCAGACGCCTGACGGTGTCGATTTCTGCATTTCATGCTCTGGCAAACCACCCACCATCGGATCGATCTGTCCGTGCCCCGGGTCATGGGCGTCATCAATACGACGCCAGACTCCTTCTCGGACGGTGGTCAGTTCGCCGGTTCGGCTGCAACGATTGAGCACTGCCGGAGGCTGATCGACGAGGGTGCCGACATCCTCGACATCGGCGGCGAGTCGAGCCGGCCGGGTGCCGAGCCGGTGTCGCTGGAAGAAGAGCGTCGCCGGGTTCTACCGGTGCTTGAAGCAGTGCTCGCCATGGGACACCCGGTGTCGATCGACACCACCAAACCTGCCTTGATGGCCGAAGCCCTGGCGCTCGGTGTCGACATCGTCAACGACATCCATGCCCTGAAGGCGCCGGGCGCGCTCGACTTGGTTGCGGCGCACGCGAATTGCGGTGTCTGCCTGATGCACATGCAGGGCGATCCGCCGTCGATGCAGTCGCTCGCCTGCTACATCGATGTTGTGGCCGATGTCCGGTCGATGCTGCAAGGCCGCGTGGATGCACTGACGGCCCGGGGCGTTGCCGCTGATCGCCTCGTGCTCGATCCCGGCATCGGCTTTGGCAAGACGGTCGAACACAACGTCGAATTGCTGCGCCGCCAGCGAGAATTGCTCGGACTGGGTCGCCCGTTGCTGGTCGGCTGGTCGCGCAAGTCGTCGCTGGGCGCGCTGACCGGGCGCACCGTCGGTGACCGCCTGGCCGCCAGCCTGGCGGCGGCCCTAGCCTCAGTGTTGCACGGTGCCGGCATCGTCCGGGTTCACGATGTTGCTGCCACGGTCGATGCATTGAAGGTATGGCGCGCGGCGGGGTTGCCGATAACACCGGCTACGCTTGAAGAATTGCGATGAAAGCCCAGCAACCATGACCAGAGTTCATTTCGGCACCGATGGCATCCGCGGCACCGTCGGCCAGTCGCCGATCACGCCGGATTTCATGCTGAGGCTCGGCCATTCGGTCGGCCGGGTGCTAAAAGCCTCGGATCCCAAGCCGACGGTGCTGATCGGCAAGGACACGCGCATCTCGGGGTACATGATCGAGTCGGCGCTGGAAGCCGGCTTTGCTTCGGCGGGCGTCGATGTGCTGCTCACCGGGCCACTGCCCACGCCGGGCATCGCCTACCTGACGCGTGCCCTGCGGTTGAACCTGGGCGTGGTCATCAGCGCATCGCACAACCCATTCGCAGACAACGGCATCAAGTTCTTCTCGGCGCGCGGTGAGAAGCTGCCTGATGAGTGGGAGTCGCTGGTCGAGGCCTCGCTCGACCAGCCTGCGCATTGGGTCGCCTCGGCCGGACTGGGCAAGGCCCGCAAGCTGGAGGACGCGCGCGGGCGCTACATCGAGTTCTGCAAGAGCACCTTTGGCAGCGAGTTGTCGCTCAAGGGATTGAAGATCGTCGTCGATGCCGCCCACGGTGCGGCCTATCACGTGGCACCGGCGGTGTTTCACGAACTGGGTGCCGAAGTCGTGGCCATCGGCTGCAGCCCGGACGGCATCAACATCAACGCGGGGTTCGGCGCCACGGCGCCAGAGGCACTGGTTCGAGCGGTCAAGGAGCACGGCGCCGATTACGGTGTCGCGCTCGACGGCGACGCCGACCGCCTGCAACTGATCGATGCGGCAGGGCGCTTGTACAACGGCGATGAACTGCTCTATGTGATGGTGGCCGATCGCCTGGCGCAAGGCCAGGCCGTGCCTGGCGTGGTGGGCACCTTGATGACCAACCTGGCGGTGGAGTCCGCGCTGCGCCAACTCGGTGTCGATCTGGTGCGTGCCCGCGTCGGCGATCGTTATGTCCTCGAAGGCCTGCTGGCCCGTGGTTGGAACCTCGGGGGAGAAGGCTCCGGCCATCTCCTGGCGCTGGACCGGCACACCACCGGCGACGGCATCATCAGTGCGCTGCAGGTGCTGCAGGCGGTGTGCCGCAGTGGGGTGGCGCTGGCCGATCAATTGCGCCCGGTCACGCTGCTGCCGCAGGTGATGATCAACGTGCGCTTGCGTGAAGGGCTGGACTGGACGAAGCACGCTGCTTTGCAGCGCGCGCAGCGCGAGATCGAAGCTGAACTGGGCGGCTCGGGACGCATATTGATCCGTTCGTCAGGTACCGAGCCTTTGTTGCGTGTGATGGTCGAAGCCCGCGACCATCAGGTTGCCAGTCGCTGCGCGCAACGGCTGGCTCTGACCTTGGAGGTCTGAGCCAGCTTCAGTACCTCACTTCTCGACCGGGGGGATCAGTACCTGGTCGATGATGTGGATCACGCCGTTCGAGGCGTCGACGTCGGCGGTAGTGACCACCGCATTTTCAACTGTCACAAAAGTACCGGAGCGGTACAGCGACACCGGTGCGCCTTGTACCGTCGCGACCGGACCGTTCTTGACGTCGGCCGAGGTCACTTTCCCGGGGACCACGTGGTATGTCAACACCGAGATCAACAAGGCCTTGTCCTTGGACAGCGCATCCAGCGGCTTCGCTGGCACGGCCTTGAATGCGTCGTCGGTCGGCGCGAACACCGTGTAGGGCCCAGGCTCCTTCAGCGTCTCGGTCAAGCCGGCGTCGTTGATCAATTTCGTCAGCGTTGACAGCTGCGGGGTGGCAGCGGCGGTCTCGCTGATCGTCATCGGCGCCGGTGGCGTTGCGCAGCCACTGAACGCCACGGCCAACAACGTGCTGCTCAACAGCAACTTGCTCATCTTCATCGGGTAACTCCTGCGTTTGTACGGGAAAAGGGCAACGTGACGGACGCGCGCTGCAGAACTGAAACCGTTGCTGAACTTATTGGAAATTTGTGACGAATCGATGAATTCAATGTGACGAGACGCTGAGCGAAGGGTCGGCGTGTGCGGACGCCTACCCCAGACTTTTTTGTTGAGAGATCGTCATGTCACTGTCATACAACGCTCATACAGTCGGGTCAACTTTTGTCCATAGCCCAAAGCGGGCCCAGAAAGGCTTACACCATGACCTTCGCGCTGAATCGTGTTGCTTGTCTCTCGATGGTATTGATGACTGCTGCAGGTGCGTCAGTTGCACAAGACATCACTGGGGCGGGTGCCAGCTTCCCCGCGCCGCTTTACGCGAAATGGGCAGACGCCTACAACAGGGCCACCGGCGCGCGTGTCAATTACCAGTCGGTCGGGTCAGGAGCGGGCATCAAGCAGATTCGCGCCAAGACCGTCGATTTCGGCGCGTCGGACATGCCGCTGAAAGACGAGGATCTTGCCAAGGACGGCATGGTGCAGTTCCCCACGGTGATCGGCGGCGTGGTGCCGGTCGTCAACATCAAGGGCATCGCTCCGGGGCAGATCAAGCTGACCGGGCAGGTGCTCGGCGACATCTACCTCGGCAAGATCACGAAGTGGAATGATGCAGCGCTGACCGCGCTGAATCCGGGCGTTCCGCTGCCCGATGAGGCCATCTCTGTGGTGCGGCGTGCCGACGGCTCGGGCACCAGCTTCATCTTCACCAACTACCTGTCCAAGACCAATCCGGAGTGGAAGGCCAAAGTGGGTGAAGGCACCGCTGTGAACTGGCCGACCGGTGCGGGTGGCAAGGGCAATGAAGGCGTCGCGGCCTTCGTCTCTCGTCTGCCGAATTCCATCGGCTACGTCGAGTACGCCTATGTCAAGCAAAACAAGATGACGTACACGCAACTGAAGAACCAGGCAGGCGCTTTCGTCAGCCCCGACGATGTCAATTTCAAGGCCGCTGCGGTCGGCGCCGAATGGAATAAGAGCTTCTACCAGGTGTTGACCGACCAGCCTGGCAAGGACTCCTGGCCGCTGACCGGTGCGACCTTCATCATGATGCACAAGTCGCAGGACAAGCCGGTGCAGGCGTCGAACTCGCTGAAGTTCTTCGAATGGGGCTACAGCAGCGGCGACAAGATGGCCGCCGATCTGGAATACGTGCCCTTGCCCGACGCAGTCAAGGCGCTGGTGCGCAATCAGTGGGCTGAAATCAAGGACCCCGCCGGCAAGGCGATCGCCTACAAGTGATGGCATCCGACCGACAACAGACCTTGCTGTCGGTCGGCCTACCGAGCTGCAGCGTGCTTCCGTAAGCTGGAGAGATCGTGGCCGCTACACTTCTCGCGTTTCCCTACGACAACAAAAACATGGAACGGTCCGACCCGATGGACAGACCTCCGGAGGAGCGTCGGTCATCCCCGTGGATCGACAAGGTGTTTTCGGCCGCGGCACATGGTGCCGCGTTGCTGACCTTGGCGCTGTTGGTCGGCATCATCGGCTCCTTGGTCGTGGGTGCCTGGCCCGCCATCTCCAAGTACGGCCTGAGCTTCCTGTGGCGCAGCGAGTGGGACCCGGTCCAGGAAAATTTCGGCGGCCTGGTGATGATCTACGGCACGCTGATGACGTCGTTCATCGCGCTGCTGATCGCAGTGCCGGTCAGTTTCGGCATCGCGCTGTTCCTGACCGAGTTGTCGCCGAACTGGCTGCGTCGGCCGCTGGGTGTCGCCGTGGAATTGCTGGCGGCGGTGCCGTCGATCGTCTACGGCATGTGGGGCTTGCTGGTGTTCAGCCCGGTGCTGTCGACCTATGTCCAGCAGCCGCTGCAGAAGTTGCTGGTCAATGTGCCGGTGCTGCGCGAACTGGTGTCGGGCGCACCGGTGGGCATCGGCATCCTGTCCGCCGGCATCATCCTCGCGATCATGATCATCCCGTTCATCGCCTCGGTGATGCGTGACGTTTTCGAGGTCACTCCCGCGATGCTGAAAGAGTCAGCCTACGCACTCGGCTCGACGACCTGGGAGGTGGTGTTCAAGATCGTGCTGCCTTACACCAAGACCGGCGTCATCGGCGGCATCATGCTGGGCCTCGGTCGTGCCATCGGCGAGACGATGGCGGTGACCTTCGTGATCGGCAACTTCAACCAGCTCAACAGCCTATCGCTGTTCGAGGCGGCCAACAGCATCACCTCGGCGCTGGCCAATGAATTCGCCGAAGCCGGTGAGGGCCTGCACCAGGCTTCGTTGATCTACCTCGGACTGGTGCTGTTCTTCATCACCTTCGTCATCCTGTCGTTGTCCAAGCTGTTGCTGGCCCGACTGCGCAAGAACGAGGGCAGCCGGTCATGAACGCCGACACCGCATTGCAGGTCTCGCGCCTCGCCAGGCACCGCAGCCGCAAGACCGTCAACGCGGTGGCGATGGTGCTGTGCATGAGCGCCATGGCCTTCGGCCTGTTCTGGCTGGCCTGGATCCTGATCGAGACGGTACGTCTTGGGATTGGTGGCTTGACGCTATCGATCTTCACCGAGATGACACCGCCGCCGCAGGCTGAAACCGGTGGTTTGCTGAACGCCATCGTTGGCTCGCTGGTGATGGTGACACTCGCCACCTTGCTCGGCACGCCGATCGGTGTGATGGCCGGTGTCTACCTCGCCGAGTACGGTCAGAAGACCTGGCTTGGCAACACGACCCGGTTCATCAACGACATCCTGCTGTCGGCACCGTCGATCGTGATTGGCCTTTTCATCTACACCGTGGTGGTGGCGCCGATGAAGTCGTTCTCCGGTTTTGCGGGGGTGCTGGCGCTGGCCTTGATCGTGATTCCCGTGGTCATCCGCACGACCGAGAACATGCTGTCGCTGATTCCCAGTGCGTTGCGCGAGGCGGCCTACGCTCTGGGAACGCCGAAGTGGAAGGTGATTGTGGCCATCACCTTGAAGTCTGCGCGTGCCGGCGTGATCACCGGTGTGCTGCTGGCGGTGGCGCGCATTGCGGGTGAAACCGCGCCGCTGCTGTTCACTGCGCTGTCGAACCAGTTCTGGTCGTCCAGCCTGGGCCAGCCGATGGCGAGCCTGCCGGTCACCATTTTCAAATTCGCACTCAGTCCCTATGAAAACTGGCAGAAGCTGGCCTGGGCCGGGGTGTTCCTGATCACGCTGGGGGTGCTGACATTGAACATCGTCGCGCGCGTGCTGTTCCGCAACAAGAGCTGAGAACCGGAGGCCTGCACCATGGACAAGAAAGTCGACGTTCCGGCGAACGAAAAAATCAAGATTTCGGTGCGCAACCTGAATTTCTATTACGGCAAATTCCATGCGCTGAAGAACATCAACCTCGATCTGCCGGAAAAGAAGGTCACCGCCTTCATCGGCCCGTCGGGCTGCGGAAAATCGACGCTGCTGCGCACCTTCAACCGCATGTTCGAGCTGTATCCGGAGCAGCGGGCCGAAGGCGAGATCCTGCTCGACGGTGAAAATATCCTGACGTCGAAAAAGGATGTGTCACTGATGCGCGCCAACGTCGGTATGGTCTTTCAGAAGCCGACGCCATTCCCGATGTCGATCTACGACAACATTGCCTTTGGTGTTCGTCTGTTCGAGACCTTGCCGCGTGCCGAAATGGACGAGCGTGTCGAGTGGGCCCTGAAGAAGGCGGCCTTGTGGAACGAAGTCAAGGACAAGATCAACCAGAGCGGCTCCGGGCTGTCCGGCGGACAGCAACAGCGCCTGTGCATTGCGCGCGGCATCGCGATCAAGCCGGAAGTGCTGCTGCTCGACGAGCCGTGTTCGGCGCTGGACCCGATTTCCACCGGCAAGATCGAAGAGCTGATCCACGAGCTGAAGTCCGACTACACCGTGCTGATCGTCACGCACAACATGCAGCAGGCGGCGCGCAGTTCGGACTACACCGCCTACATGTACCTGGGCGATCTGATCGAGTTCGGCCCGACCTCGGAGTTGTTCATGAAGCCGAAGAAGAAGGACACTGAGGACTACATCACCGGCCGTTTCGGTTGATGCGGCGCACAGACCACACAGGAGTCAGCCATGACTGAAAAACACCTTTCCACCCAGTTCGACACCGAGCTCAGCGGCATATCGACGCGGGTGCTGGAGATGGGCGGCCTGGTCGAGTCACAGGTCGCGCAGGCGGTCTATGCGTTGACGCATTTCAGCGCCGAGACCGCGTCTCAGGTACTGGTGCTGGAAGAGACCGTCAACTCCATGGAGGTGGAGATTGACCGTGATCTGTCCAGCATCATTGCGCGGCGCCAGCCGACCGCGCGCGATCTGCGCCTGCTGATCGCCATCAGCAAGACCATCGCCAACCTGGAGCGCGTCGGTGACGAGGCCGCCCGCGTCGCGCGCACGGTACAACGGCTGATCAACACCGGTGTGTCGAGCCGCCTGCGCCTTCCAGTGGCCGACCTGAAATTCGAGTCCGAGTTGGCGATTGCCCAGTTGAGAAAGGCGCTTGACGCATTTGCGCGCCTGGATGTCGAGAAAGCGTTGGAGGTGCTGAAGCAGGACGATCAGATCGATCAGGAATTCGAAGGGCTGATGCGCAAGCTGATCACCTTCATGATGGAAGACCCGCGCACGATTTCGTCGAGCATCGACCTGGTGTTTGTGGCGAAGGCCATCGAGCGCGTTGGCGACCATGCGAAGAACCTCGCGGAGCAGATCATCTACATCGTCAAGGGGACGGATGTGAGACATAACTCCATCGAGGAAGTCGAGACCATGGTGCGATGAACAACCTGTTTGGGAGCCCAAGATGAGCCGTGTTCTGGTCGTTGAAGACGAGCCGGCGATTGCCGAGTTGATTTCCATCAACCTGCGCCACGCAGGCTACGACGTGACGATCGCATCCGATGCCGATCAGGCGCAGATCGAAGTTGATGGCGTGCTGCCCGACCTGGTCGTGCTGGACTGGATGCTGCCCGGGCAATCTGGGCTGGTGCTGGCCAAGCGCTGGCGCGGTCAGGCACGCACCCGCGAATTGCCGATCATCATGTTGACCGCGCGTGCCGAGGAAGGTGACATGATTTCCGGGCTCGATGCCGGTGCCGATGATTACCTGACGAAGCCCTTCTCGACCAACGAGCTGCTGGCGCGCATCCGCGCGGTGCTGCGCCGCAAGGCGCCTGAGGCGCTGGACACGGTGGTCGACGTGGCGGGTCTGAAGCTGGATCCGTCGACGCGCCGGGTGGCGCGCGACGACCGAGAGGTGCGCGTCGGGCCGACCGAGTTCCGCCTGCTGCATTTCTTCATGACCCACCCTGAGCGGGTGCACAGCCGCGCACAGCTGCTCGACCGTGTGTGGGGCGACCATGTGTTCATCGAGGAGCGCACGGTCGATGTGCATGTGAAGCGTTTGCGTGAAGCACTGGAGCCGGTGGGCTGCTCGCGGATGATCGAGACAGTTCGTGGCGCGGGCTATCGGCTGACGCAACACGTGCAGGCGTTGTCCAGTTGAGTTGGGCGAGCGTCACTGAATGGGCTGGCTTTTCCCTCGCTTGCTGGCCGCTACGCTGGGTGTTTTGTTGGCCGGCGGGGCCGGCTGGCTTGTCGGTGGAGCCTGGCAGTTTCCGTTGCTGGGCACCATGGTGGGTGCTGTGCTGGGCGCGCAGGCGTATGCGCTGATCGATGCGTTGCGCGGACAGCATTTCCTGAAGTGGTTGCAATCGCGCCGCGCGACGGCTCCTCCGAGTGACAGTGGTTTCTGGGGCGAAGTCAGCTATCGCGTCGACCGTTCAACGCGTTCGCTCGAACAGAAGATCGACCTCGAACAGACCCGCCTGGATCAGTTCCTGTCGGCCATCGAGGCCTCGCCTAACGGCGTGATGATGCTAGATGTCAACGACCAGATCGAGTGGTGCAATTCGGTGGCTGCCGACCATTTCGGCATCGACCCGCAGCGCGATCGCCTGCAGCCGATCACCAACCTGGTTCGTGCGCCGGTCTTCGTCGCCTACCTGCAGGCCGGGCAGTTCGATGAGGCGGTGACCTTTCCCGGGCCGGGCTCGCGTGGCACGGTGTCGGTGCTGATCAAACCCTATGGCGAGGCGATGAAATTGGTGCTGTCGCAAGACATCACCGAGCGTGAACGCAGCGACAGCATGCGGCGCGGTTTCGTTGCCAATGTGTCGCACGAGATCCGCACTCCGCTGACCGTGCTCTCGGGCTTTATCGAGACCATGTCCAGCCTGCAGCTGACCGAGGTTGAGCGGCGCCGGGTCATTGAGCTGATGGCGCAGCAGGCGCAGCGCATGCAGCACCTGGTCGGCGATCTGCTGACGCTGGCCCAGTTGGAAGGCAGTCCTCGGCCTCCGGCGGACCGCTGGGTGCCGGTGCAGCAGCTGTTGACGCAGGTGCGTGCCGCTGCCGAAGCCCTGTCGGCCGGGCGGCACACGCTGGTGTGTGGCAGTGGTGTCACTCCCGAAGGCGGCGGTGACCTGATCGCCGGGGCCGAGCAGGAACTGCACAGCGCGGTTGCGAACCTCGTCAACAACGCCATCCGCTACACACCGAGCGGTGGCACGGTCCATGTGTCGTGGGTTGTGCGCGCTGATGGAGCTGGTGAACTCGAGGTGCGCGACTCGGGCATCGGGATCGCGAAGGAGCACCTACCGAGACTGACCGAGCGCTTCTACCGCGTTGACGGCAGTCGGTCACGCGACACCGGCGGTACCGGTCTGGGTCTGTCCATCGTCAAGCATGTCGCGCAGCGCCACGGCGGTGAGCTTGAAATTCGCAGCGAACCGGGCAAGGGGTCCAGCTTCAAGTTGGTGTTTCCCGCCGCTCGTGTTCGGGCCATCACCTCACCGCTGGAATTGCCGGAGCCGGAGGCCACGGCGTTGCATCCAGGTGCTGATAACGCAGTCGGCATCGCTGGTTGATCCGATCACCTGGTCGCTGTTCGTCAACGCGCAACCGGCTGGGCCGCGTCCTTCGGCAGGCGACGGTAGATTGCCACCCACTCGGTGCGGTCGGTGGGCCGGGTGACTCGAGCGACGAGCGTCCAGCCGGGCGGCGCGGGGTGCTTGCCAGACTTCGGCTCGGGCTGCAGCAAGTAGGTGCAGCGGGTGTCTTCCGCCCCAGACAGGCCATCGACCCGAAAGCCGCCGAAGTATTCAAGCGAAGCCCACACACTGCGGGGCAAGCGGGACGCCGCGATGCAGGCCTCGGGTGGCACGTGCTGAGCCACCCGCGTGACCAGTGGGCGCAGGCTGCGCGCGTAGTCCAGCACTGGCAGCATCAAGGTCATCAACAACAGCCAGCTCAGAGCGATACCGCTGGCCGGCAACACCAGGCTCTTCCACAACGCATGCTGGTTGCGTCCGGTGCGCCAGCGCACCAGCCACATCCATGCCAGGCTGCCGGCCGCTGCCAGCAGCAGTGCCAGCAGCGAGAACTGCGAGACGAAGCCGGGCGCTAGCTTCACGACGTTCTGTGCTGGGCGCACCGGAAAGCCGATCTGCAGCGAAGCGTAGATGACCCAGAACGCGATCGCGCAGACGCTGAAGAAGAACACCGAGAACCAGTCGACCGCTGCGGCTGTGCTGCGTTTGAGCGTAGGCAGCGCAAAGGCCGCGAGCAGCGCCAAGGCGGGAAGCGACAGCATCAGGGAGCGATCCTGCCCTCCCATCACGACACTGGCCACGGCCGTCACCGTCGCACAGCTCAATGGCACAGCGATGTGGCGGTTCAGGATATGCCGGCGCCATCGCCACAGCGTCCACACTGCCATCGGCCACACCGGCCACAGGAACCACAGCCATTGCCGTGCCACCGCCACCACGCTGTCGACGGTGCGGTAGCTGCCAGCCTGCCATGTCCACAGGCCGAACGCGGTAGCCATCGCTGCCGTCAGTGCCGTGGCACCGACGACCCACGGCGTGAAGCGCCGCACGATCGGGTAGGCTGATCTGGCGCACACCACGCTGCCCACCAGACCAAGCGCGAGCGCGATGCTCGGCGCGCCGCTGCCGGCCAAGGCCGGCAGGCCGATCATCACGGCGAGTTTCGAATGGCTGCCGCGAGCAGGACTGGCCGCCATGGCGTAGGTATAAAGCGCCACGCAGGCGAGCTGGGTCAGCTCGGGTGTCGTCTCGTGTCCGAGTTGCAGCAGTCCCAGGGTTGCGATCAGCGCCAGCAACGCGCCATCGGCCATCGCGCGGGCGTAATCGACCGGGTCGGCCTCACCGCCAAAGGCGAAGGGCAGGGGTTGGGCGGCTTCGGAGCGTGCCAAGTGATACGCGGCATACCAGGTCAGCGCCAGCACCGACACCAGTAGCGTCGCGAACGGCAGCCGGGCCGCCAGTGCGGGGTCGATCCAGGGGCTGAGCAATCGGATGAAGATCGCACCCAACCAGTAGGGCACGGGTGCCGGGTCGGCCATCACGCCGCCCACCGTTGGCATCCACCAGGGCGATCGACCATCGGCCATGCCGACCATGTAGCCGAACGCTGTCACATCGGCATTGCGCCAGGGGTCACGCCCGAACAGTCCTGGCAGCACGTAGGCGGCACAGAACAGCAGCAAGGCCCAGCGCGGTAGCCGCTGCACGGCGCGCTGCGAGACCAGGGCGGGGTTCAGTGAAGAGTGGACCATACAAAAAAAGGCAGCCTAGGCTGCCTTTCTGAACGTGCTGGTGTACGGCTCGGCTTACTTTTTGAGGTGCGCAAATTTGTTGCGGAATTTCTCGACGCGGCCGCCCAGCGAGTCGACGCTCTTTTGCGTGCCCGTGTAGAACGGATGCGATTCGCTGGTGGTTTCGAGCTTGAACAGCGGCACTTCACGCCCATCGTCAAGCTTGATGGTTTCCTTGGCCGTGGCGCACGAGCGCGTGACGAACTTGAAACCGTTGGACAAGTCGACGAAGCAGACGTCGCGGTAGTTGGGGTGGATGCCGTCTTTCATGGAAACCTCTGAGCTGTGTTTGCGGGAGCCACATCGAACGATTCGACGCACTTGCCACTGGAGGGAAGCCCTTGATTATAGCTTGCAGAGATATGTCCGGCCATCGAAGCTGGCCAGCTCTATGGCGTCCGAGCTTACCCACCGCGACGCATCATGTCGAAGAAGTCATGGTTGGTCTTGGTGGACTTCATCTTGTCGAGGATGAATTCCATCGCCTCGATCTCGTCCATTGGGTAGAGCAGCTTGCGCAGGATCCAGGTCTTTTGCAGGATTTCCGGCTTCAGCAGCAGCTCTTCGCGGCGCGTGCCTGATTTGTTCAGCAGGATCGAAGGGTAGACGCGCTTCTCGGCCATGCGGCGATCCAGGTGGATTTCGCAGTTGCCGGTGCCCTTGAATTCTTCGTAGATCACCTCGTCCATCCGGCTGCCGGTATCAACCAGCGCGGTGCCGATGATGGTCAACGACCCGCCTTCCTCGATGTTGCGCGCCGCGCCGAAGAAACGCTTCGGCCGCTGCAGCGCATTCGCGTCGACGCCGCCGGTCAGCACCTTGCCAGAGGATGGCAGCACGTTGTTGTAGGCGCGGGCCAGGCGGGTGATCGAGTCCAGCAGGATCACCACGTCTTTCTTCATCTCGACCAGGCGCTTGGCTCGCTCGATCACCATCTCGGCCACCTGCACGTGACGCTGTGCCGGCTCGTCGAAGGTCGAGCTGATGACCTCGCCGCGCACGGTGCGCTGCATCTCGGTCACTTCTTCCGGCCGCTCGTCGACCAGCAGCACGATCAGGTGCGCTTCGGGGTAGTTGGCGACGATGGCGTGTGCGAGCTGCTGCATCATCACTGTCTTGCCGCTCTTCGGCGCCGACACCAGCAGCGCGCGCTGGCCCTTGCCGATCGGCGCGATCAAGTCGACGAT
Organism: Burkholderiales bacterium; assembly: GCA_043749095.1. GTDB lineage: Bacteria > Pseudomonadota > Gammaproteobacteria > Burkholderiales > Burkholderiaceae_C > PBB1. The sequence goes on along the minus strand of JAYVEB010000220.1, from coordinate 15,186 downwards.
GCGGGCGGTGATGTTTTCGTCGGACTTGATGTCGCGTTCGAGCTTGAACTGCTCTTTCGGGAACAGCGGCGTCAAGTTCTCGAACATGATTTTGTTCTTGCTCTCCTCGGGCGTCAGGCCGTTCACCTTGTCGACCTTCACCAACGCGAAGTAGCGTTCGCCATCCTTCGGCACCCGCACCTCGCCTTCGACGTCGTCGCCGGTGTGCAGGTTGAAGCGGCGGATCTGGCTGGGGCTCAGGTAGATGTCATCGGTCGATGCCATGTAGCTGGCGTCCGGCGCGCGCAGAAAGCCGAAGCCGTCGGGCAGCACTTCCAGCACGCCGTCACCGAAGACTTGTTCGCCGCCCTTGGCGCGCTTTTTCATGATCGCGAACATCAGCTCCTGCTTGCGCAGGCGGGTGACGTTCTCGATCTCCAGCGCCTCGCCCATCGTGATGAGTTCGGAAACGTGGAGCGCTTTCAGTTCGGACAGGTGCATGGAGGCATAACCAGGAAGGAGGGCGGAGGTGGGGCGGATGCTGTGGCGCCCTCTGTCAGGGGCCCGTGCAAAGCGCAGTCGATGACGACGCGCTGGACAGCCGAAGGGCGGGGATTGAACCGCCGGCTCGTCGTTAGGCGGTATCGCTGGTGCGCCTGAACCCGAGAACTAGGTTGGTGGCGACTGAAGGGGTGAAGCGGGGAGCCCCACCCGAACGTGCAGATTATAGGTTGCCGTCTATGAACGCTGTCAACTGGGCCTTGGTCAGCGCGCCGACCTTGGTCGCGGCCAGTGTGCCGTCCTTGAACAGCATCAGCGTCGGGATGCCACGGATGCCGTACTTGGCCGGCACGTCACGGTTTTCATCGACGTTCATCTTGGTGATCTGCAACCGGCCGTCGTAGGCCTTCGACACCTCGTCCAGGATCGGCGCGATGGCCTTGCAGGGGCCGCACCATTCGGCCCAATAGTCCACCAAAACGGGCTTGCTGGATTTGATGACGTCGCTGTCGAAAGACGCGTCGGACGTGTGTGTGATCAGTTCACTGCTCATGATGGATCCTCGGTACGAGCGGGCCCGGAGGTGGGCGACAAGGCACAATGATTTTGACACATTGGGGTCGTCGCCTCGCGGCGCAAAGCTCTGCCCCACCACTGTTTCCCTATCGCCACGATGATGAAAATCTTTCTCTGGGACGAGCGTGGCGACCCCTGGGCTGCGGCTGCGGTCGCCGCTGTGCGATGGGCCGGCGAGCGCGGCGTGGCGCTGCGCGATGCGGTGTTTCTGGTGCCCTTTTCGCAACATCTGCCGCTCGCGCGCGGGGCCTGGGTGCACCGGGATCTCTGGATGCCGCGCGTCGAGACAACGCAGACGCTGGCCCGCAGCATCGCCCCGGTCGAACCCCCGTCGGGCGACGACATCCGTTTCGATGCCGCGCTGGACACGCTGACAGCGCGCCGGCTGCTACGTAGCCAGTCGGTCTTCGCCGCCTGGCTGCGCCGCGATCCCCGCGCCTTCGATCAGGCAGCCCAGACGCTGGCGCAGACGGCCCAGGCCATCGCCCGCGCGCTGGCTGCCGTGCCGCCTTCGCAACGCGAGCCGCATCGCGTCGCCGGCCGGGCCGCGCTGGGTGCGGTTGGTGGCATCGGCAGCACCGAGCGTCACCTGGCGCGCATCGCGTTCGAATGGGCGGCAGCGACACCCGCAGCGCCGACCGATGTGCTGTTTTCATGGCAACCCTCGGCCTGGATCGTTGTGCAGGCGGGCGGCATCGATGCGCTGACGCAGCGGCTCGTTGACGAAGCCGCCGTCCCGGCCTTGTGGATCGATGTCGACCCGCCCGGCGACGATGCCATCCACGCGGTGGCGCCACAGGCGCGCCTCCAGGTTCAGGTGTGCAGCGGCTTCGAGGACGAGGCGCAGCGCACTGCCGCACAGGTGCTGGCCGACGTGGCGGAGCACGGCACACCGGTCGCGCTGATCGCGCAAGACCGGCTGCTGGCACGCCGGGTGCGCGCGCTGCTGGCCCGACAAGGCGTGCCGCTGCGCGACGAAACTGGCTGGACCTTGTCGACCACCCGCGCTGCTGCGGGCGTGATGGCGCTGCTGCGGGCGGCGTCGCCAACCGCCACGGTGGACGACGTGCTGGACTCGATCAAGGCCTGGCCAGTGGCCGTGACCGAATCGTTCGGGTCCAGCGCGATGGCGGTACTTGAAGCCACGTTGCGTCGCCAGCAGTGGTCACGACCGGTGGCGGTGAACCCGCAGCGCCTGCCCGCTGCCGCTGCGGCGCTGTGGGCGCTGGCGGCCCAGGCCGCCGAGCCGTTGCGCGGCGCCGGCGCCCAAACCCTGGCAGCGTGGAGCCAGCGCTTGTCGGCCGCGCTGCAAGTCAGCGGCCTGGCCACCGCGCTGGCCGATGACGAGGCCGGTCAGCAAGTGCTGTCCGCCCTGCACCTGACCGGCGCCGAACTCTGGGCAGCCCACCCCGAGGTGCTGACGCTGGCCGATTACGCCCGCTGGGTCGATGCAGCGCTTGAGCAGGCGAGCTATGTGCCGGCCTCGCCCGAGGCGCCGGCGGTCATCGTGATCCCGGCGGCGCGCGCGATGCTGCGGCCGTTCGCGGCCGTTGTCTGGCCCGGTGCTGACCAGAAGCAACTCGGCGCGACCCCCTCACCGCATCCGCTGCTCAACGATGCCGAGGCCAAGGCACTGTGTCTGTTGACCGCAGCCCAGCGCCGCGATCGCGAGCTGATCGCGTTCGCGCAGGCGCTGCGCGTTGCGCCGGTGACCTTGTTGCGCCGCACCGACGACGATGGCGAGCCGCTGTCGGCCAGTCCCTGGCTCGAACGGCTGGTGTCGGCGCGGCGCCAGGCCGGACACGAGCCGCGCATCGATGCGCCCGACCCCCGCATCAAGCAGGTGGTGCCGCCGAGCCCGATCGCCAGGCCGCTGCCGAGTGCCCCGACGCTGCTGCCCGATCGCCTCAGCGCCAGCGCCTGCGAGGCGTTGCGTACCTGTCCCTATCGTTTCTTCGCGCTGCGCATGCTGGGTTTGCAAGCCGTCGAGGAACTCGATGGTGACGTGGAGAAGCGCGACTACGGCACTTGGCTGCATGCGGTGCTGCACCGCTTTCATCTGGCGCGCGCCGAGCCCCGTGTATCGAACGAAGACGCCGCAGCGCTGGCCGCTGCCGCGATCGAAGCACAGACCGAGCTGGGCCTGGCCGAGGCCGATTTCCTGCCATTTGCAGCCACCTTCGAACGCTTCGCGCCACGCTATATCGACTGGCTGCACCAGCGCGACCGCGATGGCTCGCAGTGGCTGGACGGCGAGCGCGACTGGACGGTGCATCCCGAAGCGTGGCAAGGCATCGCGATGCACGGCGTGATCGACCGCATCGACAGTCTGAGCGGACATGCCGGCCCGGTGACGCAGCTGATCGACTACAAGACCGGCGCCACGCAAGGCCTGCGCGACAAGGTCAGGCAGCCGCAGGAAGACACCCAGCTGCCGTTCTATGCGGCCCTGGCGATCGAGCAAGGCCGGGTGGCTGGCGAGATCGGCCCGCTGGATGCGATCTACCTGTCGCTCGATGACGCCAAAGCCATCGTCGAGGTGTGCCATCCCGACGTCGAGCGCAGCGCGATTGCGCTGGTCGAAGGCCTGGGCCGCGACCTGGCGCACCTGCGGCGCGGTGCGGCGCTGCCGGCGCTGGGCGAGGGCGCCGCCTGCGACCACTGCGACGCGCGCGGCCTGTGTCGGCGCGACCAATGGGCGGATGTCGCGCCCGCCGGAGCGCCGCGTTGAGCGCGCCCATCGCCCTGTCGCAACCCGCCTACCGCATCGATGGCGCGCTGGTCAGCGCCGATGCGTTCTACGCGGTGGCCTGCGACCCGCGCCGCCATGTCGTCGTCGAGGCTTGCGCGGGTGCCGGCAAGACCTGGATGCTGGTCTCGCGCATCGTGCGTGCGCTGCTCGACGGCGCCCAGCCTCAGGAGATCCTCGCGATCACTTTCACCCGCAAGGCGGCCGGCGAGATGCGCGCGCGGCTGAACGAGTGGCTGACGGCGCTGTCGACCGATGGCGGCAGCGATGCCGATCGTGTCCTCGCCCTGCAGCAGCGTGGGCTCGACGCTGCCACCGCACAGGCGCTGGCGCCCGCGCTGGCTGGCCTGCAACAGCGCTTGCAGCAGGCGGGCCGGTCGGTCGAGATCCGCACCTTCCACGCCTGGTTCTCTCAGTTGTTGAAGGCGTCACCGCTCGATCTTCTGATCGAACTCGGCGTGCAGCGCGATGCGCAGATCGTCGAGGACATTGCCGACCACGAAAGCGAGGTGTACCGACGCTTCCATGCGGCAGTCGTCGCTGACGAGACGCTGCGCACCGACTACCACCAGCTGGTGCAACGCCGCGGCCGCTCGCAGCTGCGCAAATGGCTGGATGCGGCCTGGGCCAAGCGTGTCGAGATCGAACTCGCCGACGCGGCGGGCACGCTCGAACCCAGCGTGGCACCGCCGACAGCGCCGTGGCCTGAGGCCGATCCCGCGGCGCATCCGACGCAGTGGGTGCAGTCATCCGAATTGCGGCAGACGCTGCAGCGCTGCGCCCGGGCCTTGGGTGCGGCGGGTGGCAAGAAAGCTGCCGATGCGGCGCGCGCGATCGAAGCCGCGCTGACGGTGGAAGCGTCACCGGCCGCCGCCGTGTTCGATGCACTGTGGTCGGCGCTGTTCACCAAGACCGACACGCCCCGCAAGGGTCTCGGCGACAGCGCCTTGCAGCAGGCCGCGATCGATGGGCTGACCATCTTGCGCGATGCGGTGGCGCAGCACGAGGCACACGACGAGCACATGCGCATGGTGCGTCTGTCGCGGGTGTTGTTCGCTGAACTCGCGGCGTACAAACGGTCTCGCGGGCTGGTCGAGATGGCCGACCTCGAACGCTGCGCGGTCGCGCTGCTCGGGGATTCAGCGCTGTCGGGCTGGGTGCAGCAGCGGCTCGATGCGCGGGTGCGCCACCTGCTGATCGACGAGTTCCAGGACACCAGCCCCTTGCAATGGCATGCGCTGGCGGCCTGGCTGTCGGGCTATGCCGGCGCGGGCGGTGGTGCCAGCGGGCAGCGCCCACCCAGCGTCTTCATCGTCGGTGACCCCAAGCAAAGCATCTACCGCTTCCGTCGCGCCGAGCCCAAGGTCTTCGAGGCCGCGCGCGACTTCGTGCAACAGGGCCTGGCAGGGGGAGTGCTCAGCTGCGACCACACGCGGCGCAACGCGCCCGAGGTGCTGGCGGTGCTGAATACGGTGTTTGAACAGGCGGATATCGACGGCCAATTCACTGGCTTTCGGCCGCACTCGACATCGCTGGGCCCCGTCCCCGGTGCGGGCGTCAGCCGGCTTCAGGCCGTGCTGCGCGAGCCGAAAGACCGCAGCAGCGATGAAGTGGATGAGCCCTGGCGCGACACGCTGGCCGTGCCACGCCTCGAGCCTGAGCAGCGGCTGCGCCAGCAGGAGGCCGACAGCGTGGCATGGGCGGTGCACGAGGTGCTGGCCGGCGGCGTGTCGCCCGGCGAGGTCCAGGTGCTGTGCCGCAAGCGGGAGTCGCTGCGGCTGGCGGCTGCCGCGTTGGCTGCGCTCGGCGTGCCATGCGCGGCCGTGGAGCAGGCCTTGCTGCAGGACGCGCCCGAGGTGCGCGATCTGGTCGCCGTGCTCGATGTGCTGGCCTCGCCTGGCCATGCGCTTTCGCTGGCACAGGCGTTGAAGAGCCCGATCTTCGGCTGCAGCGACGACGACCTGGTGCGGCTTGCGACTGCAGTAGCGAATGCGGTCGGGAGTGCCGCCACCCAGGCCGCAGTCGATACTGAATCCACTGCTGCGGGCGATGCGGATGAGTTCGACGATGATCTCTCTGCCCAAGACGCCGCGCCGCGCCGCCGCACCGATCCCCTCGGCTGGTGGCACGCGCTGCACGACCTGCCCGAACCGAACGCAGCCTTGCAACGTGCCCGCGAGTTGCTCAGTGCATGGCAACAGGCCGCCCGCGTGCTGCCGCCGCACGACCTGCTCGACCGCATCGTCAGCGAAGGCGACGTGATGGCGCGCACGCTGGCCGCCGTGCCGCCGGTGCGTCGCGCCGCAGCACAGGCGGCGATCGAGGCCTTGCTGGCGCAGTCGCTGAGCCTGGACGGCGCGCGCGGCGCGACGCCCTACAACTTCGTGCGCGCCCTGCGCCGTCGCCGGCTGACCATCACCGTGCCCGCGCAGCCTGACGCCGTGCAGTTGCTGACCATCCACGGTGCCAAGGGCCTGGAAGCCGAGGTCGTGTTCGTGATGGACACCCAGCCCGAGCCGCCGAAAGCCGACACGGCGTCCTTGCTGGTGCACTGGCCGGTGCACTCCACGCATCCGTTGACCTGTGCTTTCGTCTACGCCGAGTCCAGGTGTCCGCCGTTGCTGGCACCGCTGTTCGCGGACGAGCAGGCCGCACGGCGCCGCGAGGAACTCAACGGCCTGTACGTCGCGATGACCCGCGCCAAGCACCGCATCGTGATCAGCGGCACCGTGCCTTACGGCGCACCGACGGCAGCGTCGTGGTGGCAACGGCTGGAGCCGCATGCAGTCATGTGGTCACCGGTGCAGGCCGACCCGGTGGCGCTGGACGCGGCGATCCCGCCGGCACGCGTGCAGGTGCTGCCAACCTGGCAGGCCACGGCATCGACGGCAGCCGCACCGCGCGACGAGCGCGACGTATCGAACCGGGACAGCGAGACCAGCCGCCTCGGCCAGGCGGTGCACAGGGTGCTTGAATGGGCCGTGCGGCGCGATGCACCGGAACCCATCGCACTCGACACGCTATGTGCTGCCGCCGCCCGCGAATTCGGTACCGACAGCTCGGCCGTTCTGCGAATCGCCGGTGCGATCCTGCGCAGCTCCGCCTGCCAGCGGTTTTTCAACGCCCAGCGACTGATCTGGGCAGCCAACGAAGTCAGCGTGGTCGACGGCGGCGAGCTGTTGCGCATCGATCGCCTGGTGCATCTGCGAGTGACCGAGGATGAGCCCGAAACCTGGTGGGTGCTCGACTACAAGCTCAGCCATGCGCCCGATCAACTCGACGCCTACCGGCAACAGCTGGCGCGCTACCAGCGAGCGGTGTCCCGGCTGCAACCCGGCGAGATCGTCCGGGGGGCGTTCATCACCGGCAGCGGTGCAGTGATCGAGCCGGGCTGAAGGCCCGAAAGCCACGCTGCAGGCGGGTCGCGAGGCCAAATCCCTGGCAAATGCACCGCAAACGCCCACGATTTCACGGCTTGGCCTGCGGCGGTGCGCGTTTCCAATAGGGAACATCCGACAACCCTGAACATGACCGACGCGGCGTCTTCCCCGGCCCACACACGACCGAGCTCGCTCGGCCGCAGTTTCGGCCGCTTCGAGTTGTTGAAGCTGCTGGGCAAGAGCGACGGCAGCATGGTCTGGCTGGTCTTGGACCCGCAGATCCAGCAGCAGCTGGTGCTGACGCTGCCTCGGGTACAGCCCATGGATGCGGCCACGCTGGAACGCTGGCTGGCCCAGGTCAAGCAGGCGGCCCGGCTCGACCATCCGAACCTGGTACCCGGCGTTGAGGTGGGTGTTCAGGAACAGTGGCCATATCTGGCGGCCGACCGGGCGCGCGGCGTCACGCTCGGCGAATGGCTGGTCGAGCACCCGAATACGTCGCCGGTGGAAGCCGTGCGCTGGGTCTGCGAGGTGCTGGAAGGCCTGGCCTTTGCACACGAGTCCGGCATGGCCCACCATGACTTGCAGCTGCACAGCCTGCAGATCAGCGAGACGGGCCGCGTGCAGGTGATGGCGCTGGCCACCGCCAGCGGCCAGGGCACGCCGGTGGCCGATCCCGCCAAGCGCGGTGTCGATCACGCGACACTGGTCGAGGCCGACGCCTTGCGTGCCCAGCGTGAAGCCGCCGAGCGCGATGTGCTCGCCTGCGGCCTGCTGCTGCACCAGCTGCTCAGCGGCGCGCCGGTGCTCGACGAACCGGACATCTGCAAGGCCCTGCGCCGACTGCCGCCCTACGGCCGTGAGCTGGTCCGCCTGCCGTGGAACACGGTGCATCCAATTCCCGAGGCCCTGCGCGCGATCGCCAACCGCAGCACCGCCGGGCAAGCCCGCCAGCGCTATCTTAGCGCCCGCACCTTCCTGCGCGCGCTGCAGGGCTGGCTGGAGGCCGAAGCGCTGGGCGGTGACGGCCCGCTCGAACTGATGCTGGACCGGCTGCGCACCGTGGGCGCCTTGCCCGCGCTGGCCGGCATGAGTGGCCGCGTCGAGCGCCTGGCGGCGATGGACGGCCACCACACCGAGGAGATTTCACGCCACATCCTGCGTGACATGGCCTTGACCTTCGAGCTGTTGCGTGAGGTCAACTCGGCGCATGTGCAAGGCACCCAGGCGTCAGGCGCGGCGCCGGTGCTGACGATCCGACGCGCGATCGCGCTGATCGGCCTGAACGGCGTGCGCCAGGCTGCCAACAGCCTGCGGCAGTGGCCCGGCCCGCTGTCGGAAAGTGGCGCACAGGCCTTGCGCGCGCTGATGGACCGGGTGCGTCTGGCGGGCTACACCGCGCAGGCCCTGCGTCCGGCTGGCTACGACGCCGAGGTGGTGTACCTGGTGACGGTGCTGCAGAACCTGGGACGCCTGCTGGCGCAATACCATTTTCCTGACGAATACGAGCAGGTCCGCGTGCTGATGCGCAGCCTGCCGCCGCCCGCTGATGCGCCGAAGAGCACGCCGCCCACACCCGGCTGGAGCGAATCGGATGCCTCGTTCGCCGTGCTGGGCATCGACATTGAGGCGTTAGGCGCTGCCGTGGCGCGCCACTGGGGCCTGGGCGACGAGATGCTGCACATGATCCGCCGCCTGCCGACCGATCTGCCGGTGCGCACGCCGGACACCGACATCGACGTGCTGCGCATCACCGCGAGTGCGGCCAACGAGGCGGTCGATGCCGCATCGAACCCGTCTGCAGAGCCGGTGGACGCTGCCGCCGCGAACAGGGCGGTGCGAGGCGGTGCAGCGCGCCAGTCTGTCGCGGTGCGCTTCGCGCGCAGCCTCAACCTGACGCCCAAGCTCGTGCAGGAGGCCCTGGTCGCCGCACGCGATGCGCTGCGCACTGGCGAGCCGATCCAGACCGCCGCGCCCCGCGAAGACATGCCGCCTGTTGCTGAAAACCCTGCCGTGGCAGCAAGCTGACGTGAATGTGATGACGTTCGATGCGGCCGCGCCGCAGCGACTGAGCCGATTCGAACTGCGCCGCGTGCTGGGCCAGGGCGCGCAGGCCAGCGTCTGGCTGGCCTTCGACCCGCACCTGGAGCGCGAGGTCGCTGTCAAGATCATGCGGCGCAACGGCGTCAGCGCGGCCGGCGACGACACGCAATGGCTGCACGAGGCGCGCAGCGTCAGCCGGCTGACCCATCCGAACATCGTCCCGGTGTTCGAAGCCGATGTCCACGACGGCCAGCCCTTCCTGGTCTTCGAGTACGTGGCCGGCCACACGCTGACCGAGGTGCTGAAGGCCCAGGGCGCCTATGAGCCACAAAAGGCCGTGGCCATCGCCATCGACATCCTCAGCGCTTTGCAGGCTGCGCACGAGGCGGGCCTGGTGCACCGCGACCTGAAGCCGTCGAATGTGCTGATCGACGTGGCGGGCCGCGCGCGGGTGACGGACTTCGGCATCGCGGTGAAGGCCAACGATTCGTCACAGGCCAACCGCGTGGTCGGCACGCCGGGCTACCTGTCGCCGGAAGCGGCGCTGGGACTGTCGCCGACACCGGCGATGGATGTGTTTGCCGCCGGCCTGCTGCTGGCCGAGTTGCTGGCCGGCCGGCGCGTGATGGTCGAGAGCGATGCAAACCGCGCGGTGCAGCGCGCCATCAACGAAGACCTGGCGCTGCCCGAATGCACCGGCCCCGAGGTTGACGACAAATTGCGCGCGATCGTGCTGCGGGCGATGGCTCGAGATACCGCGCGCCGCTATGCAAGTGCGGTGGCCTTCCGCGAGGCCTTGCAGGCCTGGGCGCAGCCCGCTGCGGCAGGCGGCGCCTCAGCGGCCGGCGCCGTGGCCAGCAACGGCACGCTCGACTTCCTGCTGCGCCGCATGCGCCACAAGAGTGACTTCCCAGCGCTGTCGGATGCGGTCTCGCGCATCGAGCGCGTGGCCACCTCGGAGACCGAGAGCCTCAACAGCCTGGCCAATGAAATCCTGAAGGACGTGGCGCTGACCAACAAGCTGCTGCGCGTGGTCAACACCGCGAGCTATCGGCATGCCGGTGGCGGCAGCATCAGCACCATCTCGCGCGCGGCGGCACTGGTCGGCTTTGCCGGCATCCGCAACATGGCGCTGAGCCTGGTGCTGCTCGAACACATGCAGGACAAGGCGCACGCCAACCTGCTGAAGGAAGAGTTCCTGCGCTCGTTGCTGGCCGGCTCATTGGCCAGTGACCTGTGCGCCTCGGGGCGCGAGAGCGAAGAGGCCTTCATCGGCTCGATGTTCCAGAACCTGGGCCGTCTGCTCAGCGAGTTCTATTTCCCCGACGAGGCGCGCCAGATCCGCACCCTGCTGAGCCATGGCATGGCGCCCGGCAAGGCGCCGCGACCGGGTACCGAAGAGTCGGCCTCGGTTCAGGTGCTGGGGCTGAGCTACGAGGCGCTGGGCATCGGCGTGGCGAAGTCCTGGGGCCTGCCCGAAAGCCTGCAGCGCTGCATGCGCAAGCCCGCAGGCGATCCGCCAACCCGCGCACCCGACGCGTCTGCCGAGCGGCTGCGCTGGCTGGCGATGGCCGCCAACGACCTGACCGACACGCTGCTGCGGGCCGACCCGGCCACGGCTGCCGCGGCCGTGGGCCACACCGCCGAGCGCTATTCCCGAGTGCTGGGCCTGAGCGCGAAACACATCTCCGAGGTGACGGCGCAGGCCCGCGTCAAGCTGGCCGATTCGGCACGGGCGATGAGCCTGTCGGTCAGCAGTACCTCGCGTGCCGCGCGACTGCTGGCGCCGGCGGCCACCCCGGCGCCGACCCAGAGCAGCACCCTGACCGCGGGTGAGGTGCAGATCGCCGGCACCGATTCACTGTCGCCGCATGCGCTGCAAGCGATGAGCGCGATGCCGACCCAGGCCTTCGATGCCACCGTCGTCATCCCGCCAGCCGCCGCAGGCCAGGCGGCCGACATCTTGGCCGCTGGCATTCAGGACATTACCAATTCGATGGTTGAGGACTTCAAGCTCAACGAGGTGTTGCGCATGATCCTCGAGACCATGTACCGCGCGCTCGGCTTCCGCCGCGTGCTGTTCTGCCTGCGTGACCCGAAGACCGACACGCTGACCGGTCGCTTCGGTCTGGGCGACAGCGCCGAAGCCGCGGCTGCACTGTTCAAGATCCCGCTGAAGGGCGGCACCGACCTGTTCGCCGCGGTCTGCCTGAAAGGCGCCGACACGCTGATCCGCGATGCCGCCACGCCCGCAATGGCGGCGCGGTTGCCCGCCTGGTACAGGAAGACGGTGAATGCGCCGTCGTTCCTGCTGCTGCCCTTGCTGATGAAGGGCGCGCCCTTCGCGATGATCTATGCCGACCAGGCCGAGGCCGGCGGCATCGTGCTCGACGAGAAGGAGTTGTCGCTGCTGCGCACGCTGCGCAACCAAGCGGTGATGGCGTTCAAGCAGTCGAATTGACCGCGATCCGGCCCATGTCGCCGGACCTCCATTCGCGCTATGCTGGTGGCCTGGATTTCGCTCCGACCTCGCGTTCAGACACCGCTTGCGGGAAGCGCATGCACCTGTGCCGCAGGCTCTCCGATGAACTTGAGGAAAGCGGCCAGTTCGGGCGGCGGGCCGGACGTGTAGAACGTCGTGGCGGCCGCAGTGTCGTACGGCAAGGCTGTTGTTGAGGCCGCCAGCACGCGCGACAGCTGGCTGGCGATGGCTTCGGACGGCTCGACGATCGTGACTGTCTGGCCTGCAATCCTCGCAAGATCGTCCGCGAGGAACGCATAGTGCGTGCAGCCCAGCACGATCGTGTCGGCGCCCGCATCGAGGCCAGGTCTTAGGTACGACTCCAGAAGCTGCCGCGTCATGTCATCGTGGAATCGACCACGCTCGACCTGATCGGCCAGGCCGGGACACGCCTGCAAGATGACCCGCGTGTCCGCGCCGTAGGTGCGGCATAGCCGCGCGACGGACGGGCTGCGGATCGTGTTGCTGGTGGCGAGCACCAGCACGACTTTCGAGCGGCTCACCTGCGTGGCTGGCTTGATGGCCGGCTCCATCGCCACGATGGGCAGCCTGTACCGCTCGCGCAGGCTTCGCACCGCGACGACACTGGCTGTGTTGCAGGCGATCACCAGCGCCTTGGCGCTGAGCTCCGTCAGGAAGCTGGCAATGTCGTGGGCACGGCTTTCAACGAACTGGGCTGACCGATCGCCATACGGCGCATAGCCACAGTCGGCCACGTAAGTGAAGGATTCACCTGGCAGCTTCGCCTTCAGCGCGCGCAAGACCGAGAGGCCGCCGACGCCGGAGTCGTAAACACCAATCGATGTCGACATCGCAGCCGGATTCAGCATGCGCTCGTGTCCAAGGGCCATGAAGGTGACGAGCCTGACCGCCGTCGGTAAAACAGCGAAAGCAAGCATTGGAGCGGCTCTCCGAGATGTTTGATTTTTTGAGTGCAGCGCCGAAGTGACACGCGGAGCTCAAGCGTAGCAGTCAGATGACGTAGGGTTTGCAGCAAATTTCCGAGAGGGCTGCACGGGGATTTCAGTTCGGCAACTTCCCCCGTGTCCCGCCTCGCCGCCCTACGTCAGCAATCTTTACGCTCTTCCCGGTGACCTGCTCGCCGCCGATCCTAGAAACGGGGTGCCCAGGGTACACATGGCCGAACGCCGATGCCCAGTGCCGTTGCAGCCTCCAGTGTCCTGGTGCATGTATCGAGGTCGGCAAACAGGCCCACGGTCTGCCACTTCTCTTCCTTCTCCACGTAGACAACGAAAGCGACGGCGACTTGAGGCAACGACTGCGACTCCACGATGGCTTGAAACACAGGTTCGGTGGCTTGCCGCACCATCTTTCCGAGAGCGCACTCTGCCTCCCACTGCTTCAAGAGGCTTGCGGGCATGTCCTTTTGTTCAAGGGCCTGCTTTGCCAGTGCACAGGCGATGGGCTCAGTCATGCCAAAACCCGTGAGAGGTGACACCAACAGCATTGAAGCATCGGCGCTGACCTTGCGGACCGCGTCCATTAGCAGCAAGTCCGGATGTCGAGAAGCAACCGTGATGGACGGTGTTTTCGGTGCTGGGTGCGCGAAGTCCCACCAGATGATTCCTGCAAGCAAAGTCAGCGCCCCAGCGTACAGATACTTTACTGAGAGGGCGAAGAGCGATTCGCTTCTGGGGATCACGTCCAATCCTTGAAGTGCTGATGTTCACCGAAGACCAAGCGATGGAACCTAACGACGTTCCCACATCAACGACATACCGAAAGCCCCATCGAAAGTCGGCACTGCGTAGCCCGGTGATCACAGTCGCTTCCGAGAGATACGCAATACACTTGTTATCCGTATGGATGTGGAGCATGATCGGCGCTCGCTATTCACTGAGGCTGGCATGACCAAGACCGCGAAGCTCCAACGGGTTGCCCTGTATGCCCGAGTCAGCACTGACAAGCAGAGCACGGAGAACCAGCTTCGTGAGCTTCGGGACACTGCGGCCCGCATGGGCTGGGAAGTCGTTGGTGAGTATGTGGACCACGGCGTCAGTGGAGCCAAGAGCCGCAAGGATCGGCCGCGCCTGGATTCGCTGCTCAAGGGAGTCGCTCGCAAGGAGTTCGACATCGTGGCCGCATGGTCGGTGGATCGCCTGGGCCGCTCGCTGATCGATCTGGTCGAATTGCTCCAAGAACTTCACTCGATGGGCGTCGATCTGTACCTGCACCAGCAGGGCATTAATACGACCACACCGGCAGGCAAAGCGTTGTTCGGAATGATGGGTGTCTTCGCCGAATTCGAGAGGGGCATGATCCGAGAGAGGGTCAAGTCCGGTCTCGCCCGTGCCAGGAAAAACGGCACCAAGTCCGGGCTTCCAATCGGCAGGCCATCAGTGTCTGCGGAAGTCGAGGACCGCATCCGTGAACTGCGTGCCGAGGGCATGGGCATGCTCAAGATTGCCAAGCAAGCCGGGTGTGGTGTCTCGGTAGTTCAGCGGGTTGTGGCGGCCAGTGCAGGCGCCTGAGATGGGTTTCCTGCCTGTCTGTGTCCAAGGTCGTGTACAGATTCCAATGCCTGGAAGGCCCCATTGACTCGCCTCTGTGCGGTTCCCACCTGTTCCAGCACCACCAGCGGCTACAGCATCCACTGCGAGGCACACAAACGGACCCTGAGTCGCCATGGACACCCGGAGCAGACCTCGGTCAGCAGCATCGAACTGAAGCCGTATCTGGCCCACGTGGCGGCTCGCAAGTCGAAGAACCCTGATAACTCTGCGTGGACGCTGCTGCAACGCCGCTGGGAGGCGCTGACTGCCCATGCGCAGGCCACGCTCGACAGCTTCGCCACGGGCAAGCCAGGGCCGAGCTATGAACGTCAGGCGGCTGAGCAGTTGATCGTCTTGCGGGACTCGGCATCGGCACAGTCGGTGATCGATGTTGCTCTGGCTATGTTCGCATTTGGCGAGGACCGGCCTGCACGTTTCAGGTCAGACAGAGCCTTTGGGTTCCAAGTCACTCGCCGGGTCCGCCGTCTGGCCGAGGTCAACACGGGGATTCATTGGAGTGGAGCAGAAGGCCGGATGAAGCGAACGTATCGTGATCTGCCGCCCAGGGTGCTGCACTGCATTGCCGAGTCGTTGAAGCTGGCATTTGGTGTGGCCGGGATTCGGCTTGCGGAGTTGGACAAGCGGGATGCCGAGGGGCTGATGAATGAACGACAGCAATTGAGCCAAGCATTGAAGGACATGACGTGAAGCCCAAGAAGGAAAGTTTGCTGTCGGCGGACTGGTATGCGCTGACGAAGCAGTTGGAGAAGGGCAAGGCGCCACCCGGGCCGGTTCCAAGCGCCTTGCCGTTGAAGTCGATAAAGCTTCCTGATCAGCAAGAATGTTCAGCTATCCCAGGTGGTAGCTCACGCTATGAGCTACCTGTCTGAGAAGATGCTCCAACCTGAACAGGAGGTTGGCCAT
>JAYVEB010000219.1:0-3412 GCA_043749095.1 Burkholderiales bacterium | reverse complement strand
CGCACTTCGCGCGGCTGAGCTTCCTTGCTGATCAGGAAGATGAATGACCAGATGGCGCGCTTGTCGCCGGAGCAACACGCGCAGATGAGTGCCATGCTGGGCCAGCGCGGCATGGGCATGCCCATGGGTGGCGGTGGCGCCATCCAGATGTGCATCACCCCCGAGGTTGCCAAGCGTGATGTCCCCGTGGCCGGCAAGGACGGCTCCTGCCAGCCGATCAATGTTCACCGCAACGGCAATCACATGACCTACGAGGTCAACTGCGTATCCCGCGAAACGAAGACAACGGGCACGGGCGTGTCGACCGTCAATGGCCACAGCGTCACGACCCGCAGCGACACCACGGTGGTCGATCACGGTGAGACACACCGTATCCAGAGTGAGTCGGAAATGCGGTACGTCAAAAGTGATTGCGGCGACGTGAAGCCGGTGGGCATGCCGAGCCTCCGGTGATCGGCTGGTGTCTCAGCTGCGTATGACGCCGACCCGGTTGGCGGGGTTCCAGGCAAAGCCAGGGAACACCTGCGCAAGTCGATCGTCCGACAACACGACATGTCGTTCGCAGACTTCTGCCAGCACCTGCCGGAAGTCGGTGGTGACGGCGAGGTCGCGGCCTTCGTGGAGCGATCCGCTGTCCAGCCCGGGCCAGCGCCCATGCACCTTGCCACCCGCCACGCGGCCCCCCATCAGCCACATCACGTTGCCGTGCCCATGATCCGTGCCGGCATTGCCGTTTTGTCGCACCGTTCGTCCGAACTCCGACATCACCACCACCGCGGTGTCATCGAAGACCGGCCCCAGGCCGGTCGCCAGCTGAGACAGTCCCAGCCCCAGCGGTGCGAGCCGGTTTGCCAGTTGTCCAGTGGCCGCCCCCTGGTTCGCATGCGTGTCCCAACCACCCAGGGCCATGAAGGCAAGTTGCACGCGGGCGTCACGGCGCAGCAGCGTGGCCAGCCGGGCCGCATCGTCCGGGAACCCGTTCGGTAGTGGCGTGCCGTTGTATGCCGCCTGCATTTCGTGATCCATGCTGTCAGCGTTCAGGGAGGCCATCACCTCGCGGTGGGCCTGCTGTGACTCCTGGTAGGCCCGCGACATCTTGTCGTCGCCCGCGTACAGCGCACTGAACGCATTGGCCACCTGGGGCCGGTCGAGCAGCGTGGCCTTCGACGAGCCTTTGCCCTGGGCCAGGTTCACCACCGCGTTTCGTCCCGAGAAGATGCGCGGCAGCACGGGGCCGATGATCACCGCACGCGTCGGGCTGACCGGTTCGCCGACGCCACTCGGCAGGGCCCCGACCAGGCGATTCAGCCAGCCATCGGGTGTGGCCTTGCGCCCCGGTGTGGCCGACTCCATGTAATCCTGTGCGTCGAAGTGCGAACGCGTGCTGTCTGTCGATCCCGAGGCCTGCACGAAGCCGAGCTTGCCGGACTGCCACAGCGGCATCAGCGGGGCGAGGGCGGGGTGCAGTCCGAAATGCCCATCGAGATCGAGCACCCCGCCATCGGTGCCAGGTCGCCCCAGTGCGATCGATGAGCGGGCCCTGTAATAGCCGGGATCGGCATGCGGCACGACGACGCTCAAGCCGTCGACGGCACCGCGCAGAAAGACGACGATCAGCCGGCGTGGGGAGACTGGCGGCGCGCTGCCCACGACCGCCCAGGCCGTGCGGCCCACAGGCAGCAGCCCGGCACCGATGGCGGTGGCAGTGCTGAAGAAATCTCGGCGCAGCATGGGTGGTGACCTCGCTCAGTGACGCATGAAATCGGGGCTGCCCAGCACGAGCGCGGCGCGCAGTGTCGGGTCAGACTGGGCGACCGTGGCGAGCGTCCTCGCGGTGAGGCTCTCGCCCAAGGTGGATAACAGCGCCACGGCGTCGACCGGTGGCGTGGTCCATGCCGGGTGGCTCCGGGCGTCCTTGCCATTGTTGGCATCGCGTTGCAGCGCTTTCAAGCTGGCGCCGCCTCTGTCGACCTCATCGATGGGCCGTGCGAGCGGCAGCTTGCCGGACGCGAAGGCGGTGGCGAAGTTGATGCGGCGGGTGACCGCATCGGGATTCAGCCAGGCCGCTTCGGTGTTCTGGTAGCCGTCGGGTGTCTGGCAGCCGTAGAGCGGCATGCCGAGCTGGAACAGTGTGGTCAGCAGCGGGCGCACGTTGGTCACCGGCACGTTGGACGCTCGCACCGTGGACACCACGTACTGGTAGGGCGTCTTGAATTTGGCGCCCCGAATGTCGGGATCGCGGAATTCGCTGCTGTCGAACAGCGTCTTCAGCACCGCAGCGATGTCACCATCGGTGTCGAGAAACCGGCGTGCCAGGCGATCGACGAGCGCTGGTGGCGGTGTATCTGCCACGAAGTACTGGGCCAACTCGCGGGCGATGTGGTGCGCCGTCGCAGGGTGCGATGCCAACACGTCGAGCGCCCATTCACCTTCGGCTTGTCCGCGGCCGGCGACATGTCGACCCAGCCATTCCTTGTCTGCGTTGTCGTGCCGGCGCACGTCGAAGGTGAAGACCGAGTCGCCCCCGTGCGCACGCGGATTCAGCGTCCAGCCGGTCAGCATCCGTGCGAGCGCCGTCACGTCGTTCTGGGTGTAGCCGCCGTCGACGCCCAGCGTGTGCAATTCCATCAGTTCGCGAGCGTAGTTTTCGTTCAATCCGCCCGATCTGGCGAAGGGGCCAGTCATGCGCTGCGGCTGGTATCCGGGCGCTGTGGACAACCAGTTGTCGAGGTAGAACAGCATCGCCGGATGGTGTGCCGTGGCGCCCAGCAGGTCGCGGAAGCGCCCCATCGCATGGGGCCGAATCGCCTCACGTTCGTAGTTCTCGGCGAGCACCCGATCCAGGCCCTTGCCGCTGAACACGTTAAGATGGTTGAACCAGAAGTCGACCATCACCTCCTGCAGCTGACGCGGGCTCTGCACCGCACGCAGCAGTCGTTCTTCGCCGGACTCCAGGGACACGCGCTGTAACAGCTCGCGGCGCATGGCCTTGCCATCCTTGCCGTCATTCTTGGCGGCTTGTTCCGCCTCGCGGTACTGCGCGATCAGTTCGCGCTGAGACAGATGCGTGGCCTCCAGGGCGGCGAGCTGCTGCTCCAGTGGCGCAGGCAGCGGCAGGCGTTCCGGATGCAGCTGTTCGTCGATGTACCGATCGATGCCGACGCGCTGGACACGGTCGATGTCACCCGGCGCCGGGCCGTAACCGATGCGGTCCAGGACGTGAACCGCCTCGGCCTGAGGTGGCGCACCGGCGACCGCCGATCCGACCATGCACACGCACAGTGCCAGCGCGCCAGCGCTCAGCCGGGTCAGAGACACGAGGCTCATGTCGCGCTGCCCGCGCCGGTCACTTGCCGATCTTCGCGCTGACCACGTTCTCCTGCTGGTTCAGCGTCTTCTGCTCCTGCTTGGT
>JAYVEB010000218.1:0-3431 GCA_043749095.1 Burkholderiales bacterium | reverse complement strand
TCGCTCCATCCTTGAGCGACTGGCACGAGCTGCCTGTCAGGCAACGCCAAGTCCGCTTCACGCACTTCGCGCGGCTGAGCTTCCTTGCTGATCAGGTTGCCTTGTGATGCTGGATATCGATCACTTCAAGCGGGTCAACGATACGCACGGTCACCTGATGGGCGACCGGGTGCTGCAGGCGGTGGGCGAAATCCTGCGCACTGCGGTGACGAACGTGAACCACGCCGCCGCGCGCTACGGCGGTGAAGAATTCGCATTGCTGCTGCCGCAAACGTCGCTCGACCAGTCGATCGAGCTGGCTGAGGCGGTGCGCAACCGCACCAAGGCGATGCAAATCCGCAACCGCACGACGCAAGAGGTGCTGTTGACGGTGACCATCTCGGGCGGCGTCACCGCGATGAAGCCGGACGACGATGCGGCCTCGCTGATCTCACGTGCCGACGCCGCCTTGTACGCGGCCAAGAAGGGTGGGCGCGATCGGGTGGTCACCCACGCCTGAGCGGCGAGCTCCTTACTTCGGTTCGACGTAACGCTCGACCACCACCGCGTCCATGCGGTAGCCGCTGGCGCCCATGTAGCTGTCGCTGCGCAGTGTCTTCAACGTGCCGCTGACCCACACCGTGTCCATCGAATGGAAGCCCTTCGGCGGCTTGTCGGCTTTCACGTAGATGATCTGGTTGGCCGGCGGCGGTGGCGTGTGGATGCAGGCACCGAAGTACGGCACCAGCAGGAATTCCTTCAGACCGGTCTTGGTGTCCTCCAGCGGCACCAGGTAGCCTGGAATGCGCACCGACGCGCCATCCATGTCGTTATTGGTCGGCGCGTTGTCCCAGGTTTCGCGCATGCGCTTGAGCATCTCGTTGGCGCGCGGATCGCTGTCGTTCATCAGGCTGAAGTTCATGTTCTTGAACTCTTTCAGCGGATCCCAGTCCTTTGGCACCAGATCGTCCCATTTGATCTCGCGAAACGCCCCGGCGGCCACTGGCTTGCTGACACCGGTACCGCCGATCGGCTGGTTCGCCGAGGTCGAGGCAGCACTCGCCGTGCCAGCGCCGACACACACCACCATACCCAGCGCCAGCACCTCGACAGCAGCCCACCTCACCCACGATCTGCTCTGCATGTTCACACCCTCGGGGACAGGCCATCGGCCAGGGACAATCGATAGGCGCGCCAGGCCGGGATCAGGCTGGCAACCGCGCCCGCTGCCACGACGGCAGAGAACAATCCCCATTGAGCCGGGCTGGGGGCGGAAAGTTTCAGGTTGACGCCGTAGTGCGCCTGCACCCACGGCGCTGCCAGCGCGATGAACAGGCCGGTGGCCAGCATGCCGAGCAGCGCACCACACAGGGTGACGAGCAGCCCTTCACCGGCCAACAACAGCAACACATGGCGCGGTGCCGCGCCCACCGCGCGCAGCACCGCGAGTTCGCGGCGCCGCTCGTTCAAACCAGCCATCACCACCGCGACCAGGCCGGCCAAGCTGACCACGCCGACCATCGCCGACATGCCGATCAGCGCCTTCTCGCCGACGCCGACCACATCCCACAGCTCGTCGAGCGCCACCCCGGGCAGCACCGCCATCAACGGCTCATCGGCGTAGTCGGCCACGAAGCGCTGCACATTGAACACCGCCGCCCGGCCCTTCAGGCCCACCAGCGCAGCGGTCACCACCTTCGGCCTCAGGTCGAACTTGCGCGCCTGATCGGGCGCGATCGACACCCCCGGCATCGGCGCGCCACCGACCCAGTCGATGTGGATTGCCTCCATCGACTCCAGGCTGATGTGCACCGTGCGATCGACCGGCGTGCCGGTGCGTTTCAGGATGCCGACGACGGTGAACGGCTTGTCGGCGTGCTCGGCGCCGGGCAGGCCGCCCGCGCCGTGCGTCAGCGTCAACTTGTTGCCCAGCTGGTAGCCCAGCGCATCGGCCACCTCGGCGCCCAGCACCGCGCCGTACAGCCCGTCGATGCCATCGGCAAACGCGCGGCCCTGCGCCAGCACCAGCGGCTCACGGTCACCGTACAGGAAGCGGTTGAAGTAGGCGGTCGCCGTGCCCAGCACCGCATAGCCCTTGTGCGAGTCGCCGAGTGACAGCGGCACCACCCAGGCCACCGCGCGGTGTTCGGCGATCGCCTCGACGCTGCTGATGCGGATGTTGTTGGTGGCACTGCCGACGCGGAACACCGCATACAGCATCAACTGGACCGAGCCGGTGCGCGCGCCGACGACGAGGTCGGTGCCGCTGACCGACTGCGAGAAGTTCTCGCGCACATCGGTGCGCACCTGTTCGAAACCGAGCAGCAGGAAGGTCGACAACGCGACCGACAGCAGCACCAACGACAGCGTCGCACGGCGATTCCAGGCACTGCGCCAGGCCAGCGTCAGCAGCGCCCTCACGCAGCGTCTTCCATCGCGGACATTGCCGCGCGGTTGATCGCCGACAGCGACACCCGCTCGTCGAAGCGCGCCGCCAGCCGCTCGTCGTGGCTGACGAAGACCAGCGTGCCACCGGATGCACGGCAAGCATCCAGCAGCAGATCCATGAAGCTGTCGCGCAAGGCCGCGTCGAGCGCCGAGGTCGGCTCGTCGGCAATCACCACTTCGGGCCGGCCGATCAGCGCGCGCGCAGCCGCCACCCGCTGCTGCTGGCCGACCGACAAGTGCGCAGCAGGCCGCGTCCACAGGCCTTCTGCCAGGCCCACACGCTGCAGCAAATCGCGCGCTGCGGCCCCCGGCGAGCCACCATCCTGCGTCGCCCGCTCACGGCGCAAAGCCGAGAAGCGGCACGGCAACAGCACGTTGTCGAGCACACTCAGGTAGGGCAACAGGTTGAACTGCTGGAAGATGTAGCCCAGATGATCGGCGCGGAACGCATCGCGTCGCGCGCCGGACAGATCGGGCCAGCGAGTGCCAAGCAGGTTGACCGACCCGCTGCGCGGCAGCAGCACGCCTGCCAGCAGACCGAGCAGCGTGCTCTTGCCGCCGCCGCTCGGGCCGTAGAGGAACACCGTTCGGCCTGCGGTGACAGAGAGCCTGTCAATGGCGACGCAATCGGTGGCGGCCCCCGGCCACGCAAAACGCAGATCCTGAACGTCAATCACCACAAGGCTTTCAAAACGAGGGGCCCGGTACGGGACACCCGGTTGAGAGCGCGCTGCTCACCCGAGGTTCAGTGATCGGCTGCTGCGGCGCGCAAAATAAAACCATTCGTTGCCCGGCATCGCCTTGGTGTTCGGGAACACGATGAAGCCGTCGCCCGGTGCGGTGACAAGGGTTCCGTCGTGGCGGTGGCCGATGGGCTCAGCCGCCTTCACCGGGTCGAAGCTGGCCCAGGTTTTGACGAAGGTGTCGCCTGGGTTCAGGCGGTCGGTGACGTGGATCAGGCGCAGCAACTCGATGTCGGTGCGCGGCTCGGGCGCAGGCATATC
>JAYVEB010000217.1:0-11128 GCA_043749095.1 Burkholderiales bacterium | reverse complement strand
ATGGCAAAAGGCAAATTTGAGCGGACCAAGCCGCACGTGAACGTGGGGACCATTGGGCACGTCGACCACGGCAAGACCACCTTGACGGCTGCGATCACCACCGTGCTCTCCAAGCTGTATGGTGGCGAGGCCAAGGCCTACGACCAGATCGACGCAGCGCCGGAAGAAAAAGCGCGCGGCATCACCATCAACACCGCCCACGTCGAGTACGAGACCAAGAACCGGCACTACGCCCACGTTGACTGCCCCGGCCACGCTGACTATGTGAAGAACATGATCACCGGTGCCGCCCAGATGGACGGCGCCATCCTGGTCTGCTCCGCTGCCGACGGCCCCATGCCCCAGACCCGCGAGCACATCCTGCTCGCCCGCCAGGTCGGCGTGCCGTACATCATCGTCTTCTTGAACAAGTGCGACATGGTCGACGATGCCGAGTTGCTCGAACTCGTCGAGATGGAAGTGCGCGAACTGCTCGACAAGTACGACTTCCCCGGTGACACCACCCCCATCATCCACGGCAGCGCCAAGCTCGCCATGGAAGGCGACAAGGGCGAACTCGGCGAGCAAGCCATCCTCAAGCTCGCCGAAGCACTTGACACCTACATCCCCCAGCCCGAGCGCGCCATTGACGGCGCCTTCCTGATGCCAGTGGAAGACGTGTTCTCCATCTCCGGGCGCGGCACCGTTGTCACTGGCCGAATCGAGCGCGGCATCGTCAAGGTCGGCGAAGAAATTGAGATCGTCGGCATCACCGTCACGCAAAAGACCACCTGCACCGGCGTCGAGATGTTTCGCAAGCTGCTCGACCAAGGGCAAGCGGGCGACAACGTTGGCATCTTGCTGCGCGGCACCAAGCGCGAAGACGTGCAGCGCGGCCAGGTGCTGTGCAAGCCCGGCAGCGTCAAGCCCCACACCCACTTCACCGCCGAGATCTACGTCTTGAGCAAGGAAGAGGGCGGACGCCACACGCCGTTCTTCAACAACTACCGTCCGCAGTTCTACTTCCGCACGACCGACGTGACGGGCGCTGTAGAGCTTCCGAAGGACAAGGAAATGGTGATGCCTGGCGACAACGTGAGCATCACGGTCAAGCTGATCAACCCGATCGCGATGGAAGAAGGCCTGCGCTTTGCCATCCGCGAAGGTGGCAGAACCGTCGGCGCCGGTGTCGTCGCCAAGATCATCGAATAAGGATCCAACATGTCTACCAAACAGAAGATCCGCATTCGCCTGAAGGCGTTTGACTACAAGTTGATCGACCAGTCAGCACTCGAAATCGTCGACACCGCCAAGCGCACCGGCGCGATCGTCAAGGGCCCGGTGCCTTTGCCGACGCGCATGCAGCGCTTTGACATCCTGCGTTCACCGCACGTCAACAAGACCAGCCGCGACCAGTTCGAGATCCGCACCCACCAGCGCCTGATGGACATCGTCGATCCGACCGACAAGACCGTGGACGCGCTGATGAAGCTCGACCTGCCGGCTGGCGTGGACGTCGAAATCAAGCTGCAATAAGTTCTACCGCGAGATAGCGGTTGCGGAACACTCCGCGACTGCTATACTAGTGGGCTTTTCTGGGCACGCCATTTCGGTGGCGGCTCCATCAAATCAGCCCGGCCAATCGATGTCGGGTGTGTGCAACAAAGGTCTCGCTCTGCGGGGCCGGAGAACCATCATGAGTCTAAGCAATCGCCTCGGATTGCTGGGCCGCAAGGTGGGCATGATGCGCATTTTCACGGACGACGGCGATGCCGTTCCCGTGACGGTGCTCGACGTGTCCAACAACCGTGTGGCGCAGATCAAGACCGCAGAGACAGACGGCTACAGCGCGATCCAGGTCGCGTTTGGTACGCGCAAGGCGTCTCGCGTGAACAAGCCGCTGGCCGGGCACCTCGCGAAAGCCGGTGTCGAAGCGGGCGAAATCCTCAAGGAATTCCGCGTGGAGGCCGACGTGGCTGCCGGCTACAAACCAGGCGCCCAGGTTGCTGTAACCGGCGTGTTTGCTGTCGGCCAGAAGGTCGACGTGCAAGGCACCTCGATCGGCAAGGGCTTCACCGGCACCATCAAACGGCACAACTTCAAGTCGCAGCGCGCATCGCACGGCAACAGCCGTTCGCACAATGTGCCGGGCTCGATCTCGATGGCGCAGGATCCAGGCCGCGTGTTCCCTGGCAAGAAGATGTCCGGCCACCGCGGTGATGTGACCAAGACGACCCAGAACCTCGACATCATCCGAATCGACGAAGCCCGTCAGTTGCTGCTGGTGCGCGGCGCGGTGCCTGGCTCGAAGAACGGCCACATCGTCGTCTCGCCCGCCGTCAAGGTGAAGGCCAAGAACGCGGCCAAGACAGGAGCCAACTGATGCAGCTCGAGCTCCTCAATGCACAAGGCGAGGCCACGTCGAAAGTCGACGCGCCCGACACCTTGTTTGCCCGTGATTACAACGAAGCGCTGGTGCACCAGATCGTCGTGGCTTTCCAGGCCAACGCGCGCCAGGGCACCCGTGCTCAGCTGGACCGCGCGGAAGTCAAGCACTCGACGAAGAAGCCGTGGCGTCAGAAGGGCACCGGCCGTGCCCGTGCCGGCATGACCTCCTCGCCATTGTGGCGTGGCGGCGGACGGATCTTCCCGAACAGCCCCGACGAGAACTTCACCCAGAAGGTCAACAAGAAGATGTATCGCGCTGGCATGGCCGCGATCTTTTCGCAGTTGGCACGTGAAGGCCGTCTGGCAGTAATCGATTCGCTCGAAGTCGATTCGCCGAAGACCAAGCTGTTCGCCGCCAAGTTGAAGGCAATGGGCCTGGACTCTGTGCTGGTGATTTCGGATCAAGTCGACGACAACCTGCTACTGGCTTCGCGCAATCTGCGCAATGTACTGGTAGTCGAGCCGCGTCACGCCGACCCGCTGTCGCTGGTGCACTACAAGAAAGTGCTGGTCACCAAGGCTGCCATTGAGCAACTCAAGGAGATGCTGGCATGAGCACCGTTGTCAAACATGCTGAAAACCGCCTAGCGCAGATCCTGATCGCGCCGATCGTCAGCGAAAAAGCCACGATGGCCTCGGAAAAGCACAACCAAGTGCTGTTCAAGGTGCTGCGTGATGCGACCAAGCCGGAAATCAAGGCCGCGGTCGAACTGATGTTCAAGGTCGAAGTCGAGTCCGTGCAAACGGTGCTGCAAAAAGGCAAGGTCAAGAAGTTCGGTCGCTCGATCGGCCGCCGTGACCATGTCAAGAAGGCGTACGTGTCGTTGAAGGCCGGACAAGAGCTCAACATCTCCGGGGAGGCTGCGTAATGGCCGTCGTCAAAGTTAAACCGACATCGCCAGGCCGCCGTGCCGTGGTGAAGGTGGTGCATGCGCACCTCCACAAGGGCAAACCGGAAGCGTCGTTGCTCGAGCCGCAGTTCCAGCACGCTGGCCGCAACAACAACGGCCACATCACGATCCGTCACAAGGGTGGTGGACACAAGCACCACTACCGTGTCGTCGATTTCGTGCGCAGCAAGGATGGCATTCCGGCGAAAGTCGAGCGCATCGAGTACGACCCGAACCGCACGGCGCACATCGCTTTGGTGTGCTACGCCGATGGCGAGCGCCGCTATGTGATCGCGCCGCGTGGCCTGGGAGTGGGCCAGACGTTGCTGAGCGGTGCCGAAGCGCCGATCAAGGCAGGCAACACGCTGCCGATCCGCAACATCCCGGTGGGTTCGGTGATCCATTGCATCGAGATGCTGCCCGGCAAGGGTGCGCAGATCGCCCGCTCGGCCGGCACCTCGTGCACGCTGCTGGCGCGTGAAGGCACCTATGCGCAGGTTCGCCTGCGCTCTGGTGAGGTTCGCCGCATCCACATCGACTGCCGCGCCACGATCGGTGAAGTGTCCAACGAAGAGCATAGCCTGCGCCAGTACGGCAAGGCCGGCGCAATACGTTGGAAAGGCATCAGACCGACGGTGCGTGGCGTGGCCATGAACCCTGTGGATCACCCGCACGGTGGTGGTGAAGGTCGCACTGGCGAAGGCCAAGTGCCGGTGTCGCCGTGGAACACGATGACCAAGGGCTACCGCACTCGCAACAACAAGCGCACGCAGACGTTCATCGTCTCGCGGCGCAAGAAGTAAAGGGGCCGCCAGATGACCCGCTCGCTGAAAAAAGGCCCGTTCGTCGACCACCACCTGATGGCCAAAGTCGACAAAGCAGTTGCTATCAAGGATAAGAAGCCCATCAAGACCTGGTCGCGTCGTTCGACGATCCTTCCGGACTTCATCGGGCTCACTATCGCCGTGCACAACGGCAAGCAGCACATCCCGGTCTACGTGACCGATCAGATGGTCGGCCACAAGTTGGGTGAATTTGCGCTGACGCGCACGTTCAAGGGACACCCGGCCGACAAGAAAGCCGCAAGGAAATAAGGAACCACGATGGAAACCCGTTCAATCGTTCGTGGCGTTCGACTGTCCGCCGACAAAGGGCGTCTAGTCGCCGACCTGGTCCGCGGCCGTCCCGTTGACCAAGCCCTCAACATCCTGACGTTTACGCCCAAGAAGGCGGCCGGCATCATCAAGAAGGCGCTGGAATCGGCCATCGCGAATGCCGAGCACAACGACGGCGCTGACATTGACGAACTCAAGGTCAAGACGATCTACGTTGAGCAGGGCTCGATCCTGAAGCGCTTCTCTGCACGCGCCAAGGGCCGGGGCAACAGCATCTGCAAGCCGACCGCGCACATCTACATCACCGTCGGCAACTAAAGGCACGATCATGGGACAAAAGATTCACCCGATCGGCTTTCGACTGCCGGTCACGCGCAACTGGGCCTCGCGCTGGTATGCGAATAATCAGAATTTCGCCACGATGTTGGCCGAAGACCTGAAGGTTCGCGAGTACCTGAAGGCCAGACTGAAGAACGCAGCGGTCTCGCGCGTCCTCATCGAGCGCCCAGCCAAGAACGCTCGCATCACGATCTACTCGGCCCGTCCGGGTGTGGTGATCGGCAAGAAGGGCGAGGACATCGAAAGCCTGAAGGCTGAACTGACTCGCCGTCTGGGTGTGCCGGTCGCGGTCAACATCGAGGAAGTGCGCAAGCCCGAAATCGATGCGCAGCTGATCGCCGACAGCATCACGCAGCAGCTCGAAAAGCGGATCATGTTCCGCCGCGCGATGAAGCGCGCGATGCAGAACGCGATGCGTCTGGGCGCCCAAGGCATCAAGCTGATGTCGTCGGGGCGTCTGAACGGCATCGAAATCGCACGCTGCGAGTGGTACCGCGAAGGTCGCGTTCCTCTGCACACCTTGAAGGCCGACATCGACTACGGCTTCTCTGAAGCGAAGACGACCTACGGGATCATCGGCGTGAAATGCTGGGTTTATCGCGGTGACCGATTGGGTCACGGCGAAGCGCCGGGCATCGTCAACAAGCCTGAGGGCGAAGACGATCGCCGTCCGCGTCGCAATGCCCGCCCAGGCGCGCCGCCGAGCCGCGGTCGCCCCGGCGCGCCGGGCGCTGATCGAGCGCCACGCGCGGCTGGTCCGTCCGACATTGCTGCCAAGCCGGCCGAGGCGGGTGACGCGAGCAAGGCGCCCACCGTCAAACGCGTGCGCAAGGCCGTCCCGCCCACGCCGAGTGAGGCCAAAGGAGAATAAGCATGCTGCAACCTGCACGCAGAAAATATCGCAAAGAACAAAAGGGCCGCAACACCGGTGTTGCCACCCGTGGCGCGAAGGTGTCGTTCGGCGAATATGGCTTGAAGGCCACCGAACGCGGTCGCCTGACGGCACGCCAGATCGAAGCTGCTCGTCGTGCGATTTCGCGCCACGTGAAGCGCGGTGGCCGCATCTGGATCCGCATCTTTCCGGACAAGCCCATTTCGCAGAAGCCGGCTGAAGTCCGTATGGGCAACGGCAAGGGTAACCCGGAGTACTACGTCGCTGAGATTCAGCCCGGCAAGGTGCTCTACGAGATCAACGGCGTGCCTGAAGCACTGGCCCGCGAAGCGTTCACGCTCGCCGCTGCCAAGTTGCCGCTGAGCTGCACCTTCGTCGCTCGCCAGGTCGGCGCTTGACGACCCACGGAGACCACCCAAGTGAAAGCATCTGAACTCAGCGCGAAAGACGTCGCTGGCCTGCAAAAGGAAGTCAGCGATTTGCTGAAGGCCCATTTCGGCCTGCGCATGCAGAAGGCCACGCAGCAACTGGCCAACCACACCCAGCTCGGCAACACGCGTCGCGACATCGCCCGCGCGAAGACCGTGATCGCACAAAAGCAACGTGAAGCGAAAGGAGCTGCGAAATGACCGAAGCTCAACCCGTCGTCGCCAAGAAGACCGTCCGCACTCTGGTCGGCAAGGTCGTTAGCGACAAGCGCAGCAAAACGATCACCGTCCTGATCGAGCGCCGCACCAAGCACGAGCTGTACGGCAAGATCGTCGCGAAGACGAGCAAGTATCACGCGCACGACGAGAACAACGAGTTCAAGAACGGCGATGTGGTCGAAATCTCCGAAACGCGTCCGATTTCGAAGACCAAGGCCTGGGTCGTCACCAAGCTGGTTCAGAAGGCGCGAGAAGTTTGACGCTGGTTGTCGTTTCCTGCTAGACTCGTAGACTCAGTTGGAAAACTAGGCCGAGGCGCCTCGGTCTCATTTCCAATTCCACCCTAAACTGCCTTTGCACAGCTCACCGTGCAGGGGTTACGGGCCCAAGACTGATGGATTGCAGATGCGCCTCGGCGGTTTGCGGGCCATTCAAGTTGGGACACACGAAAAATGATTCAAATGCAATCGCGACTTGATGTCGCAGACAACACCGGTGCCAAGTCCGTCATGTGCATCAAGGTGCTGGGCGGTTCTCGCCGTCGCTACGCCGGTATTGGCGATGTGATCAAGGTCAGCATCAAGGAGGCTGCGCCACGCGGCCGTGTCAAGAAGGGCGAGGTTTACAGCGCTGTGGTCGTGCGAACCGCCAAGGGCGTGCGCCGTCAGGATGGCTCGCTTGTCAAGTTCGACGGCAATGCGGCCGTCTTGCTGAATGCCAAGCTCGAGCCGATCGGCACGCGTATCTTCGGCCCGGTGACTCGAGAATTGCGTACCGAACGATTCATGAAGATCGTCTCGCTGGCGCCCGAAGTCCTCTGAGCTGCGACAGGAATTAGCTTATGAAAAAGATCCGCAAAGGCGACCAGGTCATCGTGTTGACTGGACGCGACAAGGGCAAGCGTGGCGTCGTCGCCGCGCGTATCGATGAAGACCGTGTCACGGTCGACGGTGTGAATATCGTCAAGAAGCACGTCAAGCCCAATCCGATGAAGGGCACCACGGGTGGTGTGATCGAAAAGACGATGCCGATTCACCAGTCCAATGTGGCGATCTTCAACGCGGCATCTGGCAAGGCCGATCGCGTCGGCATCAAGCTGCTGGCTGATGGCAAGAAGGTTCGCGTCTTCAGGTCCAGCGGCGAAGAAATCAAGGCTTAAAGGTCAGACATGGCTCAACAACAACCCGCTCGCCTGCAAGCCATTTTCCGGGACACGATCGCGCCCGGCCTGGTGGTCAAATTCGGCTACAAGTCCGTGATGGAGGTTCCGCGCCTCACCAAGATCACGCTCAACATGGGCGTGAGCGAGGCGGTTTCGGACAAGAAGGTCATGGAACACGCTGTCAGCGACCTGAGCAAGATCGCCGGCCAGAAGCCGGTGGTCACCAAGTCGAAGAAGGCCATCGCGGGGTTCAAGATTCGCGACGGCGTGCCCATCGGCTGCATGGTCACCTTGCGTGGGGTTCAGATGTATGAATTCCTCGACCGCTTCGTCACCATCGCCTTGCCTCGTGTGCGCGACTTCCGAGGCATCTCGGGCCGTTCGTTCGATGGTCGTGGCAACTACAACATCGGCGTGAAAGAGCAGATCATCTTTCCGGAAGTTGAGTACGACAAGGTGGATGCATTGCGTGGGCTGAACATCAGCATCACCACCACCGCCAAGAGCGACGACGAATGCAAGGCACTGCTTGCCGCATTCAAGTTCCCTTTCAAGAACTGAGGCTGACCGTGGCAAAAGTTTCACTGATCCAGCGCGAACTCAAGCGCGAGCAACTCGCTGCCAAGTACGCCAAGAAATACGCCGAATTCAAGGGCATCGCCAACGACGCCAAGAAGTCCGACGAAGAGCGCTACGCCGCCCGACTCGAGTTGCAGAAGCTGCCTCGCAATGCATACCCGACGCGTCAGCGCAATCGTTGCGCGCTGACCGGTCGTCCGCGTGGCACCTTCCGCAAATTTGGCCTGGGCCGCAACAAGATTCGTGAATTGGCCTTCAAGGGCGACATTCCCGGTGTCATCAAGGCGAGCTGGTAAGCGGCGCGTCGATCAGGAGATATTCGTATGAGCATGAGTGATCCTATCGCCGATATGCTGACCCGCATTCGCAACGCCCAGATGGTCGAGAAGCCGTCGGTGTCGATGCCGTCTTCCAAGTTGAAGATCGCGATCGCGCAGGTGTTGAAGGACGAAGGTTATGTGGACGGCTATGCCGTGGTTGGTGAAACCGACAAGCCACAGTTGCAGATCGCACTGAAGTATTACGCCGGCAAGCCGGTGATCGAACACATCGAGCGCGTCAGCCGCCCGGGTCTGCGGATCTACAAGGGCCGCCACGACATTCCTAACGTCAAGAACGGTCTGGGCGTTGCCATCGTGACCACGCCCAACGGCGTGATGACCGATCGCAAGGCACGCCAGGTCGGCATCGGCGGCGAAGTTCTCTGCTACGTCGCCTAAGAAAGGAATCAGCACATGTCCAGGGTTGGAAAGATGCCGATCTCCTTGCCGCAGGGCTTGGACTTTTCGGCCACCGCAGAGCAGATCATGGTCAAGGGCCCACTGGGCACCTTGGCTCGTCCGGCGAATCCGCTGGTGACGATCAGCAACACCGCCGGCAAGCTCGAATTCGTGCCTGCCAATGACAGCACCGCTGCAGACGCGATGTCCGGCACGATGCGCGCCCTGGTGACGAACATGGTCGGTGGCGTCAGCAAAGGTTTCGAAAAGCGACTCTCGTTGGTCGGCGTGGGCTTCAAGGCGCAGGCCGTGGGCAGCAAGCTGAACCTGCAGATCGGGTTTTCGCATCCGGTGGGAAAGGACATGCCCGACGGCATCAAAGTCGAGTGCCCGACACCGACGGAGATCGTGATCAAGGGGTCAGATCGCCAGGTCGTGGGTCAGATCGCCGCCGAAGTGCGCGCCATTCGCCCGCCTGAGCCGTACAAGGGCAAGGGCATCCGGTACGTGGGCGAAAAGATCACGATCAAAGAGACCAAGAAGAAGTAAGGAGCGGATGACATGTTGAACAAGAAAGACCAGCGCACCCGTCGATCGCGGCAAACCCGCGTTCGCATCGCTCGGCAGCGCGTCGCTCGGTTGACTGTTTTCCGCACCAACCTGCACATCTACGCCAGCGTCATTTCCGACGACGGCACCAGCGTGCTGGCCAGCGCCTCGACGGTGGAAGCCGACGTGCGCAAGGAACTTGCCGGAGACTCGAAAACCACGGGCAAGGGTGCCAACGTCGCCGCTGCCACGCTGATCGGCAAGCGCATCGCCGAGAAGGCGAAGGCCGCCGGCATTGAAAAGGTCGCCTTCGACCGCGCAGGCTTCGCTTACCACGGACGCGTCAAGGCCTTGGCCGAAGCCGCCCGTGAAGCCGGCCTCCAGTTCTAAGCAAGGAATTCGATAATGGCAAAGTTTCAACCCCGCGCGCAGACCGAAGGCAACGACGACGGCCTGAAGGAAAAGATGATCGCGGTCAATCGCGTCACCAAGGTGGTCAAGGGCGGCCGCACACTGAGTTTTGCAGCGCTCACCGTGGTGGGCGATGGCGATGGCCGCATCGGCATGGGCAAGGGCAAGGCCAAAGAGGTGCCGGTGTCGGTGCAAAAGGCCATGGACGACGCCCGCCGCGGCCTGTTCAAGGTGCAGTTGCGCAATGGCACGGTGCACCACAATGTGCGCGGTGAGCATGGCGCGGCCAAAGTGCTGCTGGCGCCTGCGCCCCCCGGCACAGGCATCATTGCCGGTGGCCCGATGCGGGCGGTGTTTGAGGTGATGGGTGTCACTGACATCGTTGCCAAGAGCCTGGGCTCAAGCAACCCGTACAACATGGTGCGCGCCACGCTGGACGCGCTCAGGCGCTCCACCACCGCCGCTGAAGTGGCGGCCAAGCGCGGCAAATCGGTCGAAGAAATCTTCGGCTGATCTGGCTGCGACGTCACTGAGAGTCTCGGAGAACCCCATGTCGGACACGATTCAAGAAAAGAAGACCCTCAAGGTCAAGCTCGTTAAAAGCCCCATCGGCTGCAAAGCCACGCACCGCGCCACCGTGCGGGGTTTGGGTTTGCGGGGTGTGAACAGCGAGCGCGTGCTCGAAGACACCCCCGCCGTGCGCGGCATGATCAACAAGATCGCCTACCTGGTCGCGGTGCTGTAAAGCGCCCACCGGCTACGCAAGGACAGTCAACATGCAACTCAACACCATCAAGCCGGCCACCGGTTCAAAGCATGCAAAGCGGCGTGTTGGCCGTGGCATCGGCTCGGGCCTGGGCAAAACGGCTGGCCGTGGCCACAAGGGCCAAAAATCACGCGCTGGTGGTTATCACAAGGTGGGCTTTGAAGGCGGCCAGATGCCGCTGCAACGGCGCTTGCCCAAGCGCGGTTTCAAGTCAGTCACCTTGAAATACAACGGCCAGATCAGCCTGACCGATCTGCAATTGCTTGACCAGGACGAAGTGGATCTGGTGATGCTCAAGGCCGCGCGCCTGGTGGGCCAGATGATCAAGCATGTCAAGGTCATCAAGACCGGCGAGCTGTCGCGCAAGGTGACGCTCAAGGGCATTGCCGCAACGGCAGGTGCCAAGGCGGCCATCGAGGCTGCTGGCGGCGCGCTGGCCTGATTCAAGACGGCAAAGGTCATTCGTTTTGGC
Organism: Burkholderiales bacterium; assembly: GCA_043749095.1. Taxonomy (GTDB): domain Bacteria; phylum Pseudomonadota; class Gammaproteobacteria; order Burkholderiales; family Burkholderiaceae_C; genus PBB1. Next base: position 160 of record JAYVEB010000217.1, on the reverse strand, counting down.
AACTTCAGCAAACCAGTTGGCCAAGAGTGGCAAGTTTGGCGATTTGCGTCGCCGGCTTGTATTCTTGCTGATGGCGTTGGTGGTTTACCGGCTGGGTGCACACATCCCCGTGCCCGGTATCGACCCCAACCAATTGCAGCAACTCTTCAAAGGCCAGCAG
>JAYVEB010000216.1:0-3442 GCA_043749095.1 Burkholderiales bacterium | reverse complement strand
ATTTAGTTAATGAAGCTGGAGTGGTTGTTGATAGCCTCATTTCATTTGAAGACTATTACCGCTTAGCCTCATTCGATCCAGAAGTAGAAAAGAAACGCCACTCAGATCTGCTGGCTTTTTCTCGCGAATTGCATGAGTTAATTTGGGCGAAGGCCAAGGTGTCAGAAGAAGATAAACCGTTACTCGTTAGTGGCACTTTAATCGCGCTAATGAACGCGGCCTTCATGAAAACATTTAGTGCTCTCGCTCCAGAGGATATGCAGGAATCCTGGCTAGGTGCGATCAAGAAGGAACTTGATAAAGCAGATATACCTCAAGCTAAAAAGGATACGATGCTACAACCGTATTCTGCAATTGCGGTGCATCCAAACTTAGCTAAGCCAGATTCCAAGCTGTCGAAAGAGTATCCTGATGGCGTATTCAAAGAAATCATATCCAGAATAAATAATAATGTATGGCCATTTATTAGCATTTATCATGACTTTGATGTTGTCGGTCAATTCTATGGAGAGTTCTTGAAATATACGGCTGGCGATAAAAAAGCGTTAGGTATCGTGCTTACACCTCGCCATGTAGCTGAACTCTTTTCTTTAATTACTGATGTAGGACCAAAAGATAAGGTGTTGGATATTTGCGCTGGGACAGGTGGCTTTCTCATTTCAGCTATGCAACACATGTTAAAGAAAGCAATCACCGAAGAAGAGCGTCAAGACATTAAGCGCAATCGTTTAATTGGTATTGAGAACAGCCCTAAAATGTTCGCTCTTGCAGCAAGTAACATGATATTGCGAGGAGATGGAAAGGCGAACTTACATCAAGGTAGCTGTTTTGATGATGCAATTATTAAGTCAGTTAAAGAAATGCAGCCTAATGTTGGAATGTTAAATCCACCATACGCTCAATCCAAGAGTGATGCTGAACTTCATGAGCTTTATTTTGTTAAACACATGTTAGATGCACTTGATGAAGGTGGAATTGGAGTAGCTATTGTTCCAGTTAGCTGCGCAATATCGCCTCATGTGGTTAAAGATGATCTACTGAAAAATCATACTCTAAAAGCCGTTATGTCTATGCCTAGCGACTTATTTTATCCAGTTGGAATTGTGACATGTATCGTTGTTTTTGAGGCGCATAAACCTCACTACGAAATGGTTAAGGAGTTTATGGAAGAAAAGCCTGTATGTAAGCCATTTAAGAAAACTTGGTTCGGGTATTGGCGCGATGATGGATTCATTAAAACTAAACAATACGGCAGGATTGATGCAAAGAATACATGGAGCTCGATAAGGGACCGATGGATTGAAATGTACGAAAACAATGAAGTACACGCCGGAGAATCAGTTACAAGATATGTAACCGCTGATGATGAATGGATAGCAGAAGCTTACATGGAGACGGATTACTCTAAAATTAAGCAAGATGATTTTGAAGCTGCCGTAAGAAACTATGCGATATTTAAGCTTCTAGGCGTGAATACTGATGGTAAAGAAAATGGGGATATTGAAGATGCCGCTAGTTAAGTTATCAGACGTATTCGATATTTCTTATGGACATAAGCTAGATCTTAATAAAATGTCTATGGCACTAAATGAATCTGAAGGCTTTGCATTTATAAATCGAACAGCTAAGAATAATGGTGTTGTCGCTATTGTTAAGAAAATTAATAATTTAACTCCAGCTCCGGCAGGAGCTATAACAGTGGCACTTGGCGGCTCAGTATTGTCATCGTTTGTCCAGATTAAGCCATTTTACACTGGTCAAAATGTTGCAATTGCACTACCAAGATTAGATCTTACATTAGCTCAAAAGCTTTTTTATACAGTAGCCATACATGCGAATAGATTTAGGTATAGCACATGTGGGAGAGAAGCAAATCGCACATTTAAAAGTATGTTAGTGCCATCTCTTGATGATATACCTGCATGGGTTAATGATTTAGACGCTTCATTATATGATGGGGCAGATAAGCCTGCTTTAGAGTCCTTGCCACCAGTCTTTAATGCTAATACTTGGCACAAATTCCAGCTTCAAGATTTATTTAACATTGAGCGCGGAAGAGGCCCTAGAAGAAAAGATCTAGATGGTAGCGGTTCAATTCCATTTGTGTCATCTAGTGACTCCAATAATGGTTTAACTGGCTATACAACAATGCCGCCAATTCATAAAGGCAATACTATTGGTGTTAACCGAAATGGTAGTGTCGGAGAGGCTTTCTATCAACCAGAGCCATTTTGCTCTACTGAAGATGTGCATATCTTTAACCCTAAACCATTCTGGCAAGCTAGGATGAATGCTGAAATTGGATTGTTTATGGCAACATTAATACGACAAGAGAAGTATCGATTCAACTATGGCAGAAAATGGGGTATTGAACGCATGAAAATATCGACCATTCCGTTACCAGTTAAAGCTGATTCTTCGCCAGATTTTGACTTTATGGAAAACTACATTAAGACTTTGCCGTATAGCTCTCAAATTCAAAACAATTAACCAGCTGTAATTAAGCCATGCCTACAAACATTCTCAACCTGCCGTCATACACGGTAACAGCACTTCAAGAAAACGAACACGACTATCACATTGATGCCGTAGCGACAGATCACCCCGAGTGCTGCCCTCATTGCCAGTCAGACAATTTAGTTGGCTTTGGCCGCCGTGAGCAAATGGTCAAAGACCTGCCTATGCACGGTAAGCGTGTTGGTCTTTATGTTGAGACTAAACGCTTCCAATGCAGAGCATGTGACAAAACGTTTTATGAATCACTTCCTGATGTTGATGAAAAACGCATGATGACTAGCCGCTTAGCTGCTTGGGTTGGCAAACAAGCGATCAAGCGCACATTCGCGTCCATTGCAGAAGATGTTGGTATTAATGAAGGAACCGTTAGATCAGTCTTCCGCGATTACATTAACGAGCTTGAACGCACTGTGCGCTTTGATACACCCAAGTGGATGGGTATCGATGAGATTCATCTGATTAAGCCACGCGGCGTCATCACCAATATTGAAAATAATACAGTAGTTGAACTATTAGCTAATCGCAACAAAGAAACGGTCATTAAGTATCTGTCGCAACTTAATGGTCATGAGCAAATTCAATACGTAACAATGGACATGTGGCGGCCATATAAAGATGCGGTTGAAGACGTGCTACCTCAAGCTAGGATAGTGATTGATAAGTTTCATGTCGTTAAGATGGCTAATGAAGCTTTGGAACGCGTTAGAAAGAGCTTCCGTGAGTCATTAACACCTAAGCAGCGTCGAGGTTTAACGCATGACAGGTTTGTCTTACTAAAGCGTGAATCAGACCTTGATGCGAAAGAGAAGGACCGTCTATCAACTTGGTTGGAGACATACCCAGAGCTCGGTTTAGCTTATCGCTTAAAGGAAGATTTCTTCAAGATATACGATGCAGAATCCAGACATAATGCGCTGACCAGATT
>JAYVEB010000215.1:0-11149 GCA_043749095.1 Burkholderiales bacterium | reverse complement strand
GGCGAGAAGCCGGCGCCCGGGCCGCTGACGCGGCAGGTGGACAGCCTGCACCGCGCCGTGAAGGCATTGGCCGAAGTGGCGATGAATGAGTTGAGTGCATGAGCCGCTGAGCCGCAGCGTCACGGGGCTTCGGCGTCGTCGAGCAAGCTGAGTTGCTTGTCGCTGCTGTTTTCTGCAGGGGCCGCGAGCGCGCGGCGGGAGGGGGTTTCGCGCCGAGGGTGACGGCTGCCGTGCTTGTCGTACACCGCCTTCGCCTCGCGCTGCGTGGCGGCTTCTGCCTTCCGTTCGTGGATCAGCACTTTCGCCTGCTGGCTCGCTGCCCACAGATCGACCACCGGATCGGCGTAGCCCGCCGGGAGCAGCTGCGTGCCGCCCAGCCGCCATGGCTCGTGAACCACGTCACCAGCCACGCCACTCAGTTCCGGCACCCAGCGACGGATGAACACCCCCTCCGGATCCTGGTCGCGGCTCTGCTTCACCGGGTTGTACATGCGGATGGTGTTGATGCCGGTCACGCCGCTTTGCATCTGCGCCTGCGGGTAGTGGATGCCCGGCTCGTAGTCGAGGAACTGCCGTGCCAGGAACAGTGCCGGCTCACGCCAGTGCAGCCACAGCTGGTAGCTGGCAAAACTCATCAGCATCGCCCGCATGCGGAAATTGATCCAGCCGGTGGCGTGCAGGCTGCGCATGCAGGCATCGACGAAGGGGAAGCCCGTACACCCCCTGCACCAGGCATCGAATCGCCGCGCCTCGTCGACCGTGAGCGCACCTTCATTGCGCAGACCATCGAAAGCGCGGTTGACGTTGCGAAATTCGATCGCTGGCTCGCTCTCCAGCTTCTGGATGAAATGGCAGTGCCAGTGCAACCGGCTCTCGAAGCTGCGCAGCGATGCCAATAGGCCGGGCGATCGTTCGTCGGTCGCCAAGGCCAGCAAGTCGCTGCGGCGCCGCCACACCGCATGCGCGCATTCGCGCACCGACAGCGTTCCCCAGGCGAGGTGCGCCGACAGTCGCGAACAGGCTTCGGCCGCGGTCAACGGGCTCGACATCTCGGTGCGATAGCGCTGGCCGCGCCAGGCCAGGAAGCTTTCCAGCAGCAGCTGCGCCTGGCTTCGACCACCGCGCTGTCGCTGCGGTTTGTCGGCGTCGCGGCAGCGGATCGTCGGTGCGCCACTCAAACCCGATTCAGGCCCTGCAACCAGCTCGATCTCGCTCGGCGCAGCCAGCGGCTGCGGCTGCATACGCTGAGTCCACAGCTTGGACCACAGGTTGCGGTCGCGCAGCCGACGCACCACGCCGTTGCACGGCAGCTCGTGCCAGAGCACCTGGCGCTGCGCACACCAACGCGCGACGGTTCGATCACGATCGAAGCTCCAGCCATTGCCGGTTTCCTCGTGGCTCCACAGCACGAAAGGGCCGTGCAGCGCATGCAGGCGCGCCAGCGCTGCGACGGCTTCACCGTGGAAGCGCCACAACGCACCGCCCTGCGCCCAGAACCATTCATCAAGCTCAATCAGGCATTCCTGGGCGAAGGCCCGGTGCTGTGTCGCTGCATCCGGCTGTGCCCAGGCGACAGGCTCGTCGATCCACATCGGCAACACCGGCCCGGCCTGTGCCGCACGCACCAGCGGCTCGTGGTCGGTCCAGCGCAGATCCTTCTTGAACCACAGCACTTGCAACATCCGGTGCAGTGTAGGCAGCGCACCGTGCCGCTGCTCGACAACGGTTTCAGCGATTCAGGCGTTGCCGAGCCGATTCATACAGGCATACCGCCGCCGCGGCACCCACATTGAGCGACTCCTCGCCACCGGGCTGCGGGATGCGCAGCGCCTGGCTGCATCGCGACTGCACGACCGCGGACACGCCCTCGCCTTCGTGACCCAGCACCCAGACGCACGGCCACGGCAGTGCCACCTGATCGATCGCCTGCGCGGCGTGTGAGCTGGTCGCCAGCAGCGGGACGGTCAGCGCAGCCAATGCCGCAGCCTCGACGCCCTCGATCAGCGACAAGCCGAAATGCGCGCCCATGCCGGCGCGCAGCACCTTCGGCGACCACAGGCCGGCCGTGCCCTTCAGCGCCACCACCTGCGTAAAACCGAAGGCAGACGCGCTGCGCAACACGGTGCCGACGTTGCCGGCATCCTGCAAGCGGTCGAGCACCACGGTCGGGGCATCAGGCAGCAACGCGACAGCGCCGGGCCAGGGCACGACGAAGCCGATCGGCGCAGGCGATTCGAGTGTGCTGATGCCCGCCATCAACGTCGCGGGCAGCACTGACACGGCGGGCGCGGCCTGTGCGAGCTCGCGCCACGGCGAGGCCCATGCCTCTTCGCTGACCAGCGCCTGCAGCGGCACACCGCCGCGCTGCAGAAACGCCCGGCACAGGTGGTCGCCCTCGATCCACAGCTCACCCTGTTTGCGGTAGGCCACGGGGTCGCGGCCCAGCTTGCGCAGTCGCACCAGCAGCGGGTTGTCGCGCGACGCGATGGACTTCACGCTGGTCGTCGTCATGCCGGCGCCACCAGAACCGCGCGCACCGGGGCGAACGAACGACGGTGCACCTCGCAGGCGCCGTGCTCGTGCAGGGCCGCCAGGTGCGCTGCGGTCGGGTACCCCTTGTGACCATCAAAACCGTACTGTGGATAGCGCTCGTGCAGCGCCAGACACAGCCGGTCACGGTGTACCTTCGCGAGGATCGACGCGGCGGAGATCGCGGGCACTTTCGAATCTCCCTGAACAATCGCCTCGGCCGGCATCGGCAACACCGGCAGCCGGTTGCCATCGACAAGCACCCGATGCGGCCGCAGGCGCAGGCCTTCAACCGCGCGGCGCATCGCGAGCAGCGTTGCCTGCAGGATGTTCAGACGGTCGATCTCCTCGACTGTGGCTTCGGCGATGCAACAGCACAGCGCTTTCGCGCGGATCTCGTTAAACAACCGCTCGCGCGTGCCGGCCGTGAGCTTCTTCGAATCGTTCAAGCCGCGGATCGGCTGCAGATCGTCGAGGATCACCGCAGCTGCCACCACCGGACCGGCCAGCGGGCCCCGGCCGGCCTCGTCAACGCCAGCCATCAGGCCCGGCGCATCCCAGCGCAGGCCCAGTTGCTCAGCGCGCAAGAATTTTCTCGATCGCATCGGTGGCTGCCTGCGCGGTGTGGCGGCGCAGCGTGTGGTGCAAGGCTTCGAAGCGTGCGGCCAGCGCCCCACACGCCCCGGGATCGCCGAGCCAGGCGAGAGCCGCATCGGCCAGATGTTCGGGGGTCGCCGCCGCTTGCAGGAATTCGGGGACGGCGAACTCACCCAGCAGGATGTTCGGCAGCCCGACCCAGGGCTGGTAGTTCTTGCGCTTCATGATCTGTGCGCTCAGCCAGTGCATCTTGTAGGCAATCACCATCGGCCGCTTGAACAGCGCCGCTTCGAGTGTCGCGGTGCCGCTGGCAATCAAGGTCACATCGCAGGCGGCCAGCGCCTGGTGCGACTGACCGTCGAGCAGTTCAACCTCGACACCCGGTGCGTGCCGGGACAGCAGTGGCTCGATCAGCGGGCGCAGACCCGGTGCCGCCGGCAGCACGAAGCGCAGGTCAGGCCGGCGACGCTTCATCAGCGCGGCGGCTTCCAGCAAGGTGGGCGCGATGTACTGGATTTCCGAGCGACGACTGCCTGGCAGCAACGCAACGACAGTATCGGCGGCGTTCAGATTCAGCGCGCGGCGACTGGTCTGCCTGGGCACCTCGATCGGGATTGCATCGGCCAGCGGGTGGCCGACATAGGTGGCGGCCACGCCATGCTGCGCATACAGCGCAGGCTCGAACGGGAAGATGCACAACACATGATCGACAGCGCGCTTGATCTTTTCGATGCGCGCGCCGCGCCAGGCCCAGATCGACGGGCCGATGAAGTGGATCGTGCGGATGCCACTCGCCTTCAGCCGCGCTTCCAGGTCGAGGTTGAAGTCGGGCGCATCGACACCGATGAAAGCATCGGGCGGATCCTGCAGCAGACGTTCAGCGAGCCGGTTGCGGATGCCCAGCAGTTCTGGGTAATGGCGCAGCACCTCGGCATAGCCGCGCACCGCGAGCTTGTCACTGAGCCACCAGGCCTGGAAGCCCTGCGCCGCCATCTTCGGCCCACCAATCCCACTGGCGGCGAGCGTCGGCCAGCGTTGCTTCAGGCCCCCGAGCAACAGCCCGGCCAGCAGATCGCCCGATGCCTCGCCGGCCACCATCGCGAGGCGCGGCGCGTCTGTTGCCATGCCGGGCGCCACCGCGCTATCGCGCGATGCCGCGCTGCGACGCCGCGAGGAACGCGGTCATCGCCGCGACATCGGCCGCGGCCTCCGGTGCGCTGACGGCCAGTTCTTCGATCGCCTCGCGGGCTTGTTCCAGCGTGTTCCCCTGGCGGTACAGCAGCCGGTGCATCTGCTTGACTGCGGCGATGCGCTCGGGCCCGAACCCGCGGCGGCGCAGCCCTTCGGCGTTGAAGCCACGGACAGCGAGCGGGTTGCCGTCGACCATCATGAACGGCGGCACGTCTTGCGACACCGCGCTGGCAAAGCCGATCATCGCGTGTGGGCCGACCTTGACGAACTGATGCACCCCCGTCAGCCCGCCGACGATGACCCAGTCGCCCAGCTGCACATGGCCGGCCAGCGTCGCGTTGTTGGCGAGGATCGTCTGGCTGCCGACCTGGCAGTCGTGCGCGATGTGCACATAGGCCATCACCCAGTTGTCGTCGCCGACGCGCGTCACGCCACTGTCCTGCGCGGTGCCGATGTTGAAGGTGCAGAACTCGCGGATCGTATTGCGGTCGCCAATGTGCAACTCGGTAGGCTCGTCGCGGTACTTCTTGTCCTGCGGTACCGCGCCGATCGAGCAGAACTGGAAGATGCGGTTATCGCGGCCTATGGTGGTGCAGCCCTCGATCACGCAATGGGCACCGATCGTCGTGCCTGCTGCGACCCGCACCTGCGCACGCACGATGCTGTAGGGCCCGACACCCACCGAGGAATCCAGCTCGGCGCCCGGTTCGATGATCGCGGTGGGGTGGATCAAGGACATGGCCAGTGAACGGTTGACACCCAGGGCGAACGCGCCGCGCCGATCAGGCGATGTCTCGCACCGTGCACAGGAAATCAGCCTCGACCGCCAGTTCACCGTCGACAGTGGCGCGGGCCTTGAACTTGAAGACACCGGACTTCATGCGATCCAGCGTCACGTCGAGCAGCAGCTGATCGCCGGGCTCCACCGGGCGCTTGAAGCGTGCCCCGTCGATGCCGGCGAAGTAGAACAGCGAGTTCTCGTTGGTCTTCAGGTCAAGCGTCTCGAAGCCCAGGATCGCAGCCGCCTGCGCCAGCGCCTCGATCGTCAGTACGCCCGGCATCACTGGCCGCTTCGGGAAGTGGCCACTGAAATAGTGTTCGTTGATGCTGACGTTTTTCAGCGCCTTGATGCTGACGCCCTTCTTCAGTTCAAGCACCCGATCCACCAGCAGGATCGGATAACGATGCGGAATTCGCCGCATGATTTCGTTGATGTCCATCGTCATGGCGATTTGATTTCGTTGTTTTTTTCGAGGGTCCGAATGCGGTCGCGCAATCGATGCAATTGACGCAGCGTGGCCGCATTCTTTTCCCAGGAAGCATTGTCATCGATGGGAAACAGGCCGGTGTACAGCCCCGGCTTGTGGATGGAATGGGTGGCCACCGAACGCGCACCCAGATGCACATGGTCGGCCAGGGTGACGTGACCCACCACGCCCGCGCCGCCCGCCATCGTGCAGTGGGCACCGATGCGGGTGCTGCCCGACACCGCGGCCGTGCCTGCCAGCGCGCTGTGTGCGCCGATGTGCACGTTGTGGGCGATCTGCACGAGGTTGTCGAGTTTCACGCCGTCTTCAATCACGGTGTCTTCCAGCGCGCCCCGGTCGATGCAGGTGTTGGCACCGATTTCGACGTCGTCACCAATGCGCACGCCGCCCAGTTGTTCGATCTTTTCCCAGCGACCGTCATGCGGTGCGAAGCCGAACCCGTCGGCGCCGATCACGACACCGCTGTGCACGATGCCCCGCGCACCGATGTGGCAACGGGTACCGAGCACCACCTGCGCCGACAAGCGGGTCTGCGCGCCTACCGAGGCGTCCGCGCCGATGAAGCATTGCGCGCCGATCACCGCGCCATCACCGATCACCGCGCCGTCTTCGATCACAGCCAGCGCCCCCACCGAGACACTCCGTGCCAGGTGTGCCCCGGCATGCACCACCGCAGAGGGGTGCACCTGGGACGCAATAGCGCGTCGACCGTGGGCGACCCACAGCTGCGTCAGCCGGGCGAAGCACAGGTACGGGTCCACTGCGATCAATGCCGCACCTCGCAGTGCAGCCGCGTCACGGTGCAAGGGCGAGACGATCACGCAGCCCGCCTTCGAAGTGGCCAGCGCCGGCAGGTAACGAGGATTAGAGAGGAAGGAAATCGAGCTGGCGTCTGCGCCGTCCAGCGACGCGATGTGCCTGACAACCTGCGTCGGGTCGCCGATCAGCTCGGCACCGAGTTGCGCCGCCAGTTCGCCTAGCGCAAACCGTGTGTCAGGCTCACTTGGCACCCTGTGCATTCAGCGCCTTGACCACCTTGTCGGTGATGTCGATCTTCGGCCCGGCGAACACCGCCTCTTGCAGGATCAGGTCGTACTTCTCGGACTCGTAGATCTGCTTGATGACCTTGTTGGCACGCTCGACGACCGCTGACAGCTCTTCGTTCTTGCGCTGCGTCAGGTCCTCCTGGAACTCGCGGCGTTTGCGCTGAAACTCGCGGTCCTGATCCACTAAGTCCCGCTGGCGCTTGCCGCGTTCCGACTCGGACAAGGTCGGTGCTTCCTTGTCGAATTTCTCGCTGGCGGCCTTCAGCTTGCTGGCGATGTCGCTCATCTCCTTGTCACGCTTGGCGAACTCGGTTTCAAGCTTCGCCTGGGCTGCCTTGGCGGGATTGGCCTCACGCAACACGCGATCGCTGTTGACGTAGCCGATCTTGATCTCTTCGCTCTGGACCTGGCATGCAGCGAAGGCCAGCACAGAAGCCGTCAGCGCATTCAAAGATAACCTGTTCATCAAAACGCAGTCCCGAGTTGAAATTGAAGACGCTGAATTCTATCTGTTGACACGTACTTGATCGGTGCGCCGTAGCTGATCTTGATGGGACCGACCGGTGACACCCAACTGAAGCCGATGCCGACCGACGCCCGCAAGCTGTCGAAGGTCAGCTTGTCGTCCACCGACCAGACATTGCCGAAGTCAAAGTAAGTGAACCAGCGCAAGGTGCGGTCGTTGCCGGTGCCGGGAAACGGCAGGTACAGCTCGGTGTTGACGTTGAGGCGCCGGTTGCCCCCGAGGTAGGCACCGAGGTTGTCTACCTGCCCAAATGAGCCCTGGTCGAAACCACGCACCGTGCCCAGGCCACCGCCGAAGAAGTTCTTGAAGATCGGATAAGGCTTGTTGCCAAGGCCGCTGCCGTAGCCGATTTCTGCGTTGATGCCGAGCGTGACGCGACGGATCGGGGTGAAGTACTGCTGGACCTGAAAGTCGGTGCGCACGTAGCGCTGGTCGGCGAGGAAGCTGAGGTCCACGTTCACCCGCGCAAATCGCCCGGTGGTCGGCACCAGCGCGCTGTCGCGCCCGTCGCGCGACCAGCCGATGGTGAATGGCACCGCAGTACTTTTCGGACCGAACTGTTCACGGTAGCGGAAGTAGGTGTCCGGCAGGTTGTTGCTGCCGCGGATTTCGGTCTGCTCGAGGCCGACGCCGAAAAACACGGTGTCGTACTCACTGAACGGAACACCAAAGCGAATCGACGCACCTGGGGTGATCAGCTTGTAGTTTTCGCCCTGGCTGTTGATCGGTTGGGCGGTCCGGTAGAACACATCGATCGCACGCGAGATACCGTCATCGGTGAAGTACGGATCGACGGTGCTCAGCGAAATGGTCTGCTGCGATTTGCTGGTGTTGAATTCGATGCCCAGAAAATTGCCGGTACCGAACACGTTCTCCTGCTTGATCGACGCGGTGAACGACACCTTTTCAGCACTGGAGAAACCAGCACCGAGCAGGATGTTGCCAGTCGGCTTTTCCTTGATCGACACGGTGAGGTCAACCTGGTCGGAGGTGCCGGGCACCTCGCTGTTGTCGACGGTGACATCGCTGAAGAAGCCGAGGCGGTCCACACGGTCACGCGACAGCTTGATCTTCGGGCCGTCGTACCAGGAGGACTCGAACTGGCGGAATTCGCGGCGCACCACTTCGTCGCGGGTCTTGGTGTTGCCAGCGACATTGATGTGCCTCACGTAGACGCGGCGCTGGGTGTCGGCCTGCAACATGATCTCGACACGGCCATTGACACGGTCGATCTCCGGGCGGGCATCGACGCGGGCAAAGGCGTAGCCGAAGGTGCCGAATTTCTCGGTGAATGCCTTGGTCGTCGCCGCGACCTCCTCGGCCCGGTAGATCTGTCCTGGCTTGATCGTGACCAGCGCCTTGAACTCATCTTCCTTCGACAGGTACTGTCCCTGCAGCTTGATCGCCGTGACGGTGTAGGGCTGGCCTTCCTTGATGTTGATGGTGATCGAAATGTCCTGCTTGTCAGGCGAGATGGCGATCTGCGTCGACTCGACGTTGAATTCGAGGTAGCCGCGATTCAGGTACCAGGCCTTCAGCGTTTCCAGGTCGGCATTCAACTTGGCACGCGAGTAACGATCAGACTTGGTATAGAACGACAGCAAGCCGGTTTCATCCAGTTCGAACAGGCCCTTCAGCTGCCTTTCGCTGTACTCTCTGCTGCCGAGGACACGGATCTCCCGGATCCTCGCCACCGAGCCTTCGACCACGTTGAAAGTCACATTGACGCGGTTGCGCTCCTGCGGCGTCACCTTGGTAGTTACTTCCGCGCCGTACAGGCTGCGGGTCAGGTACTGGCGCTTGAGTTCCTGCTCTGCGCGGTCTGCCAGCGCGTTGTCGAACGGCTGACCCTCACCGACGCCGAAATCCTTCAGCGCCTTGATCAGCACGTCCTTCTCGAACTCCTTGGTGCCGACGAAATCGATACTGCTGATGATCGATCGCTCCTCGACCACCACCACCACCACCGACCCGGCAATCTGGATGCGCACGTCCTTGAACAAGCCTGTGGCGAACAAGGCGCGAAGTGCCGCCACGCCTTTTTCGTCGGTGTAGTTGTCGCCGATGCGAAACGGCAGCGACGCGAACACGGTGCCGGCATCGGTGCGTTGCAGGCCCTCCACGCGGATGTCGGTCAGCTGAAAAGGTTCAACCGCCCACGCGTTGGCTCCGAGCAGACCGATTGCGAGAAACAAGGAAACCAGGCAGGTTCGAAACGACGTCAGACAGAAGATGGTTCGCAAGATGGGTCGCATAAGGAAAATTAAGGCAGGCCCACGAGTCGGACCACGTCGTTGAAGAGCGCGATGGACATCAGCATCAGCATGATGGCCACCCCCCCGCGCTGCAGTCGTTCCAGCCACAACTCGGAAACAGGGCGCCCCGTCGCTGCTTCGAAAAGATGGTACATGAGGTGCCCGCCATCGAGCATCGGCAGCGGCAGCAGGTTCAACACACCGAGGCTGATGCTGACCACCGCGAGAAAACCGAGGTAATAAGCCAGACCGACACGCACCGACTGGCCAGCGTAGTCGGCGATGGTCAACGGGCCGGTCAGGTTCTTCAACGATGCCTCGCCGATCACCATCCGACCAAACATCTTCAGCGTCAGCGACGACATGTCGACCGTGCGGCTCAGCGCTTGCAACAGGCCATCGACCAAGCCATGGCGCACCAGCACCATTTCCGGCGGCCCGCCGATGAAGGCATCGATGCGCCCGATGCGACGCCCGCCATCGGCTACCGCGACGGGCTCGACATCGAACCGCAGCCGCTGCGCACCGCGTTCGACCAGCCAGTGCTGCGGCGTGATGACACTCGCCGACCCGCTGGATCGGATCAGGTCGCGCAGGCTGGCAGCGTCGGCAATCGGCATGCCGTCCACCGACAGCACCCGGTCACCGGCGTGCAGACCGGCGGCCTCCGCCGCACCACCCGGTTTGATCTGGCCCATCACCGGCTCGGCATAGACACCGCCCAGCCCGATGCGCCGCATCAGTTGCGCATCGATGTCCCGGCTGCCCAGTCGATCGAGTTCGAGGACCACATGGCGCTCGTGCTGACCCTGGACATCGGCCACGCGCAGGTGCAACGCCTCGCCGCGCAGCACCCCTTGTGTCACATGCCAGACCAGGTCGGTCATCGACTGCACATCGGTCCAGGCCTCGCCATCGTCCGAGCTGGCCTGCACCCAGTCACCGGCTCGCAGGCCGGCCCGCTCGGTCATGCTGGCAGCCACCGGCGAACCGAGCAATCGAGAAAGGGTTTTTCTACGACTTTTCTTATCATCGCCCGTTCACACCGGAAGATTTGACGGCGATCGAAAAGCGCATGGCCGAACTCGCCAAGCAGGATCTGCCGGTGACGCGCAAGGTTTTGACGCGCGACGAAGCGGTAAGCTACTTCAAGAATATCAACGAGCATTACAAGGCAGAGATTATCGCTTCCATTCCGGCGGGCGAAGATGTGTCGCTGTACACCGAAGGAAACTTTACTGATTTGTGCCGCGGCCCGCATGTGCCGTCGACTGGCAAGCTGAAAATTTTTAAGCTGATGAAACTGGCCGGAGCGTATTGGCGCGGCGACTCGAAGAACGAGATGTTGCAGCGCATCTACGGCACGGCATGGGCGAAGAAGGAAGAGCTGGATGCGTATCTGCATCAGCTCGAAGAAGCGGAGAAGCGCGACCATCGCAAGCTGGGCAAGCAACTGGAATTGTTTCATATGCAGGATTCATCGCCCGGCATGGTGTTCTGGCATCCCAAGGGCTGGACGTTGTGGCAGGAGGTCGAACAATACATGCGCCGCAAGTTTCGCGAGCACGACTATCAGGAAGTGCGCACCCCGACCATCATGGATCGCACCCTGTGGGAAAAATCAGGCCACTGGGAAAATTATCACGACAACATGTTTACCACCGCGTCGGAGAATCGTGATTACGCGGTGAAGCCGATGAACTGTCCGGGACATGTGCAGATTTTCAACCACGGTCT
>JAYVEB010000214.1:0-3443 GCA_043749095.1 Burkholderiales bacterium | reverse complement strand
ACGACGAACGCCTGCTGCGCGAACAGTTGCGCGCGCGCCTGGCCGAAGTCTGGCCCGAGCTGGAAATCGTCGCCGAAGCGAAGAACGGCAGCGAGGCTTTGCAGCTCACCGAAGCGCACCACCCCGACCTGGTGTTCCTCGACATCCGCATGCCCGGCGTGACCGGCGTGGAAGCGGCCCGTGCCATCGCGCAATTGCCGACCGACGAAGACACGCTTGACGGCTGGCGCGGCTGCGAGATCGTCTTCATCACCGCCTACGACCAGTACGCGATCGAGGCCTTCGAGCAGGGCGTGGTCGACTACGTGTTGAAGCCGGCCGAGCGCGAGCGCCTGATGGTCACCGTGGCGCGCATCAAGAAGCGGCTGGCGCAGCGCGATGCGCCCGGCACCACGTGCGAAGGCAACGGTACCGTCAACGAAAGCGGCCCCGCACCCGCCAACATGCAACTGCTGCTGCAGAACCTCGCCACCCGTATGGACCCGGCCAAGGCGCCGAACCTGCGCTGGATTCAGGCGACGGTGGGCCAGAACATCCAGATGATTCCGGTCGAAGACGTGCTGTTCTTCATCTCCGACGAGAAGTACACGCGGGTGCAGACGGCCACAGTCGAGGCGCTGATCCGCAAGCCCATCAAAGAGCTGATCGACGAGCTCGATGCGAACCTGTTCTGGCAGATCCACCGCTCGACGCTGGTCAACACGAAGTTCATTGCCGGCGTGACGCGTGACCTGCGTGGGCGCCAACTGGTCAGCGTGAAAGGCCACCCGGAGAAGCTGGAAGTCTCGCGCAGCTTCACGGGGTTGTTCAAGGGGATGTAGGACAGATCATCTGCCCCCGGTGAAACCGTCATGAAGGGGGTGACGACGACAAGGTGGTGACGTGCGTCAGTTCACGCACTCGATCAGGCGGAAGCCGTCGCAGCTCGGGTCGCTGCAAATCGCCTTGCTGGAGATGATCGCCGTTTTGCCGACGTCGTTTCTGATCTGGATGCGGCCGGACCGCGCGTGCCCCAGCATCTGGCAATAGGCATCGGCCGCCGGTTTGCCGCAGGCGCTGCCCCATTCGCGGCACCAGTCGAGCGGCACCATTTCCGAATTGGCAGCGGCGATTTCCGGATCGCGATAGACGGTGCCCTGCGATTCCGAAATGGGTGTGCGCGCGCTCTGCGCGGCCGGCGCGGGGCCCGGTGGGGCAACCGGTGCCGAGGGCGAAGTCGACAAGGCGGGCGGCGGGCGCGTGGACAGCGTCGCTTCGGCGGTGGGCACGGCGCCGCATTCGATGCTGGCGAAGCCGCCGCAGCCTGGATCGCTGCAGATGCGACCGCTGGAGATCACCGCCGTCAGGCCGACACGGGGCGCGGGCACGAACGCCACAGCCGTCGCGTATCGCTGCGTCCGGCAAAAGGCCGCAGCAGCCGGCGCGCCGCAGTTCGTTGCCCACTCCCGGCAGATGTCGAGGCTGACGTCGTCACCGCTCGCCGTCCGCATCGTCGGGCCGGTATAGAGCCGCGTGCCACGCCCGGTCTCCCGGCTTGCCATCGGTGGCGACACATTCGGGACGACCCGGCACTTCAGATCGATCTCGCTGACATGGCTGTCGCTCGCCGCGACCGAAATGCCGATCCCGAGCTCGCGCTTGCCGCAGCCGTGGAAGGTCGGTCCCGAACTCGGCATCGGCGGGTTGCCCCGCCCGAACTGGAGGCGACCGATCTCGACGATGTCGCGAGGAGGCAGGATGGTGCGGCATTGCGGCGCGACATACTGCAGGAAGACCGTGTCGCCGCGCGTCACATGGCGGATTTCCCAGCCGCCGATTGCCGAACCGCGGGGGCACACCGCGACGCCCTCCCCGCCACCGCGCCCGCCATGGGTCGGGCCGTTGCGCGGCGCGCCGGCCGTCCTGGTCGCCGGGTTCCAACTGGCGCAGACCGGGCGGATGGAATCGATCCATTCGCCACTGCGTCCACTCACGCCGATCAAGTACTCACCCTCGGCACAGACTTCCGGCGTCATGGCGGTTTGTGAAGCCGTCGCCGGTGCCTCCAGGAGCGCAAGCACCGATGCGACCAGCAACCCAGGCAAACACGCAGCGAGTTTGAACACGACCACCCCCGTTTGGCAGGATTGTTCGGCGTAAACGTCGGGCGGGACTGCGTCTGCCAAGTCGCCGATCTTGGAAGAACTGGAATTTGAACCGTATCACGTGTCGCCGGTGGGCTCAAGCGGCATCGCAACGGGCATCGCAACAGGCATGGCCGCAGCATGCCGCGATCGACGGATCGACGGATCGACGGATCGGCGGTTACCGGGCCGCGCGCGCTGCCAGCGTGCTGGCAATGCACCACTGCGCCGCCCAGTACGTCAGCAGGATCCACAGCGCCGACAACGGCAGTGGCGCAGCGAACTTGTTGATCGCGAGCAGGCTGTCGGAGGCCATGAACAGCAGCCCGCCGAGCGCGGCGGTGCGGGCAAGCTTGGTGTCGGGTGCGGCCGTGCCGGCACGGCTGCGCCACCAGGCGGCGGCCTGCGCCGCCATCGTCGCCAGGCAGGCCACGTAGGCCAGCACCGGCCCGCGCAATGCGCCCGGAACGCCGGGCCAGAGCTGCGACAGGATCAACGCCGCGAGCACCGCATAGGCCACGAACACGAGTGGCTTCGCTGCGAACTTCACCGGCACGCAGAAGGCAGCGATGTAGGCCAGGTGCGCCAGCAGGAACGCGATGAGGCCGGGCAGAAAGCCTGGCACCGGCCAGAGCAGGAACACGTCGCCCGCGAGCGAGAGGGCGAGGCCGATGCGGATGAAGCGCCGCTGCTTCGGCGCGTCGCTGCCGCGTGGCCAGGCGTAGGCGATGACCATCAGCGTGGTCATCGGCTTGAAGATGAATTGCCAGCTGGCGTCGATGGCACCGAGGCCGGCGGCGATGCACAGGGCCGCGCTCAAGGCCGTGAGCCCAGGCCATGCGGCGTGCCGGTTCAACGGAATTGCATGGGCCATGCCATCAACGCCCGTTGGCCGGTGCCGCCGCCTTGGCCGCTTCCGCGCGCGCCTGCGCGGCGGCGCGCAAGGCCTTCAGCTTCGCGTGCGGGTCTTCCTTGGCGCGCAGCTCGTCGAGCTTCATCTCCTTCACGAAGCGGCTCGGCACGCCCATCACGGTTTCGCGATTCCGCTTGCGGCGCTTCAGCACGCTCACCGCCAGCGTGCTGCGCGCGCGGGTGATGCCCACGTACATCAGCCGGCGTTCTTCCTCGATGCGCTCGGCGGTCATGTCGTCGTCTTCGCTGCGGAAGGGCAGCAGGCCTTCGTTGACGCCGACCAGCATCACATGCGGCCACTCCAGGCCCTTCGCGGCGTGCAACGTGGACAGCGTGACCACGTTCTGGTCGTCGCCGCGCTCGGCCAGGCTGATGATCACCGAGATGGTCTGCGCGACCTCGATCACG
>JAYVEB010000213.1:0-11205 GCA_043749095.1 Burkholderiales bacterium | reverse complement strand
CTTCGCATGTGTGCCCGGTGTCAACGCATTGAGTTTCTCGGCCAGCGCGATGTAGCCCTCGTAGGGCACGACCTGGTAGCAGGTGTGGGTGAAGCGCTTGAGCTGCGCCTCGATCGCCGCAATCACCTTCGGGTGGCGGTGGCCGGTGTTCATCACCGCGATGCCGCCGGCGAAGTCGATGTAGCGCCGGCCTTCGATGTCCCACAGCTCGGCGTTCTCGGCGTGGTCGGCGAAGAAGGTGCCCATCACACCCACGCCGCGCGGCGTGGCCGCAGCCTTGCGGGCCATCAGTTGTTCGTTAAGCGAATGGTTCATTTCAGTTGCTCCACCGCGCTTGGCGCGATCCACGAGTCATGAGGCGGCCGAACGATGTGGGTGCGCCTGCCGGAGACACTGGGTACCTCCCTCCGCGAATGTCTCCCAGCTTCGCCTCCTCCTTTATTTCGCTGCGTGAGATACCCAGCGTCCCCGGCACGTGTGAGGTTGTCAGCAGGCGGCCGAACAACCATGGCGCTGATGGATCACGCCGGCGGTGTGCGCTGCGCAGCGAAATAAAGAAGGAGGCCGCAGGCCGGATGACATTCGCGGAGCAGTGCACGCCGTCGGCGTGATCGCGCTCCACATTGACCACCAGGCAAGGAATTGAGTCGGTCGGTTTCATGTCAGTCTTCTGCCGAACATTCGGTAGACACGTCGCACGTCATCCACCGTCTATGCGGATCCACGTCGTCTTCAGCTCGGTGTACTTGTCGAAGGCGTGCAGCGACTTGTCGCGGCCGTTGCCACTTTGCTTGAAGCCGCCGAAGGGCACGGTGATGTCGTCTTCGTCGTACTGGTTCACATGCACGGTACCGGCGCGCAGTCCGCGGGCGACGCGGTGGGCGCAGTCGATCTGGTGGCTCCAGACGCTGGCCTGCAGGCCGTAAGGTGAGTCGTTGGCGATCGCGATCGCCTCGGCCTCGGTCTTGAAGCGGATCACCGACATCACCGGGCCGAAGATCTCCTCGCGGGCGATCTTCATCTGGTTGGTCACGCCGTCGAACACCGTCGGCTCGACGAAGTAGCCGCCGGTGTCGGCGCGCGCTTGGCGGCCACCGGCCACCAGCCGTGCGCCGTCGCTGTGGCCGGCATCGATGTAGCCGAGCACGGTGCGCAGCTGGCCGTCGTCGACCAGCGCGCCCATCGGTGCGGCACCGCTGAGCGGGTCGCCGGGCTGGTACTTCGGCGCTTCGGCGGCGACGGTGGCGATGAACTCGTCAGCGACGCTCTCGTGCACCAGCACGCGCGACGGCGCATTGCAGCTTTCGCCCTGGTTGAAGAACATGCTGCCGGCCACGGTGCAGGCGGCGCGCGCGATGTCGTTGAAGTCATCGAACACCAAAAACGCTGACTTCCCGCCCAGCTCGTTGTAGACGCGCTTCAGGTTGCTGCGGCCGGCGTATTCGAGCATCTTGCGGCCGACGCGGGTGCTGCCGGTGAAGCCGATGGCATCGACTTCCATGTGCAGCGCCAGTGCTTCGCCGGCCTCGTGGCCGTAGCCCGGCACGACGTTGAACACGCCTTCGGGCAGACCGGCCTCGATCGCCAGCTCAGCCAAGCGCAGCGCCGTCAGCGGCGACTTTTCGCTGGGCTTGAGCACCACGCTGTTGCCCGCTGCCAGCGCCGGCCCGAGCTTCCAGGCCGACATGATCATCGGGTAGTTCCAGGGCACGATGGCGCCGACCACGCCCATCGGCTCCCGGGTGATCAGCGCGAGTGCGCTGCGCGCCGTGGGCGCAATCTCGTCGTAGACCTTGTCGACCGCTTCGCCGTACCAGGCGATGCAGCGCGCGGCAGACGCCACATCGACGCCCAGGCTGTGCTGGATCGGCTTGCCCATGTCCAGCGTTTCGAGCAGCGCGAGTTCGTCTTTCGCCGCCAGGATTTTTTCAGCGAAGCGCAGTAGCACCTTCTTGCGCACCGCGGGTGGCTTGTGAGCCCAGCGGCCGTCGTCGAAGGCCCGGCGCGCCGAGCGGGCGGCGAGATCGATGTCCACCGCCTGCCCGCGTGCCACCTGCGCGATCGTGCGCCCGTCGATCGGCGAGATGCAGGCAAAGGTCTCGCCGGCTGCCGACGCCACACGCACGCCGTCGATCAGCATGCGGCCATCGGGCCGGCAGGCGGCGGCAAGCGCATGCCAATCGCGGGACGCGGCGGGGCTGTTCATCAAAAGCTCGCGACGACCTGCGCGCCGAACAGGTGGTTGTATTTCTTGAAGGTGTTGTTGTCCACGTACTCGAAGACGCGTTTCGTGGCCCCGTCGAAGCGGTACTCCAGCTTGAAGATCGTGTATTCGTTGAAGTGGAAATTGCCCCCCACGCTCAACGCGTAGCGGTTGGCGCCGTGCCGGCTGTCGCTGGCCACCGCGGCCCCGTCGCTGTTAAAACCGACAAAGCCCTGACCGATGCCGTTCACTGAATCGTTGCCGAAGCCCAGCAAGCCGCCGCCATTCCAGCGATTGAAGATGTAGTCGGCTCTGACAACGCCTTCCAGGCGCGGCGTGAACTTGTAGGCGGCCAACCCCGATAGTCCCACCCAGCGGGCTGTGTAGAAGTGGGTTTTGTCGTTGTCGTCGATTGTCGTTGCGCCGGCCGCCTTGGCTTGTTGTCCGTAGCTGATCTGCGCCTGACCGGTCCAGTCGCCACGCGTGTAGAAGCCGTCCACTTCGAAGATGTTCAGGCCAGTGTCCCCGGTGCCGTTCACGACACCGGGAACATTCTTGCCGTTCACCAGATTGCCCGCCTTGCCGTGCACGCCTGAAAAGCCGATGCCCGAGTATTCGTTGATCGTGTAGTCGGCCCGGTAGGCCAGCATCGGTGACTTTTCGTTCGGCGCCCGCTTGGTCGAATTGAAGTTGCCTACGACGATCTTGCCCGCCCTGTCGCCACGCTTCAGATCCAGCCCGACGGCGGTGTAGGCCAGTGGTGCGATCAGGTCGAACAGCAGGTTGTGGGTGACCAGCTTGTTGTCCTTGGAAGGCAGCAGCTCGTAGCCGGACCAGTCCGGAATCTGGCCGGCGATCAGGCGAGTGGTGTCCCCGTCCAGTGGAATCGACACGCTGGCCTCGTGCACGATCGACGCGAAGTTGATGTGGGAGGCCACGCCGCGGTCGGGCATGATCGTCAGACGGAATTTGGTTGCGCCTTCCAGTTCCTTCTGGATGTCCAGCGTGGCGGTGCCAAAGAACGAGTTGTCGTAAGAGTAGGGGCCGAGCTGCGCCGAGTTCAGCAACTGAATGCCCGCCCGGTTCTGCGCACGGTTGTAGATAAAGGTCGGGTCGATGCTGCCGTTGATCGTCATGCCCTTGGTGAACGAGCCCTCGCGTGCTTCCTCGAGGGTGTCGACCTTCAACGCCAACCTCGACATTTCACTGGCCTGCTCGGACGTCATGCCTGCTGCGATGGGGGGCAGGGGCGGGGGCCACTGCGGTGACCGGTGCCAGCGCGGCGGTTGGCGCCGTGGCAACCGGTGCCTTGGCCGGCGTCGTGGCTTTCAATTTCTCCTCCAGTTGCTGTACGCGGTCACGCAGCGCGCGCAACTCTTTCAGCAACTCATCGTTGGTGTGAGCTGCGGCGGGCAGCGGATGCGCCGCGGCAATGGCCAGGGCCACGGCAGTAGGTTGCCAGAGTCTCATGGTGAATCCTCGGTCAGTGAATCGAAGGGGAAGGAGCTATTGAAGCCGTCAGGTGGCGCGATTGGCAGCAGCGACGTCGAGCGAGCGGTTGCGCTCGGCGCGAGCGATCAGGTAGCTGGCGACGACGACACCGATCGCGACCACCACCACGATCACCGTCGCCACCGCGTTCACCGTCGGGTTCAGGCCCAGACGGGCGCGCGAGAAGATGACCAGCGGCATCGTGGTCGAGCCGGGGCCGGACAGGAAGGCCGACAGCACCACGTCGTCGAGCGACAGCGTGAAGGTCAGCAGCCAGGCAGACAGCAGCGATTGCGCGATCATCGGCAACGTGACCAGCGTGAACACCTGCCAGGGCCGCGCGCCCAGGTCCATCGCGGCTTCTTCGAGCTGTGGGTTCAGATCCTGCAATCGCGCCTGGATCACGACCGTGGCGTAGGACATGCCCAGCAGCAGGTGTCCCATCCAGATGGTCAGCGAGCCACGCTCCGGAAACCCCAGGGCGCGTTGCACCGACACCAGCATCAGCAGCAGCGACAGGCCAACGATGACCTCAGGCATCACCAGCGGCGCATTGACCATGCCCGAGAAGAGCGTGCGGCCGGTGAAGCGCCGGTACTTGACCAGCGCAAACGCGGCCAGCATGCCGAGCACCACCGACGCGCAGGCGGTGAAGAAGGCGATCTTCATCGACAGCAAGAACGCGGTGATCATTTCGTTGTCGGCCGCCAGCGCGCTGTACCAGCGCAGCGTGAAGCCGCGCCAGGCATTGGGCACCGGCGAATCGTTGAACGAATAGAGCACCAGCGCGACGATCGGCAGGTACAGGAAGACGAAACCGAACGTCAGCCAGCCTTTGGCGAACCAGCGGTTGAAAGCGGCGGCGTTCATTTGCGCGCCTCGATGGCTTCGGCCTGGTATTTGTTGAAGATCGCCAACGGCACGATGATCAGCAGCACCATCACCACGGCGACCGATGACGCCATCGGCCAGTCGTTGTTGCTGAAGAACTCGTCCCACAGCACGCGGCCGATCATCAAGGTCTGCGGTCCGCCCAGCAGTTCAGGAATGACGAACTCGCCAACGCAGGGGATGAACACCAGCATCGAGCCCGCGATGATCCCGGCTTTCGACTGCGGCACGGTGATCTTCCAGAACGCAGTGAAAGGTGTGGCGCCCAGGTCGGCGGCGGCTTCCAGCAGCCGCAGATCCATCTTCGACAGGTTGGAATACAGCGGCAGGATCATGAACGGCAGGTAGGTGTAGGTCATGCCCAGCACCAGCGAGAACGGCGTGTTCATCAACTGGCCGGGCGCCGAGATCAGCCCGAGGGATGCCAGCACCTGGTCAAGGCCGCTGCCCACCAGCGCGTCATGTGCCCAGCCGTTCTCGCTCAACAGGCCCTTCCAGGCATAGACGCGCAGCAGGAAAGAGGTCCAGAACGGCAGCATCACCAGCATCAGCAGCGCAGGCTGCGCGGTGGGTTTGGCGCGCGCCATGAAGTAGGCGAACGGGTAGCCAATGCCGAGGCAGAAGGCGGTCGTCACCGCAGCGTATTTCAGGCTGGACAGGTAGGTCTTGAAGTACAGATCGTCTTGCGTGATGAAGACGTAGTTGGTGAACTTCAGCGTCAGCGCCAGCACGCCGTCGGTGACGGTGAAGATGTCCTTGAAGGTGACGGTCTCCATCTCCGATACGCTGATCTTCATCACGATCAGGAACGGGAACAGGAAGAACAGCAGCAGCCAGCCGTAAGGGATGCCGATCACCGCCGATCGGCCGCCGAACCAGCGCTTCAGGCGGCTTTTCATACCGTCAACACCACATGCGACATCGGACCCCAACTTGCCCATGCCGTATCACCCCAGGTCAGCTCGTCTTCCCGGTGGCGCTGCGTGTTGCTTTCGCTGACCTTCAGTACCTGCCCGCTGGCAAGCGCCAGGTGGTAGACGGTGAAGCTGCCGAAATAGGACATGTCCTTGATCGTGCCGCTCACCCGGTTCAATCCGCCGGCAGGTTCACCGTCGCTGGGCGGCAGCGGCTGGCGACCGATGCGGATCTTTTCCGGGCGCAGTGCCACCGTCACGGCCATGCCCTCGCTACCGGTGATGCCGTGGCCGACATAGTGCTTGCAGTCGGCGCACTCGATGACGACGTGATCGGGGTGGTCATCGGTCAGCGTGCCGTCCATCAGGTTGACGTTGCCGATAAAGTCCGCCACGAAACGGGTGGCCGGGGTTTCGTAGATGTCGCTGGGCGCGCCGACCTGCAGGAAGCGACCCTCGCTCATCACCGCGATCCGGGAGGCCATCGTCATCGCCTCTTCCTGGTCGTGGGTGACCATCACGCAGGTGACGCCGACGTTCTCGATGATGTTGACCAGTTCGATCTGCGTTTCCTCGCGCAACTTCTTGTCGAGCGCGCCGAGCGGCTCGTCGAGCAGCAGCAGTTGCGGCTTCTTCGCGAGGCTGCGCGCCAGCGCCACGCGCTGCTGCTGGCCGCCCGACAACTGGTGCGGCTTGCGCTTGGCGAACTTGCCGAGTTGCACGAGCTTGAGCATTTCCTCGACGCGGGTTGCCACCTCGTCGCGGCTCATGCCAGCGCGGCGCGGGCCGAAGGCCACGTTGTCCCACACCGTCATGTGCGGGAACAGCGCGTAGCTCTGAAACATCATGTTCATCGGGCATTCGTAGGCCGCCATGCCTTCGAGGTCCTGCCCGTTCAACAGGATCTGGCCCGCCGTCGGCGTCTCGAAGCGCGCCAGCATCCGCAGCAGCGTGGACTTGCCGCAGCCCGATGAGCCAAGCAGCGCGAAGATCTCGCCTTTGGCGACGTTCAGGCTGACGTCATTGACCGCTTTGTAGCCGCTGAAGTCCTTGGTGACGTTGCGGATCTGAAGGAATTTCGACGGATCGTTCGCCGGCGTGCTGCTCATGGAAGGCCCCTTCAGTTCAGATGATCACAGGCCGGTCTTGAACGAGGTGTAGGTGCGTGTCATCAGGCGGCGCAGGTCGTTGGCCAGCGAGTCCGGTGCGGCCATCAGCTTCATGTCCGACTCCGACAGGAACACCGTCGGGTTGTTGGCCACTTCGGGCTTGACGAACGGGCGTGAGGCCGCGTTCGGGTTGGCGTAGAACACCTTGTTGGTGATCGCGGCATGCACCTCGGGCCGCAGGATATAGTTGATCCACTTGAGAGCATTGCCTGGATGCGGCGCATCGGCGGGGATGACCATCACGTCGAAGAACAACAGGCCGCCGGTTTTCGGAATCAGGGCTTCAAGCTTCTGCCCGGTCTTGCCATCGAGCGCACGCTGGCGTGCGATGTTGATGTCGCCCGACCAACCGAGCGCGACACAGATCGCGCCGCTGGCCATGTCGTTGATGTAGCCCGAAGAGCTGAACAGCGTGACGCTCGGGCGGACCGCTTTCAGCAGTGCAGCGGCAGCGGCATAGTCGCCGGCCGATTTGCTGAATGACGGCCTGCCAAGGTAGTGCAGGGCAGCCGGCACCACTTCTGTCGGTGAATCAAGGAACGACACACCGCAAGACTTCAGCTTGGACACGTACCCGGGCTTGAACACCAGGTCCCAGGCGTTGTCGGGCATCGGCATTCCGCCCAGTGCAGCCTTCACCTTGTCGACATTGATGCCGACGGTGGTGTAGCCCCACAGCCAGTTGACCATGTACTGATTGCCAGGATCCAGCTTGGCGAGTTGCGCCAGGATGATCGGATCGAGGTTCTTGTAGTTGGAGAGCTGCGATTTGTCGATCTTGGCCAGCAGGCCACCGTCGGCCTGCAGCTTGGCCCAGTTCGACGAGGGCACGACGACGTCGTAGCCGGTCTTGCCGGCGACCAGCTTGGCATGGACGATTTCGTTGTTGTCGAAATTGTCGTAGCGCACCTTGATGCCGGTTTCCTTCTCGAAATTCGCGATCGTGTCGGGCGCGATGTAGTCGGACCAGTTGTAGATGTTGAGCACCTTCTCCTCTTCTTGTGCACGAGCCGGGCCGGCCCACGACAGAGCAGAAAGAGTGGCCGCGGCAACGGCCAGGGTGGCCAGCGTCTTGCGCATCGGGTTCACGGGCGATCGGGTCATTGCGGCAACTCCAAATGGCGTGGTGTCAACGAGGGAAAAAGGGGGTGTAGGGATGCAGCCTAAACGACAAGAAAAGTCACATGCAAAGTGCGAGCCATGGAGCGCCATTCACATCAGGCCGCGTTGCTGCAGATCGTGCCGCGTGGCGTCCAGGCACAGACGAATCAGCGCGACCATGTCGTCGATCTGGGCGCGGGTGATGACCAAAGGGGGCGCGATGATCATCCGGTCGCCGACGGCCCGCATGATCAGGCCGTTGGCGAAACAGTGACCACGGCAGATCATGCCGACCTCGAGCGCACTGTCGAAGCAGGTGCTGCTGGCCTTGTCCTTGACGATCTGCAGCGCGCCCATCAGGCCGATCGACTGTGCCTCGCCGACCAGCGGGTGTTCGGCCAGCACCTTGAAATGCTCGGCGAGGTAGGGCCCGGTGTCGGTGCGCACCTTGTCAACCAGGCCTTCGCGCTGGATCAGCCGGATGTTGGCCAGCGCCACCGCGCAAGCCACCGGGTGGCCGCTGTAGGTGTAGCCGTGCTCGAACTCGCCACCCTGGTCGATCATTACCCGCGCGATGCGGTCGCCGACCATCACGCCACCGAGCGGGATGTAGCCGGAGGTGACGCCCTTGGCGAAAGTCATCAGGTCGGAGCGAAAGCCCATCGTCTCGCACCCCCACCACTGACCGGTGCGGCCGAAGCCGCAGATCACTTCGTCGGAAACGATCAGGATGCCGTACTGGTCGCAGATGCGCTGGATTTCGGGCCAGTAGGTGGCTGGTGGCACGATCACGCCGCCGGCGCCCTGGATCGGTTCGCCGATGAACGCGGCGACCTTGTCGGCGCCCACTTCCAGAATCTTCGCTTCGAGCCAGCGTGCAGCTTCCAGGCCGAATTCATCCCTGGTTTTGCCGTGGCCGTGGACAAACCAGAACGGCTGCTCCATGTGCACGATGCCGGGAATCGGCAGGCCGCCCTGCGCATGCATGTAGCTCATGCCGCCCAGCGACGCGCCGGCCATCGTCGAGCCGTGGTACGCGTTCTTGCGGCTGATGATGACGCTGCGTTCGGGCTGGCCCAGCACGTCCCAGTAGCGCCGCACCATGCGCACCACGGTGTCGTTGCCCTCGGAGCCCGAGCCCGAGAAGAAAACGTGATTGAAGTGAGGCGGCGTCACCTCGGCCAGCAGTTCGGCCAGTTCGATGGCTGGTGGTGTGGCCGTCTGGAAAAACGAGTTGTAGAACGGCAGTTGCTTCAGTTGGGCCGTGGCCGCATCGATCAAGGACTGCTGGCCATAGCCGACGTTCACGCACCACAGGCCGCTCATCGCATCGAGGAGCTTCGCACCATCGCTGTCCCACAGGTAGATGTTGTCCGCGCGGGTGATGACGCGCGAGCCCTTGCTGGCCAGCGCCTTGAAATCGGTGAACGGATGCAGGTAGTGCGCCGTATCGGCCGCCTGCCATTCGGCGGTGGTGCGGGTCGAAGGGGGTTGGAGCACGGCGTTCATAGTGATTCCGATCAAGTTCAGGTTTTAGACGTAGCTCACGAAGTGCGGATCACACATGAAGCAGCAGGTGCTCGCGCTCCCACGGCGAGATCACCTTCATGAATTCATCGTGCTCGATTTCCTTGATCTCGGAGTAGACGGTGATGAAGGATTTTCCGAGTACATCGTGCAGGTCCTTCTCGTCGGCCAGCCAGCCGAGCGCTTCGCTCAACGAACGCGGCAGCTGGTACTCGGACAGGTACGCATCGCCCTTGCATTCGCTGGCCGGCTCGATCTTGTTCTTGATGCCCAGGTAGCCGCAGGCCAGCGTGGCGGCAAACGACACATACGGGTTCGCGTTGGCGCCGATCACGCGGTTCTCGATGCGCCGTGCGGCGGCTGTTGCCACCGGTGAACGGATGCCCACCGTGCGGTTGTCGGTACCCCACTGGATATTGATCGGCGCGGCAGTCGAGCGCGCGAGCCGGCGGTAGGAATTGACGTAGGGTGCGAACAGCGCCATCGCCGCCGGCGTGTACTTCTGCAGGACACAGATGTACAAGTAAAACTCATTCGACGGCGTGCCATCGGGGTTGCTGAAGATGTTCTTGCCGGTGACCTTGTTCAGCACGCTCTGGTGCACGTGCATCGCGCTACCGGGCTCGTTGGACATCGGCTTGGCCATGAAGGTGGCATACATCTCGTGGCGCATCGCGGCCTCGCGGATCGTGCGCTTGAAGAAGAACACCTCGTCGGCCAGTCCCAGCGGATGGTCGTGGAAGAAGTTGATCTCCATCTGGCCAGCGCCGACCTCGTGGATCAGTGTGTCGACGTTCAGCTCCATCTTCTCGCAATAGTCGTAGATGTCCTCGAACAGCGGGTCGAACTCATTGACCGCATCGATCGAGTACGCCTGTCGCGAGGTTTCGGCGCGGCCGCTGCGGCCTTTCGGCGGACGCAGCGGCGTGTTGGGGTCAGCGTTGCGCTCGATCAGGTAGAACTCGAGTTCGGGTGCCACCACAGGCGCCCAGCCTTCGGCGTCGTAGAGGTCGCAGATGCGGCGCAGCACCGAACGCGGTGCATACGGAATCATCACGCCGTCGCGGTCGTAGCAGTCGTGGATCACCTGCGCGGTCGGGTCGGTCGCCCACGGCACGATGCGCACGGTGGACGGGTCGGGGCGCAGGTGCATGTCCCGGTCTGTCGCGTGGATCACGTCATAGTACGGGCCTTCGGCCGGGAATTCGCCGGTCACCCCGATCGCCACGATCGCCTCGGGCAGGCGCATGCCCCGGTCTTCGGTGAATTTTTCGCGCGGCAGGATCTTGCCTCGGGCCACGCCGGTGAGGTCGGGCACCAGGCATTCGATCTCGGTCACGCGGCGTTCGTTGAACCAGTTTTCGAGGTCACTGAAAGTGAAATTTTCTCGGGCCACCATGGGATGTCCCCTTGAGGAGTTGCAGTCGTTGTCGTGTTGGTCTTCGTGTGCCTGTCAGCGCGCCCCATCGGGGCCTCGGTGACGGTCGCGAAAGTTGCTGCAGGCTCGCCCGAAGGATTTGAACAGTTGGGTCGATACCGGATTGAGGTGCGCTTCCCACTCCGGGTGCCACTGCACACCGAGCAGGAAGCTGGGCGATGGGGTGGCGTCGGTGTCCAGCGAGAACGCCTCGATCAGGCCATCGGGTGCACGGGCCTCAACGCGCAATCCCGGCGCCAGGCGCTTCACGCCCTGGCCGTGCACCGAGTTGACCTCGATCGCCTCCCGCTGCAGTAGGCCCGAGAGCAGGCGGCCGGGTTCCAGGCCGACCGAATGGGCCGGACCGTAGACCACATCGAGGGGGCCCTCGTCGGCGCCGCGGTGGTCGAGCTGGCCGTCGATTTCATGCACCGCCTGGAACAGGCTGCCGCCGAGCGCGACGTTGACCTCCTGAAAGCCGCGGCAGATCGC
>JAYVEB010000212.1:0-3464 GCA_043749095.1 Burkholderiales bacterium | reverse complement strand
CGCACGCGCGATGCCGGTGGTGACACCGATCCAGGCGCCCAGCACCGTGGGCACCATGGACAGCGCCAGCAGCCAGTAGGTGTTGCGCAGCACGCGGTTGCGTTCGGCCACGACAGCCGGGCTGGCCGAGGCGACGGAAGAGAGGTTGAGAGCGGAGTTCATGTCGAGTCCTTCAGACTGAAAAAGCGGATGGGGCGATGGCGGCAACGTCGCACCGTGCGTGCAGGGCACGCGGCGTGGCTGTGGGGCGTTGCATGTGCCTCTAGCAGGGAAGGGCCGCGGCTCAGGCCGCGGCGAGGCTCACACGATGAGGTGCGCGGCGCGTGGCGGACGCTGGGGTCCGTCAAGGTAGGGGGCGATCCGGGCCAGGGTCGCGTACGGACCGGGGCACGACATCAACAGGGAGGTCGACGGTGCATCAGTGTCCGTGGGCAACAAGCCGACCAGGTCAACCACGCCCTCTTCGGCAGCTTGCGTCGTCTGACCATCGGTCGGTGCCTCGCCCTCTGAACCTGCGGCCTGATGCGCCGCCGCCGAGTGAACCTCGTGGTGGTGCACCGTGATCGACGCCGAAGCACCTGGAGGTCGTTCCACCGTGTGCCCGGACCAGACCAGGACAAGTGCCAGCAACAGGAGCAGTACGCGGGAATTCATTGCAACCAGTTTCTATGAGGCGCCTTGCGCCCCCACGAACTCAACGGTTGCTCACACCGAGGTGTTCAGCCGACGATGACTGGAATCTTCCCGATCTTCGCCTGCCATTCCTTCGGTCCGGTCTCGTGCACCGAGGTGCCGCTGGAGTCGACGGCCACCGTCACCGGCATGTCGCTGATGTCGAACTCGTAGATCGCTTCCATGCCCAGGTCGGCAAAGCCGACGACCTTCGCCTGCTTGATCGCCTTGCTGACCAGGTAGGCCGCGCCGCCGACCGCCATCAGGTAGGCGCTCTTGTGCTTCTTGATGGCCGCGATGCCGGCCGGACCGCGCTCGGCCTTGCCGATCATGCCGATCAGGCCGGTTTCGGCCAGCATCATCTCGGTGAACTTGTCCATCCGCGTCGCGGTGGTCGGGCCGGCCGGGCCGACCACCTCGTCGCGCACCGGGTCGACCGGGCCGACGTAGTAGATGACGCGGTCGGTGAAATCGACGGGCAGCTTTTCGCCCTTGGCGAGCATGTCCTGGATGCGCTGGTGCGCCGCGTCTCGGCCGGTCAGCATCTTGCCCGACAGCAGCAGCGTGTCGCCCGGCCTCCAGCTGGCGACCTCGGCTTTCGTCAGCGTGCTCAGATCGACCTTTTTGCTCTTGTTGTAGTCGGGCTGCCAGTGCACATCGGGCCACAAGGCGAGGCTCGGTGGGTCGATGTAGGCGGGGCCGGAGCCGTCGAGCACGAAGTGCGCATGGCGCGTCGCGGCACAGTTCGGGATCATCGCGACCGGCTTGCTGGCGGCGTGCGTCGGGTACATCGCGATCTTCACGTCGAGCACCGTGGTCAGCCCGCCCAGGCCCTGCGCGCCGATGCCCAAGGCGTTGATCTGGTCGCACAGCTGGATGCGCAGCTCCTCGGTCTTGTTGTTCGGGCCACGCGCCTTTAACTCGTACATGTCGATCGGATCCATCAGGATCTCTTTGGCCATCAGCATGGCCTTTTCAGCGGTGCCGCCGATGCCGATGCCAAGCATGCCGGGCGGGCACCAGCCGGCGCCCATGGTTGGCACGGTCTTCATCACCCAGTCGACCAGGCTGTCGCTCGGGTTCAGCATCACGAACTTGCTCTTGTTTTCGCTGCCGCCGCCCTTTGCTGCGACCTGCACGTCCATTGTGTTGCCCGGCACCACCGTCATGTGGACGACGGCCGGCGTGTTGTCCTTGGTGTTCTTACGCTCGAAATGCGGGTCGGCCACGATGCTTGCGCGCAGCACGTTGTCCGGATTCAGGTAGCCCCGGCGCACGCCGGCGTTGATGGCGTCCTCGATGCTGCCGCTGAAGCCCTCGAAGCGCACGTCCATGCCGATCTTCAGGAACACGTTGACGATGCCGGTGTC
Organism: Burkholderiales bacterium; assembly: GCA_043749095.1. GTDB lineage: Bacteria > Pseudomonadota > Gammaproteobacteria > Burkholderiales > Burkholderiaceae_C > PBB1. The sequence continues at coordinate 1,422 of JAYVEB010000212.1, read as the reverse complement.
CTGGCAGATCGGCCGATGGCCTTCGGCGCACATCTTTGAGTTGGTCAGGATCTGCGCGATCGCGTCCTTCGCCGCCGGGCTCTGCTCGGCCTCGTAGGCGCGTGCCAGGTGGGCGATGTAATCAGCTGGGTGGTAGTAGCTGATGTACTGCAGCGCGGCGGCGATCGATTCGACGAGGTCGTCTTGGCGGATGGTGGTCATGCGTGAGGTCTCGGTGTCGAGGGAGATTCGTCACACACCTTGCGCAGCCTGCACCCGGGAGCGCCGCCGTCGGCGTGCAGCTTGATTGTCACTGAAGGGTCGGGCCGACCAGTGCGCGATCAGTGAGATTTGGCCGGCGCGTCGCCGGCCAGCAGCCGGTCGGTGGCAGCAATGGCCAGTGCTGACAGCAGGAAGGTCAGGTGGATCAGCGTTTGCCACATCAGCACCTGCTGGGTGTAGTTGCCGGCGCTGATGAAGGTCTTCAGCAGGTGGATCGAACTGATGCCGATGATCGCGGTGGCCAGCTTCACTTCAGCACCGACGCGTTGACGTGGCTCAGCCACTCGGGTTGGTCGGGGTGTTCCTCCAGGCCCATGCGCGAAACGAAGGTCTCGTAGCCGCCGACGATGACCCTGATCAGCAGGTTGGAAATCATCACGACGTCGATCAGCGCCAGCACGACGAGCATGGTCACCGTCTCGTTGAGCTTTGGCGCCTCGTAGCCGGTGATCACGCCCGCCGCGTCCTTGATCGGCGGCAACTGGTAGCCGATGCTTTGCACCAGAGCGGCCAGTGCCTTGTCGCTGCCGAACACGGCTTCAATCAGGTGCAGCAGTTCGACCCAGAAATGATAGACATAGACACCCTGCGCCAGGATCAAGCCGAGGTACAGCGGCAGTTGCAGCCACCGAGTGGCGAAGATCAGCCGCGGCAGCGGGCGCAGCCGGCGGGCCGAAGGGGGTGGGGTCTCAGGGCTCATCAGCGGGGTCCGTGTCAGGGGCGCTCGGGATGTACGCTGTCGGCATGACGCGCATCATGGTTGATTCGCGGCGGAGTGTAGGGAGTTCCCGGATATTCGATGTTTGAGACTCCTGCGGTGGGAAGTCAGCGCTTCGTAAGAGCGCCTCGTTAATGTTCGCCGACAACGAAAGCGCGTCTTCGAGGCAGCGATGGCTGGTGTCGGCACGCTGGGCCAGAAAAACTCAAAACAGGAGACGACGATGAATGATTCGACAAGCGCCAAGCACTACGCTCCACCGGCCGATCTGGCCCGCGACGCCCATGTGTCGGGCATGTCCCAGTACCAGGCACTGTGCGCCGAAGCCGAAGCCGATTACGCTGGCTACTGGGCCCGGCTGGCGCGCGAGACGCTCCTCTGGAAAACCCCGTTCACCCGCTCACTCGACGACAGCGCCGACCCGTTTTTAAAGTGGTTCGAAG
>JAYVEB010000211.1:0-11211 GCA_043749095.1 Burkholderiales bacterium | reverse complement strand
AGACGATGTTGGTGTCGGCGCGCGACTGCAGTGCCCGTGCGATCGCAGCCAATCCGTAGTTGTCGCCGATCTTTCGCACCACGCCGATGTTGAAGCCTGGGCCGATGCCGGCCAGCGCGCCGGTCAGCGTGTTCGCGGCCGCGTTGGTGATGATGTTGGTGCCGCCGGTGCCGAAGTTGGTGCCCGCGCCACCGATGTAGCGGCCGTTGACGTTGCCCAGCGCCTGCCACTGGAAGCCGAAGTCGGCCGAGTCGTCACCGGTGACCTCGACGATCATGGTTTCGATGAAGACCTGCGCGCGGCGCGCGTCGAGCTGGTCGATCATCGCGCGCAACTGGCGGTACATCGGTTCCGGCGCGGTGATGATCAGTGCGTTGGTGGCCGGGTCGGCCTGCACGAAGCCACCGGTCGACGGACCGGCCGAGGGCGTCACCGGTGCGGTGGCCTGGGTGGAGCCGCCCTGGCCGCTGAGGGCGCTGACCAGATTTTGCGTGGACAGTGCGCCACCCGACGACGGGCTCGCGCTGTTGCTGCCACCGGATGCGCCGCTGCCGCTGTAGGCGGCGCGCAGCACGGCGGCCAGCTTCGTCGCATCGGCGTTCTTCAGGTAGACGACCCAGATGTTGCCAGCCGCATTGCCACCCTGGACTGGCTGGTCGAGCTTGTCGACCAGCGAGCGGATGGCCGCCAGCCGCGTCGGGTTGGGCGCGCGCACCAGCAGCGAGTTGCTGCGCGGATCGACCAGCACCGAGGCCTGGGTTCCACCCGCCGCGCCGGGGGCAGCCCCGCCCGCGGTGTCGGTCAGCCGCTGCACCAGCACCGCGATGTCGCTGGCCACCGCGTGCTTCAAGGTGATGACCTCGACATCACCTGCGGCTGGCGTGTCCATCGCCGCGATGATCTTGCCGATGCGTTGCAGGTTGTCGGCGTAATCGGTGATGACCAGCGTGTTGTTGCCGGGGTTCGCGTTGATCGTGTTGTTGGGGCTGATCAAAGGGCGCAGCACCGGCACGAGGTTGTTGGCGTTCTCGTGGGTCAGCCGGTAGATCTGCGTCAGCACCTGGTCACCGCGGCGGTTCACGTCGCCCACCGACACCGTGCCCGATTGCAGCTTGGCGTCGGCTTCGGGAACCACCTTGAACAACCCGCCGACTTCAACGACGGTGTAGCCCTGACCGCGCAGCGCGGCCAGGTAGTTCAGGTAGGCCTCGTGCGGCGCCAGTGCCTTTTCGCTGTACAGCGTCATCGTGCCCTTGACGCGCGGGTCGACGATGAACTGCTGCCGCAGGATGGCCGCCATCGCCCGTGACACCGCCTCGATGTCGGCGTTGACGAAATTCAGCGTCACCGGCTCGCCGCGGAAGCGGCTGGCCGCTGCTTCGGGCCCGGGCGCCTGCGCCTGCGCAACGATGGGCAGCATGGCCAGCGGCGACATCAGCAGCGACAGCGACAACGGCAGGCACACCGCGCCGGTGCCGACGCGCGACGCGTGTCGTCGCCAGTAGCGCGGCAGCAAGAAACGGGGGTCACGAGCATTCATGGCTATCCGATCGAAATGACGGACCGCGCGCCATCGCGCCGTCCGATGATGTTCAGCAGGTTGCCGAGCGCACTGTCGCCGGGGTCGACGGCGCTGGCCTCGCCCTGAAAGCGCAGCCCGGCCAGGCCCCAGCTGCCGTTGCCGCTGAGCAGCAGCGCACCTTCCAGCGTGGACAGCGTGATTTGCGCCGTGCCTGCCGATGCCTTGCCACGGGCGCCGTCAAGCGATGCATTCAGCGGCTCACCCTGGACGGACAGCCGGTAGCTGCCCAGCGTGTCCAGCGTGGACAGCCGGGACGATGCGTGCATCAGCTCGACATCCAGCCCACCGGCCAGCCGCCAGCGGCCTTGCACCGATTCGATCGTCAGGCCTTTGGACAGCAGCCGCGCGGTGCCGCCCAGACGCAGCGTGTTCCAGGGGGTGCCCAGGCCGGCCAGCCAGGCGGCGGGCCACTGGCCGACCCAATCTCCAGGTGGCTTCAGCGTCACTTTGTAGCCACCGAAGGCCGGGGCCCACAGCACACTGATGTCGCCGTGCAGGCAGCAGGCCTGGCTGAGCACCGCCTCCAGCGCCAGGCCGCGCGGACGGGCAGTCCATGTCAGGCGCCCCGGCAAGGCGGCGGCATCGCGGCTGCCCGGCCCGCCGGTCAGCACCAGCACGGCGCTGCCCGACCAGACGCTGCCGCGCGCATCGACGAGCGTCAAGCGCTGTTGCGTCGCTGTCGACACGCCATCGGCCAGCCAGCTCGCCGGCGCGAAGCAGACCCCCGCGATCAGCGTGCCGCTGATCGCACCGGCCCAGGCCCAACGCACGCCACCCGCGCGGGCGCGGCCCCAGGCCGCCTCGGCGTATGTCGACTCCCCCCAGCGCGAGGCGGCGAAGGTGGTCTGTGAGGGTGGACGACGGCCGCGCACCTTTCGCACCGGCAAACCCAGCCGAATTTCCGACAAGCGCTTCATCGGCTGCCCCCCAGACTCAACACCAGCGTGCCGGTGTAGCCCTGAGCGCCGCGCGTCAATTGCACCTCGGTGGCGCGTGCGCGTGCGGCGCTGCGCGCCTCGACCAGCCAGTCGCGCAGTTCGTCGCCGGTCAGGCCGTTGACGGTCACGGTGGCTCGGTCGCCTTGCAACTGCAGCGTGGCACGCCCGCCCAGTCGCGCGGTAGCGCCTTGCAGTGCGGCACTGGCCTGCGCGCTCGAGACCGGTGCAGTGGCGCGCAACTCGACCGCCTCGGCGGCCAGCCGCTGCAGAGCCTGAAGCTGGGCGCCTTGCTGGTCGATGCGGACCGGCACCTCATGCAGCGTGCGCCATGCCGGCTGGATCGCCACGCTCCACAACAAGAAGACGCCGATCAGCGCACCGGAAGCGAGCAGGCCGGCGCGTTCGCGCGCGGCCAGCGCGGCCCAGCGGGCCTGCAGTGTGTCGCGCGCCGCGATCCACGACGCCGGCATCAGGCGGCTGCCATGGCCGTTCGCCGTGGTGACCTGAACGCTGGCAGGACGACTCATGGCGTTGTTCCGGCCGCCGCGCGGCTCAGGCTGATGCGGCCTTCGGCGGCATCGACCTGCCAGCCGGCCGGGCGCAGCTGGTTGCGGAACTGGGCGATCTCGGCTTCGCTCCAGCCGGTGGCGGTAAGCGTGAGCCGGCCCAGCTCGAAGCGCAGGTTGTCCACTGGGGGCTGGCTGTCTGGCCAGGCGGCGGCCGCGGCCAGCAGCATCGGCTCGAAATCGATCGCCGACGGCCGACCGGCGGCGGCGCGCAGCACATCCACTTCGCGTTGCATCTGCAGCGGCGCGTCGAGCACCGCGCTGACCTGCGGGAAAGTGGTCTGTAGCAGCGCGACCATCGCCTGCCGCTGTGAAGCCAATTCCGAACGCAGGTGCCAGGCCCAGGCGTTCAGGCCGATCACCTGCACCGCCAGCAAGGCCAGCAGGCCATAGCGCACCGGCCGCCAGCCCGGGCTCAGCCAGCGGCGCCAGGCATCGCGTGCCGCGCGGGTGCCGCGGTGGCGGGCCGCCAGATCGAACTGGCGCAGGTTCCACAGCGTGCGCGTGGCTTGCAAGGCGCGTTCGCCGGCCGACACCACCGTCACTGGCAGGCCCAGCCAGCGCTCTGCAACGGTCGCTACTTCGGGCGTCGCCGTCCAGCGGGCATCGGGTGGCAAATCCGCCGGCAGCAGCGCACGCGCCAGCCCGCCTTGCAGGCGCAGCCTCGCCACGCCATCGGCATGCGACCAGGTCAGCACCACGTCCTGATGTGCGTTGCCGCTGCCATCCACCGTGGTGGCGCTGCCCGCCTCGCTGAAATGACCACTGGGCGGTGTGTCAGGCCAGGCCGCTGGCACAACCCGGTCAACGAAAACACGGTGCCGCTCCAGGGCGGCCAGCTCGCCCCGCAGCCAGCCGCGGTTGACCGCCGCGACCCAGGTCGGCAGACCGGCAACGGCGCCGGGTTCGATTGCCAGGTGCGTGGCGTCCGCATCGTCGAGCAGGGCCTCTTCGAGCACACCGGTGAGTGCCGCGCGCAGTCGCGCCGACGGTGCCTTGGGCAGGGTGATGCGGTGCCATGCAATGTCGCCTTCGCTGACCACCGCGATCACGCTGTCGGCCTTGGGCAGCAACGCCGCCGCGCAACGGCCCTGGGTCTGCAGCGTGAAGCCGTCGCTGCTCAGCCAGTAGTCGACTTCGTCATCGGCCGCCGATGTGCCGGTTGTAGCCACGTCGGCATGGCGGCTGCGCAGGCGGAGACGCGGCGACAGTGAGATGGCGAGGATGGACATGAATCAAGGGCAGGTGCCCGGACGGGCAGTCGCCGAGTTTAGTCGGGGGTCATGGAGTGATCGGCCGTGATCGACCGCGCCGCAGCAAAGCCCAGTTATTCACCGTTGTAGCGGACCTCTCGCCAGAACGTGCGGCGAAATGAGCGTTCATCCCGGCGCATCTTGCAGGTTGACCCGCTGGCGCTGCAGCGGCAGCACGTCGAGTCCGCGCCGCTCGACCAGCGAGAGTTCCTCGAGCACCCGGTCGCCCAAGCGGATGCGGCCGCGCACCTCGAAGAAGTTCGACTTCACATCGACCCGTGAGGCATCGAGTGCCAGCGATGACGGGATCAGCGCCTGGGCCTCGGCAATCGCCTTGAACGGTGTGCGTTGCCGGCTTTGCACCAGCCGCCCGGCGGCGCTCAGGTCCATCCCGTCGACGCTGGCGGCGATCACCTCGCGCGAGGCGGTGTTCAGGTTGATCGGCGTGCGCACCGGCAGGATCACGACAAAGGGCGCGACCCGGCGCAGCGTGTCGCGGTCCACGCCCAGCCAGCCCAGTTGTGCCACGGTGCGTGGCAGCAGGGGCGGCGTCGCCGAGCGGCCTTCGCTGCCGGGCTGGGTGACGGCATCGCGCAGCCCGCTGGCGATGCGATCAGCGAGGTCGGGCGCCACGCCGACCGAATCGAACAAGCGCCTGGCCGCGGCCAGCTCCGCCGGTACGACCTTGCCGTCGTCACCGACCAGGTTGCGCAGGTTGTAGCGCGCCTGCGCATCGGTGATCTGGCCTGACAGGAAGGCCTCGGGGCCGTCGTCGGTGCGGGCCTTGTCGGCCGCCAGAAAGCTCGACAGCCGTGCTTCGGCCAGCGGCGTGGCCCAGGGCTCGCTGAGCGTGGTGGCCCCGCCGGACTTGGCGTCTTCACGCAGGATCAGCCGCGCCCAGTCGAGCGCGCCCGACAGGATCCACGCCGACTGCGTGCGCGCGCGTTCGGCGCTCTCGACCTGCACTGCGCGCCACTGCTGCCAGACCATTGCCGAGGCCAGGCTGCTGACCAGCACGACGATCAGCATGGCCGTCAGCAACGCGGCGCCACGCTGCTGTTGTCGGCTTCGAGCCGCGCTCATGGCGGCTGCGGTCCGAAGGCGACGTCGCGCGTCAGCACGCCGTCGTAGCCATTGCCGCCGGCAAACGTCAGCACCAGCCGCAGGCCCGACGGCAGCACCGTGCGCACGGCAGCTGGCACGCCGCTCGCGCCGCTGGCGGGCACCGCCGCCGCCACCACGTTGCCGCTGGACTGGCAGTTGCTCCAGGCGTTGCCGCGGTAGCAGTACAGCTGCAGCTGCGACACCCCGTCCAGCGTGCGCAGCAGGCCGGGGTCATTGCCCTGCAGCAACTGGCTGCGCAGCCAGCTGTCCTGCAGGGCGACGCTGCCGTTCACCGACGGGCCGGCCCAGCGCGTCCATTGGCTGCCGGCAGCGTCGGTCTGTGCCGCGCCGGTGGCGGACGTCAACGACCAGGCGACCAGTTGCACGCCGTCGTCGGTGCGGCGCGTCAGCCGCAGCGTCTTGCCGTCGTAGCTGAGCGCGGGCACCGCATCGGTCTCTTGCAGTGAGGCCAGGTCCTGCTCCCACTGGGCGAGCACCGTGCCCAGGCGCAGCGTGTGGTCGAGCCGCGCCTGGCTGGCGTCGCGGGTGCGCACGATGCCGTCGATGCCTTGCCAGCCCATCACCGCCAGTGTCGCCATGATGCCCAGCGCGACCAGCACTTCGACCAGCGTGAAGCCGCGATCGGCGGGACGGGCGGGAGCGCAGCGGGCCATGGTCATTGGTTCGGCAAGATGGCCGACAGCGTCAGCAGCGGCTCGCCGGCGTCGTTGGCCATCTGTGTGTCGATGCGACGGAAATTCGGGTTCGGCGTGGGCGCCACCGTGAACGTGCCGGCGTAGCTGTGGCCGAGTTGCTCGCAGCTGAAGCTCGATTCGCCGACATCGGGGAACACCTTCGCGAGCTTCAGGCCGGTCAGCTGGTTGTCGGCGCACCACTGCGCCTCGCTGATCTCGGCCAGCCGCTGGGCGTTGTTCATCAAGGCGCCAGCCGCCTTGATGCCGGCCCCCAGCGTCACCGCGACGATGACCAGCGCGACCAGCACCTCGATCAGCGTGAAGCCAGCGACTTGGCGCGACGGGTGCGCTCCCGGGCGTTCGTCACGGCAGCCGTGCACCGCGCGGGACGACCTCACCGCGCCACCGAAGTCAGTTCGTCACTGGACACGACGAACGGGCCCAGCCCGTCGGTGGCCAGCGTCAGCCGGCTGTCGCCCAGGCGCAGTGTGATGCGCTGGGCACCGATCAGCGGCCCAGGGCCCAGCACGACATCGGGCGCACCGATCACGTTGGCGGTGACGCCTTCCGAGAGCCAGCGGCGCGGCAGCCCGGCCGATGCCGGCAGGCCGACGAAGGTGAAATCGGCCGGCGGATCACCGGCGCTCGGCCTGTCGGTCGCGAGTGACCGTGGCAGCCAGTGCACCGCCAGCCCCGAGGCGCGGGCTTCGACGCGGGCCGATTCGAACAGTGCGGCCAGTCGTGCGCCCTCTTTTTCCAGCTGGGTGTCCGACGGGTCGCGTAACGCCAAGGTCACGACCGCCGAGGCCAGCGCGATGATCGCCACCACCACCATCAACTCGATCAGCGTGAAGCCCGAAGAACGCCGGCTCGTCCCGCGGCCCAAGGCGCTGTCGGGTGTCAGCGGAGCCACCCGCTCACTGCCAGGAGCCGATGTCAGCGTCGTTGCCTTCACCACCGACCACGCCGTCGGCGCCCAGGCTGTAGACGTCGATGTCGCCCTTGACGCCAGGATTCGCGAATTGATACGGCCGGCCCCACGGGTCGTTGGGCAGCTTGTCCAGATAGGGCTTCCAGTTCGGCGGCACAGCGCCAGCCGTCGGCTTGACCACCAGCGCTTTCAAGCCTTGTTCGGCGCTGGGAAAGCGCTGGTTGTCCAGCTTGTAGAGCTTCAGCGCCTGCATCAGGTTGTTCACGTCGGTGCGGGCGGCGGTGACCCGGGCGTCGTCGGCGCGGTTCAGCACATTCGGCACGATCAGCGCCGCCAACACGCCGATGATGACCAGCACCACCATCAGCTCGATCAGCGTGAAGCCGCTGGTGCGGTGTTGCCTGCCGTGCCGCGACAGGTGCACCGACATGGGCACCGACGAGGCGCGTGAACGAGGCACGGAATCCATCTTTGACATGTCGCCATCCTGGCCGCGGCGCGAATGTGCGGCTAACGCGAAGCATGATAATCGTGGCATGTTGTCCCGCTCGGTCGCATTCCTCGTATGGGCGCTGGTCGCTGGAACCTGCGTGTTCTGGGGCGGCCGCCTGCTGGCGCGACCGGCCGGCTCGTCGGCGCTGGTGGTGGCGATGGACTCCGGCGCGACGGCGAATGCCGATGTGTCGAGGCTGCTGGGCGCCGCGCCGCAAGCCGAGTTGGCGCCAGTCGAGGCTGCGCCGCAGACCAGCAGCCGGTTTCGTCTGACCGGGGTCGTCGCGCCCAAGCACCCCAGCGAACAGGGCCTGGCGCTGATCTCGGTCGATGGCAATCCGCCGCGTGTCTACCGTGTCGGCGCGGCGATCGACGGCGACCTGATGCTGCGCGAGGTCAGCCTGCGCACCGCCACCGTGGCGTCGGCGCGCAACAGCAATGACGCAGCCACCTCGTTCGTGCTCGAGTTGCCGCCACCGTCTGCGGCTGCCACGGGCGCATTGCCGCAAGGCGGTTTCATCATTCCGCAATTTGCGCCACCAGTTGCACCGGGTATGCCGGGCCGTGACCCCGTCAGCGGCTTCGAGCCCCCGGCGGCGGGCCGGCCACCCCGCTGAAGTCCGTGGGCTGGGCAGCTGCTCAGCTGATTGCCCCGGGCTGGCTCGGGCCCGGATCCTCACCCTCGGCGAGTTCGGTCAGCAGCGCGGCCGCACTGCGGATCAGTGGCCAGGCCAGCGTGGCGCCGGTGCCATCGGTGCTGTCCATGCCGAGTTCGAGCATCGCCGACGCCTGGAACAACGCCAGCGCGCGGTCCAGCCCGCGGTGGTCGTGGCTGCGGCAGAACACGCAGTAATCGACCACCGTCGGCGCGATGTGCGAGCCCACCACCAACGCAGCGCACGCCGCCAGCCCGTCGACCATGATCAGGTGCCGCTTACCGGCGGCCACCATCATCAGGCCGACCATCATCGCGATCTCGAAGCCGCCGAACGCGGCCAGCACCTCGATCGGGTCGACCACATCCTTGTGCCGGCCCTGCGAGCCCTGCAGCACCACCATCATCGTCGCCAGATCAGCTGGCTTCATCGTCGGGCCCGACAGCACGAAATCGCGCACCGGAACATTGGCCAGCCGCGACAGCACCAGCGCAGAGGCTTGCGCTGAGCCGACGCCGACCCCGGCGCACACCACCGCATTGCCGGGCAGGGAATCGCCGATCTCCATGCCGGCGCGGATGGCCGCATGCGCTTGTTCCAGCGACATCGCCGCGGTGACGCGCGAATTGCGCGTGCCGTGCGCAATCTTGCGCGACAGCAGCCGGGCATGCCGCGGCATCGGCTCGGCCACGCCGGCATCGACCACCGACAACTTCAGCCCCTGAATGCGCGCGAACACCGACAGCGGCATCTGCGAGGTCAGCAGCGAGTGCACCACCTGCGCCGTCGAATGGCGCTCGCCCACGCCGATGCCATCGACGGCCAGGCCGTGGTCCGCCGCGAAGACAACAAGCTGTGGCGCATTGAACCGGGGCTTCAGCGTGTTCTGGATCAGGCCCAGCCGCACCGCCAGCGGTTCCAGTTCGCCCAGTTCGCCGGTGGTCTGGCTGCGCAGCAACAGCTTCTCGCGCAAGGCGACCTCGAGCTCTGCGTTGCCGGTCGGCGAAATCAGGTTGTGGTAGCTGTTGGCCATGGTCTCGGCGGCTCAGCGCAGGAAAAGTCGATACGCCGCATTGTCGGTCTCGTCGACCCACGAATAGTCCAGTGTGCCGAGAAATTCGCGAAAGGCCTTCTGGCCCTGGCGCGGCACCTGGATGCCGACCAGGATGCGGCCGTAATCGGCGCCCTGGTTGCGATAGTGGAACAGGCTGATGTTCCAGCCTGGGTGCAGGCTGGCGAGGAACTTCATCAACGCGCCGGGCCGTTCGGAGAACACAAATCGGTACAGCCGTTCGTCGGCCGCCAGTTCGCTGCGCCCGCCGACCATGTGACGCAGGTGCAGCTTGGCCAGCTCGTCTTTCGTCAGGTCGATCGCCTGGAAACCCTGGCGGTTGAATGCGGCCGCCAGCGCGGTCGATTCACCCCGCTGTGTGGTCGAGATGCCGACGAAGACATGGGCCCGGCGCTCGTCCGAGATCCGGTAGTTGAACTCGGTCACCGCGCGCGGGCCGATCAGCTCGCAGAACTTCTTGAAGCTGCCACGCTCTTCCGGGATCGTCACCGCCAGCAGCGCCTCGCGCTCTTCGCCGACATCGGCCCGCTCGGCCACGAAGCGCAGCCGGTCGAAATTCATGTTCGCGCCGCAGGCTATCGCCACCAGCGTCTGGCCTTTGGCCTGGTGGTCGGCGACGTACTGCTTGACCGCCGCCACCGCCATCGCCCCGGCGGGCTCCAGGATGCTGCGCGTGTCCTGGAACACGTCCTTGATGGCGGCGCACACCGCATCGGTGTCGACGGTCATGAAGTCGTCGACCAGTTCGCGCGTCAGGCGGAAGGTTTCGATGCCGACCTGCTTGACCGCCGTGCCGTCTGAAAACAAACCGACATCGCCGAGGATGACGCGCTTGCCGGCTTTCACCGAGCGGATCATCGCGTCGGAGTCGGTCATCTGCACGCCGATCACCTTGATCTCCGGGCGCACCGCCTTGATGTACGCCGCCACGCCGGAGATCAGCCCGCCGCCGCCGATCGCGACGAACACCGCGTCGATCGGGCCCGGGTGCTGGCGCAGGATTTCCATCGCGATCGTGCCCTGACCGGCGATCACATCCGGGTCGTCGAACGGGTGCACGAAGGTCAGGCCGAGCTGCTTCTCCAGCAGCAGCGCATGCGCATAGGCGTCCGAGTAGCTTTCGCCCTGCAGCACGACCTCGCCGCCGAGCGCCTTGACCGCGTCGATCTTCAGCCGCGGGGTCGTCGTCGGCATCACGATCAGCGCCTTGCAGCCCATCCGGCTGGCGCCGAGCGCCACGCCCTGCGCATGGTTGCCCGCCGACGCGCAGATGACGCCCCGGCGCAGTTGCTCGGGCGTCAGGTGTGCCATCTTGTTGTAAGCACCGCGCAGCTTGAAGCTGAACACCTGCTGACTGTCCTCGCGCTTGAGGAACACCTGGTTGGCGATGCGCAGGCTCAGGCTTTTCGCCAGTTCCAGCGGCGTCTCCACCGCCACGTCGTAGACGCGGGCGGTGAGGATCTTCTTCAGGTAGTCGCCAAGGCTCAGGGCCTTGCTGCGTGCGGGCTTGCCACGTTGGCGCGCAGGGCGGGCTGCGGGGGCGGATCGGGCAGGCATGGGGATCTCCGGGAGCAGGGGCGCGGCGGACACCATCGGCCGGCGGGCGCGGATCATACGATGCGCGCCGACGTAAAAAAGCCCAAGGCATCGCTGCCTTGGGCTGAATCCACCGCAGGAGGTGGAGGAGACAACCGCTCTGTTGCAAGATCTGTTCCGCGACAATAAATTCAATATAGCGCCGAGTTTGCTGCGCTGCAATGTAAGTCCGGAAAGCCCGGTCGCTCACACTCTAAAAGGTCGACGATGGAATGCACAGTCAACTGGGTGCCCGCGATGGGCATGGGGTTCGTGGCCGAGACCGGCAGCGGTCATCTGCTGACGATGGATGGCGCGGTCGACGGCGGCGGGCGCAACCTCGCGCC
>JAYVEB010000210.1:0-3477 GCA_043749095.1 Burkholderiales bacterium | reverse complement strand
AAAATGTTCTCCGGTCACCCTGAGGTATCGAAGGGCCGCGCAGGCTTCGATACCTCAGCCCGAACGGATTCGTTTCTCAAAAGCTCGGCGTTGGGCGCACTGGCGGTCTGACTGAAACCCATGCTCAGCAAGCTGCTGCGCAAGGCCGCGTCGAGTGGCGTGGACGGCAGCGGGCCCACGCGGCCTTGCAGCGCGGCATCGTCGAGCGCATGCGGCACGCGCCACAGGTAGGCCATCTCGACCAGCTCGCGCCACATCGGCCACACCAGACCACCGAGCCGAAGAACGGGCCACGGAAACCCTCCGCGCTTGAAGCCACCGGCGGGCCGCAGGCCGAGCGAGTTCGCGGCCTGTTCGATGGCGTCGAGAAGTTGCTGGCCCGTCAGCGTGTGGCCGGCGAAATGGAAGCGGCTGAAGGCCGGCAGCTTGCCTTGCACCGCGCAGTCGGCCAGCGCCACGAAGGCGCGTGCCAGCTCGGGCAGGTAGGCCCAGGCATGCGGTACATCCAGCGGGCCGGGGTAGACCAGCTTGCCTTGACGCAATGACTTGGTGATCGCCATGTCGAACCAGCTGCCGGAGCCAGCGCCATAGAAGTCGCCGGCCCGCAGCACCACGCTGCGCAGCCCGCGCGCGGCGCGCTGTTCGAGTTCACTTTCCATGTCGCAGCGAATGCGGCCCTTGCGGGTGCTGGGCTGCTGCGGTGTGTCGACGTGCAACCGCGACGGCATGCCTTCGCCAAAGTTGTAGACATTCCCCGGCAACATGAAGACAGCATTCAGCCGCTGCGCCACGTCCATGCCCTGCCGCGCGAGTGGCAGGGCATCGGTGGCCCAGCGGTCGTAGGGAGGGTTCACCGCGTACACCACCACGTCGGCGCCCTTGGCTTCACGCAGCAACGCATCGAGATCGTCCAGGCCCGCCCGCACAGGGCGCAGCGTGCTGTCGGTGACCTTCAGCGGCCGCCTCGCCTGGGCCAGCACTGTCCAGCCGACCGCTGCGAATGCCTTCGCCACCGTGTGCCCGAAGCGCCCGTTCGCACCCAGAACCAACACCGTCCTCGCCATCACAAACTCCTTGAAATCATTCAGTGACCGCAGTGTGCGCGGCCACCGTCGCATGCACAATTCATGTTGTTCAGATACAAGATATGCAATTACGCATGGACATGCAACGTTTCGATTGGGCTCTGGTGCGCAGCTTTCTGGCGGTGCTCGATGCCGGCAGCCTGATGGGTGCCGCGCGCAAGTTGCAAGCGCAGCAGCCCACGCTGAGCCGCCATGTGGCCGAGCTGGAGGCGCAGCTCGGCACGCCGCTGTTCGAGCGCACCGGGCGCGGTGTGACGCCCACCGCGGCGGCGCTGGCGATTGCCGACGCGGCGCGGCAGATGGAAGCCGGGGCCGACGCCCTGTCACGCAGCCTGCTGCGCCAGCGCGATGTCAGCGTCGGCACGGTGCGCGTCACCGCCAGCCAGGTGGCCGCCGCCTGGTTGCTGCCGAATGTACTGGTCGCCTTGCAGCAGGCCGAGCCCGGCATTTCGATCGAGCTGGTGGCGTCGAACGACATCAGCAACCTCCTTCGCCGAGAGGCCGACATTGCGGTGCGCATGCTGCGCCCGGCCCAGAGTTCGCTGGTGGCGCGCAAGCTGGGCGAGGTCGGCATCGGTGCCTATGCCCACCGCGACTACCTGAAACGCGCCGGCATGCCGCGCCAGCCGCAAGACCTGCTTGCGCACCGGCTGATCGGCTACGACCGCGACGAGACCATCCTGCGTGGCTTTGCCAGGATGGGCGTGACGGTGCAGCGTGAAAGTTTTGCGCTGCGCACCGACGACCAGGTGACCTGCGCGACGCTGCTGGCGGCCGGCGCGGGCATCGGCTTCATCGCGCACTACAGCGCGCGCCGGTGGCCCGAGGTGCAACGCGTGCTGCCGCAACTGCCGATTCCCGCGCTGCCGTGCTGGCTGGCCGTGCACCGCGAAATTCGATCCAGCACCCTGGTGCGAAGGGTCTTCGACTTCTTGGCCGAGGCGATTCCCCGCGAACTGGCGGACGGTTGACGCTCGGCGCGACCGCGCCGGAGCTTTGAAGCTCAGCGCGAACGCGCCAAGCGCGGGTCCAGCAAGTCGCGCAACCCGTCGCCCATCAAGTTCAAACCCAGCACGCTGAGCGCAATCGCCAGCCCCGGCCAGATGGCGAGTTGCGGTGCCAGAAACAGCATCGTCTGCGCCTCGTTCAGCATGCGGCCCCAACTGGGTTGCGGCGGCTGGGTGCCCAGGCCCAGATAGCTCAGCGCCGCTTCGGCCAGGATCGCCAACGCGAACTGGATCGTCGCCTGCACGATCAGGCCGCTGGCGATGTTGGGCAGCACGTGGTGCAGCGTGATGTGCCAGGCCCCTTTGCCGCAGGCGCGCGAGGCCAGCACATAGTCCCTTGCCCACACGCTGTTGGCCGCGGCCCGCGTGATGCGCGCGAACACCGGCACGTTGAAGATGCCGATGGCGACGATGGACGTCACCAGCCCCGGCCCGTAGACGGCGGTCAGCATGATGGCCGAGAGCAGCGCGGGGAAGGCGAAAGTGAAGTCGGCAAAGCGCATCACCACTTCTTCGACCCAGCCACGTTTGGCTGCGGCCAGCAGGCCCAGCGAGACGCCGAAGGCGATGCCGATGCCGACCGCGATCAAGCCCACCGCAATCGAATTCCGCGAGCCGACGATCAGCAGCGAGACGATGTCGCGGCCGAGGCTGTCGGTGCCCAGCCAGTGGCTGGCGCCGGGGCCTTGCAGCTTGTGCGGAATGTCGAGTTCGGTGGCCAAATGCGGCGTCCACACGAACGACAGCGCGGCGGTCAGCAGCAGCAAGGCGACCAGCACACCGCCGACGACGAAGCTGGGGTGACGGCGCGCACGCAGGTAAAAACTCATGCTGCGACGACTCGCAACCTGGGGTCGATGACCGCATACAGCACATCGACCACGAAGTTGACGACGATCACCGCCGCCGCCAGCAGCAGCACCACGTTGCGCACCACCACCAGGTCGCGGTTGGCGATGGCCTGGAACACCAGCCGGCCGAGGCCCGGCAGGCTGAACACGTTCTCGATCACCACCGTGCCGGTCAGCAGGTTGGCGAACTGCAGGCCCATGACGGTCAAGACCGGCACCAAGGCATTGCGCAGCACGTGCCGCCACAGCACTTGGCGCTGGCTCAGGCCCTTGGCGCGCGCGCTGCGCACGAAGTCTTCACGCAGCACGTCGAGCACGGCGGATCGCGTGATGCGCGCCAGGATCGCGGCCTGCACCACGGCCAGCGCGATGGCCGGCAGCACCAGCGCCTTGAAGCCCTCCCACACACCGCCCCCACCGCCGCCATCGTCTTCAGTCCAACCCGGAAAGCCGCCAGCCGAGAACCATTGCAGCTTCACCGAAAACAGCAGGATCAGCAAAATCGCGAACCAGAAATTGGGGATCGCCATGCCG
>JAYVEB010000209.1:0-3479 GCA_043749095.1 Burkholderiales bacterium | reverse complement strand
TTTTGTAGAAGACCGCGGATAGCCTTGGGCAGTCTAGTTTGCCTGAACTTTTTTCGTTCGCGTTAGATGGTTAACCCCGAGTTATCGGTTTAAGTGTGATGGCACAAATGAACCCTTTCCTGTTTCTCTAAAACCCTGCGACGGTTAGCCTCTTCAGGCTGCCCTCATCGCCTCCACCGCTCCCATCATGCGGGCAATGCGTAGTCGCGAAAAGTCTGGTAGCCTGTTTGGATACCAACAAAGGCACTAATGGAACTGAATTCTGAGATTGTCGTCGGGCCTGCCCGCCCTGCAGCGACCGTCATTATGCTGCGCGATGGCGTGGGCGGCCTCGAGGTTTTTCTGATCAAACGGCATGGGAAATCAGACGTGCTAGGCGGCGCCTATGTGTTTCCAGGGGGCAAAGTGGATCGATTTGACGCCGAGCTCGACACGGCCACCCACCTGGATCAGCCCCTGCATGAGCTGCACAGCGCATTGAACGAGCCGGGCATTGATCTGTTGACGGCCGCCGGCCTGTATGTGGCGGCAGTGCGCGAAGCCTTTGAAGAATCCGGAATACTGTTTGCTCTGGGCGCCACCCATGCACATGCAACACGCGCAACACAGCTGCTGCGTGAAGGGCAGGCATTTGCTGAGGTGCTTGCCCAAATGCAGCTGCGTCTGCAGACCCGCAGCCTGGCGCCCTGGTCGCGCTGGATCACACCCACGATGCCGTCATTGACGACCAAGCGTTTTGACACCCGCTTTTTTGTGGCGGCAGTGCCCACCGGTCAGATAGCCCTGCACGACAACCATGAAGCTACCGACAGCGTCTGGCTGGGGCCACGAGCAGCCCTTGAGCAGTATCGCGATGGCCACATCCTGCTGGCACCACCGCAGATCATGACGCTGGCGCATTTGACGCGCTACAGTTCCGTAGCGGCGGTGCTGTCGGAGGCGCGCAGCCGCATGCCGCCCGTGATTCAATCCGAACCATTCGAGCATGAGAATGGCCGAGTGGTGTGCTACCCCGGTGACGAGCGGCATTCAGTCAGGGAAAAGGCGATGCCCGGCCCTACGCGCCTTTGCTACCGCAACAAACAGTTTCAGCCAGTTGATGGGTTTGAGGCGCTGTTTACCTGACCTTTTGATGTGGCTGCGCCACCAGCATGCCGTTGAGCGCACGCACGATTTCCCTACTACAGGTTCGCGCATCCTTCCGACTCAGTCGAGAAAGAAATTAACCGGCAGCCCCGGCACATCAACCCGCATTGATAACACGCAGCCCGAGTCTGGATACAGCTGTAGCTCTGCGGTGGGGCGGTTTTGGCGTGCGGTGGTGAGGTAAAGCGTCTGCAGGTCAGCACCACCAAAGCAGGGCATGGTGGGGCACTGTGCCGGCACGGCAATCTCCAGCAGCACCTCGCCTGCTGGCGAGAGCTTCAGGACCCGTGCCCCTTCAAACATGGCGACGTAGTAGTTGCCCTTTACATCGACAGCGGCACCGTCGGGTCGGCCACCGTAGCCCGGCATGCCGGACTGCCAGCTAGCCGGCTTGACTGGCCAGCGTTTGAAAATCCGCTCATGGCTCATCACGTTGTCGGCAGCGTTCCAGTCCCAGGCGCGAATGGTGTGGCTGAAGGTGTCACTCCAGTACACGGTTGCTGCATCAGGCGACCAGGCCAGGCCATTGGCAATGGTGGCGTCTGCCGCTTTGATCTCCAGTGCGGGGGGCTGGCCGTTGCGGCAGTCGAGCGAAAACGGCTGGGCGCGTGCGGCGTCCCGCGGCTCATAGATGTTGCCGGCCCAAAAACGACCCGCTGGGTCGGCCTTGCCGTCGTTGAAGCGGGTAGTGGCAGGATCGTGCTTGGCCAGTGCCAAGCGCTCCAAGCTGCCGCCCCACTGCCGCGCGCGGTAGATACCATCACGCAACGCAACAACCAGACCGCTGGTCCGGCCGTGGGTGCGTGCGGGCGCGATGCTGCCCGGCTCGGAAGGCATGGTCCAGCTTTGCACGGCGCCAGCAGATCCACCCAGGCCCATGCTGCAACGGTGAATTTGCTGGCCGGAAATATCCACCCAGTAAAGCATCTGTTCTTCAGGGTGCCAGAACGGCGATTCGCCCAGTTCGCTGGGCTGTGCAACAAAGGTTCGCCAGGTCATGAACTACTTTTCTCTTCAGCTTCGGTTGGATGGACGATTTCAATGCTGTGCGCGAGCGGGGCACAGCCAGTGGCGGTCGCCAGACCTCAATTCATGCAAGCGCCTGACGTTTTGACATCGTTAGCGCCTGCATTGATCAGCGGCATCAGCTTGGGTGCCAGCACCTTGAGCAATTGCACCGGCAGGCCGCTGGTGAAGTCGTAGGCGGCGGCCTGGGCACCCGGCACGTAGGCGATGAGGGTGCCAAAGAACCGCTCGTCGATATTGAATACGAAAGTTGCCGAGCGATTCACCACGCGCGATTTGATCAGGCGGCCGCCCGCTCCGTAGGTATCAAAGCGCTGATCGCCAGTGCCGGTCTTGCCGCCGACAGGAATGATGCGGCCGTCGGGCCGCACAAAAGCGAGGTTCACGCGTTTTGCCGTGCCCTCTGACACCACCAGCCGCATTGCCGTTCGCACTGCTTGCGCGACTTCTGGCGCCAGCATCCGCTCCGCCTTGCCGGGCTTGTATTGCAGCAGAGTTTCATAGGGTGTTGCGGCGGCAAAGTGTAGCGACTGGATTCGCGTATTCGGTTTGCGCAGGCCATCGTTGACGAGTATGCCCATCAATTCCGCCAGTGCTGCAGGGCGGTCGGCGGAGGCGCCGAGCGCGGTCGCATACGAGGGTACGAGCGAATCAAAGGGGTAACCCATGTTCGCCCATTGGCGGTGAATTTCCATAAACCCCTCGCCTTCAAGAAGACCCAAAATGCGCGAGTCTTGCGCTTTCTTGCGATGGGTGGAAAAGAGCCAGGAATAGACTTCCTGGCGCTGGTCGCTGCTGGCCTGCATCACTTGTTTCTGGCTCGCACCCGGCTGCTTGCGCAGATAGCCGACCAGCCACAACTCCAGCGGATGCACCCCAGCCAGATAGCCACGGTCAGCCAGCGACATTTGCTCTGGCGCGTACTGTTCATAAAGCGTCGCCAGCTTGGGCTCGGCCGGATTGATCCCGTCCGGCAGATTTTCTTTCACGAAAGCCCTGAACTGATCCTGCGTCGCCTCCGGCGCAATGGTTCGATAGATGGCCGCCAGCCGCGACGTGGTCGGACGCCGGTTCTCCAGCAGCAAGTCTTCCGCCTCTTGCGCGGTTTTGCCCTGATATTTGACCAGAAAGCGGCGCATAAAGACCTGTCCTTCGCGGTCGGCGAAGCGCGCCAGATAAGCGGCGCGGCGCGGATCGTCGGCGTCCTGCAGAAGTTTGGCCGAAGAGCCGGGCGTCAGAAACATATAGTGGTGGACGACATCGCGCATCAGCCGGATGAACACCAGATTGACCGAATTGCGCAGGCC
>JAYVEB010000208.1:0-11260 GCA_043749095.1 Burkholderiales bacterium | reverse complement strand
CCCCTTGGCACGCTCGAGAAAATCGCTCCTGCGCGATTCTGGAAGCTCGGAAATCAAGCCATCATTTTGGAATATTCCTGCCGCCCAGACTCCTAGCGACGCTGCCAGCAGCACCACCGCGGCAACACGGTCCGGGTGCTCCGCCGCAACGCGGGCGACGATCGGGCCACCGAGCGAATGACCGAGCAGCACGACGCGCCGCCCGTCGGTCGGGAACAGCGCATAGACCGCGGCCGCCTGCGCTTCGAGGCTGGTCACCGCGCCTTCCGGGCCGCTGTCGCCAAAGCCCGGCCGGTCCAGCGCCACCACCTCGGCACCCGGCGCCGGGTTGGTCAGGTAGTCGGACCAGCCGGAAGCCGAGCCCGGCGTACCGTGCACCAGGATCAGGCGTGGTGCCGTGGGATTGCCGGCTTGCAGGTAGCTGAGCGCGGTGTTCAGTGGCGCGCCGACGATGATGTGGTGGCGCAGCGTGTCGATGCTCGCATCGGCGGCGCGCAGCCCGGTCGGCGCCAGGCCGAGGGTGCCGACGATGACGCTGAGCGCGCTCCACAGCCGGCTGCGGCACGGCCCCCAGGCGCGCGGTGCGATCAAAGGCCCGGCGATGAGCGCATCAGGTTGTGCGCTGACGTCTTGGTGTTGTGCCGCGGTGGGCGCCGTACTGCGAGTCATCCCCGGGTCTCCGTGAGGGCGAGTGGCCGACGATGGCGCAACAGGCACCGCTATCAGTCGCCGTGACGCTGCAATTCTTACTGACGCGACTGTAAGCAAGCGGCGCGCTCGTACGACACATTTGTGTGTGCGGTGCGCGTTGAACGGCGGCTGCTAATCACCGGCACACATTTCGCTCGCCCTGAGGCTCTCACGATCAACGTGACCATGAACCTGCTGTCTTCTCTTGCCTCGCGATCCACACAGACCCGTGGCACGTCGGTCTATGCGCTGCGCGTGGCAGCGCACGCCACCGATGTGCAAGCCGCACAGGCGCTGCGCTTCGAGGTCTTCAACCTCGAACTCGACGAAGGTCTGACGCAGTCCTATGACACCGGCCTGGACGCTGACCCCTACGATGCGGTGTGCGATCACCTGATCGTCGACGACCTGGCGAACGGCCGCGTGGTCGGCACCTACCGGCTGCAAACCGGGCTGCGGGCCCGCGATGCGCTGGGCTACTACAGCGCGCAGGAATTCGACTTCGCACCGTTCGAGGCTCTGCGCGCGCAGACGATCGAGCTGGGCCGCGCCTGCATCCACACCGATCACCGCAATTTCACCGTGCTGAACCTGCTGTGGAAGGGCATTGCCGGCTATGCGCAGCAACGTGGCGCGCGCTATCTGCTGGGCTGCAGCTCGCTGACTTCGCAAGACGAATCGGTGGGTGCTGCCGCCTACAAGCGCTTGACGCCGAATCTGGCACCACCAGCATGGCACACACGGCCATTGCCGGCTTTCGAGTGCAAGATGGATGAGGTCGCGCCACAGACGCCGCACATCCCGCGGCTGCTGTCGGCCTACCTGGCGCTGGGGGCGGCGATCTGCGGCCCGCCAGCGATCGACCGCGAATTCCGCACCATCGATTTCCTGACCTGGCTGGACCTCGAATCTCCGGCGTTGCAGGCCTTGCGCAAGCGGGGTCGCTTCCTCGCATGACAGCCGCCCAGCATCGCTCTGAGCACCTGGCGCGCTGGTCAGATGGCACGCACGCTGAAGTCAGAAGAAGAGGTGCTGGAGGCGGCCGCCCAAGGCACCGTGACGCTGACCCCGGCGCGGGTCGAGCTGAACCGCCCGTTCATCGGCCACAGCGGCCAAGGCAGCGTGCCCGACGTCAGCTTCGATCCACCCGCGCGCTGATGGCACGGGTCTTGGCTCGCCCGGGATGCGTGCTTCACGCCGCCGACCCGAGGCGCTTCAACATCTCCATGGGCGCCTTGTGGGTTCACATTTGGCGAATCTGGTGCACTGCCGACGGCACCGGCCAGCCTGCTTCCTTGCAGACCCGCACGATCGCTTCGTTGGTGTCGAAGTAGACCTGCCAGTAGTGGTCGGTGTGGGTGTACGGCCGCACGGCGATCTGCGGGCCTTCGAGCTTCATGTCGAACAGGTTGACTTCAGGCGGCATGTCTGTCGACACATTCGGGATCAGCGCCACCGCGGCCTTCAGACGGGCGATGGCGTCCAGCGCATCGACGCCATTCGCGAGTTGAGCGACCCGCTCGACACGGCGCACCGGCAGCACCGAGAAGTTCTGGATCGTGTCGCCGAAGATCTTGCCGTTGCCGATCAGCGTCATCACGTTGTCCGGCGTGACGATGGTGGTGCCGAACAGGCCGAGTTCATGCACCGTGCCAACGACGCCGCCGATGCTGACGAAATCGCCGACCTTGAACGGCCGCAGGATCAGCATGAACGCACCGGCTGCGAAGTTGCCCAGCAGCCCGCTCCAGGCCGCGCCGATGGCCACGCCGGCACCGGCCAGCATCGCGGCGAACGAGGTCGTCTCGATGCCGAAGTAGCCCAGGATGCCGAGCACCAACGCAATGTTCAGCGCAATGGCGATGATCGAGCCGAGGTACTTGGTCAGCGTCGGGTCGACGTGGTTGCGGTTCATCGCCGCCTGCATCAGGCCGATCACGCGGCCGATCAGCCAGCGGCCGATGACCCAGAACGCCAGCGCCGCCAGCACCTTCAGTCCGATGTCGATCGCGGTGGTGCCGAGGAAGGTTTGTATCGCTTCGATGTTCATGTGTAGCTCCGATGGAATGCGAGTGGTCGATCACCACACTGACAAGCCACAGCGTTCCGCGGCACGTCGCAGCCTGCCCCGGTTGTAGCCGAAATCCAGGGCCCGTTGCCCGCATTCATGCAACGCGGCGGCCGTCGTTAGGAGCGATCGATGACGCGCCGTGCTGATGCTCGCCGGTGGTGCCAGCGCCAACACGCTGGCGCGCGACACGGTGTTCTCGGCGGTCATGATCGTCTGCAACGGTGTGGTCGGCCTGTGCCTGGTGGTCGGCGGCCCGCGCCACGGCGTGCTGGCCCTCCGCGTCGAAGGCACCAGCCCGGCGCTCGCGCCGCTGGCCGCACTCGCTGGTCTGGCGCTGGTTCTGCCCAGCTTCACCACGACCACCAGCGGGCCCACCTACAGCGGCTCGCAACTGGCGTTTGCCGGCGTCACCTCGCTGGCGCTGTACAGCGTGTTCGTGCAGACAGTACGTCACCACGATGACTTTCTGCCGGTCGGCAACACCGACGAAGACAGCCACGCACCGCCGCCGTCGAACGGGATCGCCTGGGCCTGCTAATGGTGTCGCTGGTCGGCGTGGTCGGTCTCGCCAAGGCGCTGGAAGCCGGAGTGGCAGCGGTCGGCGCACCGAAGGCGGTGGCCGGCGTGGTGATCGCGCTGATCGTGCTGCTGCCGGAAACTGGCGCCGCACTGCGCGCAGCGCGCAGCAACCGCATGCAGAGCAGCCTGAACCTGGCGCTGGGCTCGGGGCTCGCAAGCATCGGCCTGACCATCCCGGTGGTCGCTGCGCTGTCGCCGTGGTTCCCGTTCCCGCTGGTGCTGGGCACGCTGACGCTGGGCGGCGGCCGCGCCACGGTGAAGTAGCGCGCAGTGCACCTGGTGCTGTTCGCGGCCTTCCTGTTCCTGACCGTGGTGCCCTGAACAACGGCACGCCCGCACCGCGGCCGTCAGTGCGGCGGCGAACGGACGCCAGCATGCGGCGAGGCGTACGATGGCCGATGACCCAGTGCACAAGGAGTCCCGCGTGAACACACTCCGCCGCGCCGCTTGATCCCATGGAATTCAAGGACTACTACGCCGCGCTCGGCGTCGAGAAGACCGCCACCGTTGACGAGATCAAGCGGGCTTATCGCAAACTGGCGCGCAAGTACCACCCGGATCTGAACAAGGCGGCAGACGCCGAGGCCCGCTTCAAGGATGTGGCCGAGGCATACGAGGCGTTGCACGACCCCGAGAAGCGCGCCGCCTATGACGCGCTCGGGGCGGATCACCGCGAAGGCCGCTCATTCACCCCGCCCCCGGGCTGGGACAGCGGGTTCGAGTACAGCGGCCGCGGCGACACAGATGGGGCGCGCGCGCACAGCGACTTCTTCGAGACGCTGTTCGGCCGCCAGGCCGCGGGAGAGCGTGGGCCCCGCCGCAGCGGCAGCCAGGCCGGCGGCGACCACCACGCCAAGGTGCAGATCGAGCTGCAGGACGCCTACCGCGGCGGACGCCACGCGGTGACGCTGCGCACGCCGCAGGTCGACGCCGAAGGACGGCTGACGTTGGCGACGCGGCAACTGGAAGTCAACATCACCAAGGGCGTGCGCAACGGGCAGCACCTGCGACTGGCCGGGCAAGGCGGAGCCGGTTTCGGCGAGGGACCGGCGGGTGATCTGTACCTGGAAATTCAGATCGCGCCGCATCCACACTTTCGCGTTGACGACCGCGACGTCTACATCGACCTGCCTGTTGCGCCCTGGGAAGCCGCGCTCGGCGCCAGCGTCACGCTGCCGACGCCGGACGGCAATGTGCAACTGTCGGTGCCCGCGGGCTCAGCCAGTGGGCGGCGGCTGCGGCTGAAGGGCAAGGGCATCCCGAGCCAGCCGCCGGGCGACCTGTACGCGGTGCTGACGATCGCGCTGCCCCCCAGCCAGACGGCAGCCGCTCGCGCGGCCTGGACGCAGCTGGCCCAAATGTTTCCTGATTTCAACCCGCGACAGACGCTGGAGGGCTGACCTTGAACGAGCACACCCTGACGGTCACGCACGGCTTGATCGTCGAAGACAACCTTCAGTTCACGCTGATCGAGCTGAGTCAGGCCTGCCGAACGGACAGCGCGCAACTGATCGAATTGGTGGAAGAAGGCGCTTTGGCGCCGTCGGGCAGCGATGCGTCGACCTGGCGCTTCGACGGCAGTGCGCTGCGGCGTGCCAGCGCCGCACTGCGGCTCGCGCGCGACCTGCATCTGAATGCAGCCGGCGTGGCCCTGGTGCTTGATCTGCTCGACGAGGTCGAGGCGCTCAAATCGCGACTGCGCCAGCTGGGGCACGGCGCGTCTGTGGGGTGACAGGCCATGCCAAACAACGCCCCCGACATGCCATCCGCAGCCGAGTGGGAGCAGCTGCATGTGCGCGTCATTGCACTGGAAAATCTGCTGATCTCGCTGCTGTCGCACTGCTCCACATCGCAGCAGGACGCCGCGCGCGACATGGCGGCGCACATCTCGCCACGGCCCGGCCACACCGATCACCCATTGACAATCCATGCAGCAGCAGACATCCGGCACCTGGTCGATCGGGCCCGACACATTCAGGCCGAGCGCACGGGAGACCAGTCAGTCACCTGACGTGTGCGACAACGGACGGTATGGCGTGACGCCGCGAGGTGCGGACGCGTTCAGCGTTGCCCCGCGGCCCCATCAGTACAAGCGGATGGCCGAGTCGATGACCCACGACCGGCGGATTTCGATGACGTCGTACTCGCGCGCCAGTCCCGGCGAAAACGCCGGGTAAGGCAACAGGCTTTCCACGATGCGCCGTATCGCGTCATCGATTTCCGCCACACCACTCGACAGCACGAAGATCACGGACTCCACCGAGCCGTCGCTTCGGATGGCGACCGTCACGAGGGGATTGCTGTGGGGCCGCTTCGCGGCCTCTCGTACGCGATCGAAGGTCATGTTCAGCTCAATCTTGCGGGCCCAGGCCTCTGCGTGAAGAACGAGTTCAGTGTGGGGGTCGGTGCGCCCGTACAGCCGACCTCGACGCGCACCGCTGGACGACGGGTCCAGTCTGGAAGTCAGGTTCGCGGCCGCCGAAGCCGCTTCGCGCCGGGCCGCTTCTTCATCCAGTTGCCGCCCCATCGCGCGCCGCGAGGCCTCGCGTCTTGCCTCGTCCTGTGCCGCCTCGGCCCGTGCGGCCTCCTGCCGCGCCGCTGCCTCGCGCGCCAGCTGTTGACGCTCCGCTTCCAGCCGCACAGCCTCTATCCCCTGGACCTCTTGATGGGCAGCTTCCTGTTGCGCCGCCTCCCGCCGCGCGCTATCGACCCGCTGCGCCTCCTGGCGTGCAACCTCCAGCCGTTCCGCCTCGATCCGATCGACCTGGCGACGGGCGGCTTCCTGTTGGGTCGCTTCCTGTCGCGCAAGCTGTTGGCGTTCAGCCTCCAGCCGCTCCGCCTCGACCTGCTCGGTCTGGCGGCGGGCGGCCTCCTTGCGCTCAGTCTCAGCCCTCACAGTTTCCAGCAGCGCTGCTTGCCGCTGAGCCACCGGCTCAAAACGATCGACCGTCGCACGTTCGACGGCTTGGTCCTTCGCCACATCGACGGCGTCCGGGGGCAGCGGCGTTACGGACTCGGGACTCGAGGCACCGGGCGCTGCGGCAATCGTGGCCGTCGACGCCGACGCAGCGGAAGGCGCCACGACCCAGGTGGCCTCGCTGGGCAGTTCCACGGCCACCACCACTGGCGCCGGCACTGGCACTGGCACTGGCACGGGCGACGGTATCGATGCGGGGGCTGCGCCGGCGGGCGCGTTGGTGGGTACATCTGCTTTGGCAGGCGCCGCGTCGGGCGCTGGCGTCTCCTCGGGTGCGGGCTTGCGCTCTGTGCTCGCATCGCTCCCTGTCACAGGCTCGGTCTCGCGCACGATTGCTTCTGCGGTCGGACCCACGATCGCGGCAGAGGACACCGCGGCTGCCAGGGTCGGCCCGTCGGCATGGTGCGGCTCGATCGATGCCTGTGGCAACGGCACCTGGACCGACACGGGTGCCAGTCCGGAGGCACTGTCCCGCGCCGACATCAGCACCACGCGCAGCTCAGGCGCCTCGGCCCGCCGCTCCTGCCAAGGGAAGCCCAAGCCGGGCAGACCCCATCCCTGGCCACTGAAGGTCAGGCTCAACAGCAGCGCATGAATCGTCAGCGACAGCAGCAGCGCGAGCGTCAGCGGCTTGCGTTCCGCGCTCATGCGCTGCCTCGACCCATGCAACTGCCGACCTGACCGGCCGATCGATCATGGCAGCTCTCATGCCCCTCGGACAAACTTGTGAGCCGCATCCTTGTGTTGTTCAGGGGCGCAGGGCCAGTTACGGCTAGTAACCCATCGTGCGCGGCAGTTCAAGCTGCAGCGGCCCACTGCGCTGCCAGGTCGCGGCCTCTTCGATAAGCAGGTAATGGGTGCGCGGGTGGTTCTCCAGCCAGCCGGGCTGCCAGCTGAGCTCGGCCACCGAGCCGCTGCGCCTCAGTGCGATCGCATGCTTGTCCACCGTGCCTCGTGCATGGCACTTGATGATGGCCAGCCGCAGGCACAAGGCCTGCCATGCGAAATCGGGTTGCGTCAGGCTGGATTCGACCTTGCGCAGGCCGCCACGCTGGGCCAGCACCAGCTCGGCCAGCCGCCGCTGCTGCGACTGCGAGAACCCGGGCGCATCCACATGGCCCAGCATGTACGCGCTGTGGCGGTGGTGGTCGTGGTGCGACACCATCATGCCGACTTCGTGCAGCGCACAGGCCCATTGCAGCTCGCGGTGCGAGTCGCGGCTGGCATCAGGCTGGACGTGGTGATACAGCTGCCCGGCGACCTGCGCGACACGCAGGGCCTGCGGTTCATCGACCAGGAAGCGACGTTGCAACTCGCGCACCGAGCTGTCGCGCATGTCTTCACCGTCGTTCAACTGGTGGCTGGCGTTGAGCCGCTCGTCGAGATCGAAGATCACGCCCTGGCGCAGTGCGCCACGCGCCGGCAGAAGCGAATCAATGCCGAAATGCGTCGCCAGCGTGTACAGGATGGACAAGCCGCCGGCGATGATCGCGCGGCGGTCTTCCTTCAGCCCGGCCAGCGCAAGGCGCTCGACGCGGCCGGCGGCAATGCACTGCTCCATCAGCCAGCGCAGGCCGCCCGGCGTGATGCGGCCATCGGTGACGCGATTGGCCTGCAACAGCTGCGACACCGCGCCGACCGTGCCCGACGAGCCCAGCGCCTCGACCCAATGCGCCGGCGCGAACGGCTGCAGTGCCTCTTCAAGTTCAGCACCGGCCGCCACTTGGGCGGCGCGGAAAGCGGCCTCGGTATAGCGGCCATTGCCGAAGAATTTCATCGACAGGCTGACGCTGCCGACCTGGAACGATTCGGCACGCACCGGCTTCCGGCCGTGGCCCAGGATCATCTCGGTGGAGCGCCCGCCGATGTCGATCACCAGCCGCGGTTGCGTCGACGGCTGCAGCCGTGCGACACCGGCGTAGATCAGCCGCGCTTCTTCGCGGCCGGAGATCACTTCGATCGGGTGGCCGAGCACGGTTTCAGCGCGCGCCAGGAAGGCGTTGCGGTTGCGCGCTTCACGCAGGGTCTGCGTGGCGACCGCACGCACTTGCCATGAGGCCACGCCCTGAAGCCGGTTCGCGAAGCGCGCCAGGCAGGCCAGCCCGCGCAGCATCGCCTCCTCGGTCAGCAGGCCGCTTTCATCGAGCCCGGCGCCCAGCCGAACGGTTTCCTTCAAGTAATCGATGCGGCGGTAACGCACGCCGTCCAGCTGGCCCAGTTCAAGGCGAAAGCTGTTTGACCCCATGTCGATGGCGGCGAGCAGTCCTCGCCAACGGGTGCCGGCTGTGTCGAAAGAGGCAGGCCGTACAGCCAGGGTCGGGTCCATCAAATCATTGTCGGGGATAACTGTGACGCAACACCTCTCACCGCGGGTCTGCACCCGACAGGCCGTACAGCGTCAGCGAATGATCAGCAGGCGGCGGATCAGCGCACCACCAGCACCGGCACGCTGCTGTGGGTCAGCACCTTCTGCGTCTCGCTGCCCAGCAGCAAGGCCGACAGGCCGCGTCGGCCGTGAGACGCCATCACCACCAGGTCGCAGGCAGAGGACTTGACCAGCTCGATGATCGCCCGCCACGGCTGATCGGCGTCCACCGTGTGCGCCTCGCAGGCCACACCGGCGGCAGCGCAGGCCTGCTGGACCTGCTGAACCCGGCTCGCGGTGACGCGGTCTTGCGCATCGAAGTATTCCTGTGGCGGCACCGGCTGCATCTCGGAAATCGCGCCGTACGGAAACGGCTCCTTGACACACAGCGTCACGATCTGCGCGCCCAGTGTCTTGGCCAGCGTGATGGCGGTGGTGACCGCCGCGGTGGTGAGGTCAGAACCGTCGGTCGGAACCAGGATGCGCTTGTACATGAGGTGCTCCTTGAAACACGGACCCACAAGGGCCCGAGGCATTCAGCCGCGTGCGACCGGGCGAGACGGGTCGGATGACCATTCGCTCCACGATCCAGCATACAGCGCCGGACCCTCGATGCCGGCCACGGCCATTGCGAGCAGGTTGTGACAGGCGGTGACGCCCGAGCCGCACTGGTGCACGACCTCGGTCGCAGGCCGTGCGCCGATCAACGGAAGCAGTTCGGCACGCAAGGCGTCGGCTGGCTTGAAGCAGCCGTCGGCGGCGAGGTTGTCCTTGAAGAAACGGTTGCGCGCACCGGGGATGTGCCCGGCCTGCGCATCGAGCGGCTCGACTTCACCGCGAAATCGTTCGGGCGCCCGCGCATCGATCAACGCGATGCGGCCGAGCTGGCCTTGCAGCGTGTCCGCATCGATGGTGCGCACCAGCGGCGAAGGTTCGGCGGTGACCGGGTAGGCCGCCTGCGTCGTCGCGTGGACCGCACCGCTGTCGACGGCACCATCTGCTGTCTGCCATGCCGACAGCCCGCCATCGAGCACGGCCACCGGCGCGTGGCCCAGCCAGCGCAGCATCCACCACAGCCTTGCCGCAAACATCGCGCCCTGGTGGTCGTACACGACGACCTGCGTCGTCGGCGTGATGCCCAGTTGCCCGACGGTGGCGGCGAACACTGCGCGACCGGGCAGTGGATGGCGGCCGTTGTGCCCCGTTTTCCCACCGCACAGGTCGCGGTCGAGGTGCACATACAGCGCGCCAGGCAGATGACCGTCGAGGTAGGCGCGCTCACCTGAGGCGGCGTCGGTCAGGTCGAAGCTGGCGTCGAGCACGACCAGCGGCTGGCCACCGTCGATCAGCGCCTGCAAGGCCTGCGCGCTGATCAGCGTGCTGAAGATGGACTCAGGCGGCATCGCCTCGCCGTTCATGGGGCGACGTTGACGACCACCGAATTCGGCGTGCGCGGCGCGCCTACGGTAAGCGCCGCGCTGCCCGCTGTCAGCGCGGCACCCATGGCGCCGCGGTACCAGGCGTGGAACTGCTCCATGCCGTCTTCCATCGGGCTCTGGTACGGGCCGGACTCGTGGTCGCCGCGCTGCCACAGGGCCGCGCGGCCCTGGTCCATGCGCATCGCGATCTCGTCGTCCTCGACACAGGTTTCCAGGTAGGCCGCCTGTTGCGTGTCCATGTACTCACGCTCGAACGCGGCGATCTCTTCCGGGTAGTAGAACTCGACCACGTTGGTGGTGTGGCGCGGGCCGCGCGGATACAGCGTCGAGACCACCAGCACATTCGGGTACCACTCGACCATCACGCCGGGGTAGTAGGTGAGCCAGATCGCACCATGCTTCGGCGGGCGGCCTTCGTGGTGCTCCTGCTGGTAGCGCAGCACCTCGTCATGCCAGCGGCTGTAGACGCTGGAGCCGGGCTTGCCCAGCGCCTCGCCCGATGCGGTGGCGACGCCGACCGTCTGCACCGAGTAGTCGCGGCCCATTTCCCAGCGCAGGTCGTCGGTGGTCACGAAGTTGCCCAGGCCGGGATGGAACGGGCCGACGTGGTAGTCCTCAAGGTAGACCTCGATGAAGGTCTTCCAGTTGTAGTTGCACTCGTGCACATGGACCCGGTCGAGCACATGGCCAGTGAAGTCGAGGTCGGCCCGCGGGCCGAGCGCGGCCAGATCGGCGGCGATGTCGCGGCCGTTGTCCTCAAACACCAGCCCGTTCCAGCTGCGCGTCTTGTAGTTGTTCAGGTGCAGGCACGGCGACTCGGCGAAATGCGGTGCGCCGATCAACTGGCCCTGCAGATCGTAGGTCCAGCGGTGCAGCGGGCAGACGATGTTGCTGTCGGCGCCATTGCCCAGCGACCCGCGCCCCTGCAGCAGGGTCGACTGGCGATGCCGGCAGACGTTGGAAATCAGCTCGATACCCGAGCGGTTGCGTACCAGCGCGCGGCCTTCGCCTTCATGCGGCAGCGCATAAAAGTCGCCCATGTGCGGCACCGCCAACTCATGGCCCAGGTACTTGGGGCCGCGTGCAAACAGCTTTTGCTGCTCCCGCTGGTACAGGTTGGCATCAAAATAGCTGGAGAT
>JAYVEB010000207.1:0-28836 GCA_043749095.1 Burkholderiales bacterium | reverse complement strand
ACCGAACGGCGAGGCGGCGCGCACGATGGCGACGGCGCGCTTGTCGAGCACGCCGGAGCCGGAAGGGCGCACGATTTCGGTTTCGATCACGCGGCCCTGCGCGTCGACCGTCACGTTCATCGTCAGCTCGCCGTACAGCTTGCGGCCCTGGTACTCGGGGAAGTTGCGCGTGCCGCGTTCTTCGATCTTGCGGCGCAACTGGTCGTAGTAGATCGCGTACACCTCCTCGCGCGTGGCCGGGCTGATGTAGCGCTTCTTCGGCCGCGCGTTCTCGTCGTTGACGCGCTTCTCGATCTCGGCCAGCAACTGGATCAGCTGGCGGCGCTTTTCTTCCTGTGCGTGCTCGTCCGGCGAGCCCTGGTCGCGCAGTGGGTCGGGCGCCGGCAGCAGCGCCAGCTCGCGGCGGATCTGCGTCAGCAACTGCGTCTGCGTCTCCTGCAGCTTCTCGATCTGCTTGCGCGACTCTTCGTTCGCCTCGCCCAGTTCGATCAGCGCTGACGGCGGCAACGGCGAGGTCGCACGGCCGCGCTCGGCCTCGCCGCCGCCGGCCAGGTTGGCCTGCGCGATGGCCTGCGCCTTGTCAGGCGCGTCGCCCGAGCGCGAGTTGACCAGCACCACTTCGAGCGGCGTGTCCTGGAACACGCGGTTGAACGCATCCGGGTCGACGAAACGCAGCGTCAGCAGTGCGCCGTGTACCGCCACCGACGCGAGCAGCGCGATGTGCAGGGCAGACAGCTTTTTCAGCATGCGGGTGCGGTGTCGCGGTGCTCGGCGGCGTCGCCGTCAGGCCACGGCCGCCGACGCGCCCGCCTCGGCCGCTGCGTCGCTGTCCACGTCTTTCAGGTCGATGGCGAGCGACAGCGGGCCGGCGGCTGCCGCGTCGTCGCCATCCGCGTCGGCATCGGTGAACTCCACCGCGTCGTCGGCCGGCGTGGCCGGGTCGTCGATGCGCGCTGCCACGCTGGCGTGCAGGTCCAGCGTCAACAGGTCGCAGCCGTTGATGCGCACCCGCACGCGGGCATTGCGTGGCAGGTTTTCGGCGCCCAGCGCGCGGAACACCAGCGGCAGCGTGTCGGCGCGCACCAGGCCGCCGGCCATCACCGCAGCGTCCAGTTCCTTGACGCCGTTCTGCTCCAGCAACCTCAGCGTCCAATAGCGTTCGATCGCCGACTGGAAACCGTTGTAGGCCGTGTACGCCGCGTCGAAGCCCGAGATGATGGCGAACAGCGCGGTGTCCCTCGGTTTGAACGGCGCGACCAGTGCGGCGGTGCGGCCGTGGCGTGCGCAGGCAATGATCTGCCACTGGTTCACCAGGTCCACGTAACGGCGCAGCGGCGAGGTGGCCCAGGTGTACTGCGCCACACCCATGCCGGCATGCGGTGCCGGCCTAGTGCCCATACGCACTTTGACGCCCGGCGCCATGCTGGACTGGCTGCGGTAGATGCCGGGCACGCCGTGCTCGGCGATCCAGCCGCCCCAGGTGCTGTTGGCGAGGATCATTGCCTCGGCGACAATCAGATCCAGCGCCGAGCCGCGGGCGCGGGTGGTGATCGTCATCTGTTCGTCGCCGCGAGGCTCTTCCCCCAGCTTGCCTTCCAGCCGGAAGTTGTAGTCCGGCCGGTTGAAGTTTTCCGGCTTGCCGCGCGCCACCTCGCGGGCCGCTTTCAGGTGCCGTGCCAGCCGGTGTGCGAAGGCCAGTTCGGCGGCGAAGACGTAGTCGGCCGGGGCCTCGCCGTTCAGCGTCGCCTCAGTGATCACGCCGTCGAGCTGGTCGTGTCGCAGGTTGGCCGCGATCGGCACGCGGTCGAGCCGCGTTTCGCTGCCGGTGACTTCCAGCGTCGTCTCGTTCAAGGTCACGTACAGCGAGACTGCCGGGCATTCGCGTCCGGCCATCAGCGTGTAGACCTGCACCACCTCGTCGGGCATCATCGTCAGCTTGTGACCCGGCATGTAGACGGTCGAGAAGCGGTCGCGTGCCGCCTTGTCGACCGGGCTGTCGGGCGCGATCGCGAGGCCAGGTGCTGCGATGTGCACACCGAACACCACGGTGCCCGTGCCCAGGCCTTGCAACGACAGCGCGTCGTCGATTTCGGTGGTCTGCGAATCGTCGATCGAGAAGGCCTGCACCGCCGCCAGCGGCAGCGTTTCCTTGATGGCCGGCGCCGCCAGCGCGGGGAAGCCGGTGCCTTTCGGGAAGTGCTCGAACAGGAAGCGCTTCCAGTGGAACTGGTACGGTGAATCGATGGCGCCGGCGGTGGTCAGCAGATCGAGCGGAGGCTTCTGCGCGCGCTTCGCCGCCTCGACCACAGCCTTGTACTCGGGCCCGTTCTTGTCGGGCTTGAACAGGATCTTGTATAGCTGCTCGCGCACCGGCGCCGGGCACTGGCCCGCAGCCAGTTCGCTGGCCCAGGCGTCGATCTGCGCCAGCAGCTGCTTCTTGCGCTCGATGCCCAGCAGCGCGGCCTTGACAGTTTCCTCCGGCGCCTTCTTGAAGTTGCCCTTGCCGAGGCGGCGGAAGTAGTGCGGCGCTTCGAACAGCCGAAACAGCGCGGCCGCCTGATGGGTCAGGCTCGCCTTGGCGTCGAAGTAGTCGCGCGCCAGGTCGGCGAAGCCGAATTCCTGCTCGGAGGCGAATTCCCAGGCCAGGTCGAGGTCGATGTCGCGAGCCAGCGCCTGCGCCTCGGCGATCAGCTCGGCGGGTTGGGGTTTGTCGAATTTCAGCAGCACGTTGGCCGCTTTCACCTTGACGCGCTTGCCCGAGTCCAGCTCGATCTGCAGCGAGCTGTCGGCCTCGGACATCACGCGTCCGGCGTGGAATTTTCCAGTGTCTTCATAGAGTGCATACATACGCGGCGGATTGTCACCGATGCGTCTCGCACAGGCGGGGACAAGGCCGGGGCACTACAGTGGCGGTGCAGCATCACAGGAGCACGCCATGGTCAAGAAAACCCCATCCGCCGCCAGTTCGCCATTCGAGGCCGCCGCCGGGCTTTTTGACAGCGCCCTGGCCGGGCATGTGAAGGAGTCGGCGCAGCAGATCTGGCTGGCCGGCCTCGGCGCGTTCTCGAAGGCGCAGGAGGAGGGCGGCAGGCTGTTCGAGGCCCCGGTGCAAGAAGGTGTGACGCTGCAGCGCAAGACGCAGACGGTGGCCGAGGACAAGCTGGGTGCGGTGTCGGCCCGGCTCAGTGAGCGGATGGCCGAGGTCGGTCAGAAGGTCGAGGAGGTCTCTGCCAAGGCCACTGGCCAGTGGGACCGGTTGGAAACCATTTTTGAGCAGCGGGTGGCGAAGGCACTGGCCAGTCTGGGCGCGCCGCATGCGAGCGAGGTGCGGGCGCTGACCGAGCAGGTCGAGCAGCTTCGTGCGCAGGTTGCGGCGCTGAAGGCGACCGCCCCACGGCCTGCGCGCAAGAAGCCGGCAACGCGTGGCGCGACAGCGTCAGCGGCCGTCGCACCGAAGCGCCGCACGCCCAAGCCGTGAGGTTTCAGACTGCGCCCGGAAAGAACCACAGCAAGGCCGCCGTCATCGTCACATAGCGGGCAAACTTGCCGATCGCCATGTACATCACGCAGGGCCAGAACGGTAGCTTGAGCCAGCCGGCCACCGCGCACAGCGGGTCGCCGACCACCGGCAGCCACGACAGCAGGCAGGCCTTGGCGCCGTAGCGTTCCAGCCAGCGTGATGCGCGCTGATGTGCTGCCGACGGTGCGGCCGGTGCAGCGACCTCGCCCGCGTGCCGTGCGCGGCGCCGTTCAGCCACGGCGTGGTACGCCTGGCCCGCGCCCAGGCCCATCCACCAACTGACCATGCCGCCCAGCGTGTTGCCGGCCGTGGCCACCAGCACGGCGGGCCAGAACAGGCCCGGGTTCAGCTTCACCAGCCCGAACACTGCCGGCTCCGAGCCCAGCGGCAGCAGCGTGGCCGAGACGAAGGCCACGACGAACAGCGTGCTCAAGCCAAACTTCGGCAAGGCGAGCGCTGCCATCAGCGACGCCATCAGTGACTCGATCCAGGCTTCCATAGGCATGATTATCGAGACGCGAAAACCCGCGTCTGTCCGCTCGGACGCACAGCTATACTCTGCCTCCTTTTTGAGCAGACCGGCCCCGCCCCACGCATGAACATCGGCCACATCGAGTTGACAAACGGCCTGTTTGTCGCACCGATGGCAGGGGTCACCGACCGGCCCTTCCGTCAGCTGTGCAAGCGCCTGGGCGCCGGTTACGCCGTCAGCGAAATGGTCACGTCCCGCAAGGACCTCTGGCACAGCCTGAAGACCAGCCGACGCGCCAACCACGACGGCGAAGTGGCACCCATCTCGGTGCAGATCGCCGGCACCGACCCGCAGATGATGGCCGAGGCGGCTGCCTACAACATAGCCCGCGGCGCGCAGATTATCGACATCAACATGGGCTGCCCGGCGAAGAAGGTGTGCAACACCTGGGCCGGCTCGGCCTTGATGCAGGACGAACCACTGGCTCTCTCAATCATTCAGGCCGTGGTCGCCGCCTGCGAGCCGCACCGCGTGCCGGTCACACTGAAGATGCGCACCGGCTGGTGCGACACCGAGCGCAATGCGCTGTCGATTGCGCGCGACGCCGAGTCCGCCGGCATCGCGATGGTGACGGTGCATGGTCGCACCCGCGAGCAGGGCTACACCGGCCACGCCGAGTACGACACCGTCGCGGCAATCAAATCCGCGCTGCGCATTCCGGTGGTGGCCAACGGCGACATCGACAGCCCGGAGAAAGCGCGCGAGGTGCTGCGCCGCACCGGTGCCGATGCGCTGATGATCGGCCGTGCGGCGCAGGGTCGGCCGTGGATCTTTCGCGAGATTGCGCACTTTCTCGCTACCGGCGAGCACCTGCCGGCGCCCGAGGTGATGCAGGCCAAGCGCTGGCTGCTCGACCACCTGCACGACCACTACAGCCTGTACGGTGAGTTCGCCGGCGTGCGCACCGCGCGCAAGCACATCGGCTGGGCGGTGAAGGCCTTGCCCGGCGGCGTAGCCTTTCGCAACGAGATGAACCGGCTCGAAACCTGCGACACCCAGGTGCGCGCGGTCAGCGACTGGTTCGACGCACTGGCCGACCGCCATCTCCTGTGGCCCACCGTGACCCCAGCCGCCAACCAACCCTTCCTCCGTTTGAGCGCATGAGCAACAAGAAGCAGATCGAGGAGTGCATCCGTGACGGGCTGGAGGGCTACTTCAGCGACCTGGACGGCGTCGAGCCGGCAGCGATGTACGACATGATCCTGAAGGTGGTCGAGAAGCCTTTGCTCGATGTCGTGATGAAGCACGCCGACCAGAACCAGAGCCGCGCCGCGGAGTGGCTGGGCATCAACCGCAACACGCTGCGCCGCAAGCTGGTCGAGCACAAATTGATCAAGTGAACCCCGACCGCACCCGAGACCGACCCATGCACGCACTGATTTCCGTATCCGACAAGACCGGCGTTCTCGAACTCGCGCGCGGCCTGCACGCGCTGGGCATCCAGCTGCTGTCCACCGGCGGTACCGCGAAGCTGCTGGCCGATGGCGGGCTGCCCGTCACCGAGGTGGCCGACCACACCGGCTTCCCCGAGATGCTCGACGGCCGGGTCAAGACACTGCACCCGAAGATCCACGGCGGCCTGCTGGCGCGCCGCGACCTGCCCGAGCACCGTGCGGCACTGACGGCCCACCAGATCGACACCATCGATCTGCTGATCGTCAACCTGTACCCGTTTGAAGCCACGGTGGCGAAGCCCGGTTGCACGCTGGAAGACGCGATCGAGAACATCGACATTGGCGGCCCGGCGATGGTGCGCAGTGCAGCGAAGAACTGGGAACACGTCGCGGTGCTGACCGATGCGTCGCAGTACGCCGGCGTGCTTACCGAGCTGCAGGCCAACGGCGCGGTGCAGCGCGCCACGCGCTTCGCGCTGGCGGTGGCCGCCTTCAACCGCATTTCGAACTACGACGCCGCGATCAGCGATCACCTGTCGTCATTGACGCTGGCCGAGGGTGGCGAGCCGATACGCGCCGATTACCCGGCGCAGAGCAACGGCCGCTTCGTCAAGCTGCAGGACCTGCGCTACGGCGAGAACCCGCACCAGAGCGCCGCCTTCTACCGCGACCTGCATCCGGCCCCGGGCTCACTGGTGACCGCGACACAGCTGCAGGGCAAGGAGCTGTCGTACAACAACATCGCCGATGCCGACGCCGCCTGGGAATGCGTCAAGTCCTTCGGCCCCGACGATGCTCCAGCCGCTTGCGTGATCGTCAAGCACGCCAACCCGTGTGGCGTTGCCGTCGGCGCGACCGCTGGCGAGGCCTACGCACAGGCGTTCAAGACGGACCCGACCTCGGCCTTCGGCGGCATCATTGCCTTCAACGTCGAAGTCGATGCGGACGCCGCGAAGCGGGTCACCACGCAGTTCGTCGAGGTGCTGATCGCGCCGTCGTACACGCCGGATGCATTGGCGGTGCTGGCCGGCAAGACCAACATGCGGGTGCTGCAGATTCCGCTCGCGGGTGTCGATCGCAACGGTGCCACCGCCTGGTCGCGCGGCCGCAACCTGCAGGACATCAAGCGCGTCGGCTCCGGCCTGCTGATCCAGGGCGCCGACAACCGCGAGGTCACGTGCAGCGAGCTGAAGGTCGTGACGAAACTTCAGCCCACCGAGGCGCAGTGGCGCGATCTGCTGTTTGCCTGGAAGGTCGCGAAATACGTGAAGAGCAACGCGATCGTGTTCTGCGGCGCCGGCATGACGCTGGGCGTCGGCGCCGGCCAGATGAGCCGCATCGATTCGGCGCGGATCGCGAGCATCAAGGCCGCCAATGCGGCCCTGACCTTGATCGGGTCCGCGGTGGCCAGCGACGCCTTCTTCCCGTTCCGCGACGGGCTCGATGTGGTTTGCGAAGCCGGCGCGACGTCGGTGATTCAACCGGGCGGGTCGGTGCGGGATGATGAGGTGATTGCGGCCGCTGATGAGCGGGGCATTGCGATGGTGCTCACTGGGGTGAGGCACTTCAGGCATTGACATGCAGTGTGCCTTGCTGGCAGCGCGCCGAGTCCCGCCCCGGCGGGCGGGTTACTTTTTCTGCGGGGCCAGAAAAAGTAACCAAAAAGAGGCCCTTAACACCAGCCATTTGGGTAGCTCGCTTCGGCTACCCGCCTACTTCAACGGCTCTGGGCCGAGAACATGAACCGGACTACTTCAGCGGTTACCTCGCTCAGGTTCAAACATGCGGTATCTACACACCTCGACCGTGTCGGGTCCTCGGTTTGGCTTCTTGTGCCAGAGACTGTGCAGTCCGCCTCTGGCCGAAGCGAGCTGCTCAAATGGCTGGTGTTCAGGCCCTTTGCTTTGGTGACTTTCATTTGGGCCCGCAAATGAAAGTTACCCGCCTGCCGGGGCGGAACCCGGCGCGCTGCACCGCAAGTGCACAAGCCCTTCGCAGAAGCGAACCCCGGCGAGCCCGCGCCCTCAAGATGGCGCCATGAGAATCCTTGGCATCGACCCTGGCCTCAGGGTGACAGGCTTCGGCATCATCGAGTCCGAAGGCTCGAAGCTTCACTACATCGCCAGCGGCACGATCAAGACCGATGCGGTCGCGATCGGCGAATTGCCGGCCCGACTGAAGATCATCTTCGATGGCGTGCGCGAGGTCGCCACACGCTACCAGCCGAGCTGTGCCGCGGTCGAGATCGTGTTCGTCAATGTCAACCCGCAATCGACCTTGCTGCTGGGCCAGGCCCGCGGTGCGGCGATCACCGGTCTGGTGACCGGCGGCCTGGACGTGTCGGAATACACCGCCTTGCAGATGAAGAAGGCCATCGTTGGTCATGGCCATGCGCGCAAGGAGCAGGTGCAGGAGATGGTGATGCGGCTGCTTCAGTTGCCCGGGCTGCCCAGCAAGGACGCGGCCGATGCACTGGGTCTGGCGATCTGCCATGCGCATGCCGGCGCATCGTTTGCCGCGATGGCCAAAGGCGCCACGCTGGCGCGCCGTTCGCATGCGCAGTTCAAGGGCGGGCGCACCTACTGAGAGACTGATGCCGCGCTGGCTGCGTCAGGCGCACTGTAGTTACTCGTACGGTCGCCCCTACAATTTTTGATATCTCGCTCTTGTGCCTGTTCCCACCGAAAGCCGACCGATGAACGTTCCCACGCCCGATCCCGCCGCAGGCAGCACATCGCCGACGGTCGATCTGTCTCACATCGCCGCCCGAGACAAGGCCGAGATCCTGGCCCAGGCTTTGCCCTACATCCGCAAGTTCCACGGCAAGACCATCGTCATCAAGTACGGCGGCAACGCGATGACCGACCCGGCGCTGCAGCAGGACTTTGCCGAGGACGTGGTGCTGCTGAAGCTGGTCGGCCTGAACCCGGTGGTGGTCCACGGTGGCGGGCCGCAGATCGAAGAGGCGCTGGCCAAGATCGGCAAGA
Source organism: Burkholderiales bacterium (assembly GCA_043749095.1). Lineage (GTDB taxonomy): Bacteria > Pseudomonadota > Gammaproteobacteria > Burkholderiales > Burkholderiaceae_C > PBB1. Next base: position 20,403 of record JAYVEB010000207.1, on the reverse strand, counting down.
AGGGCACCTTCATCCAGGGCATGCGGGTGACCGACGACGAGACGATGGAAGTCGTCGAATGGGTGCTCGCCGGTCAGGTGCAGCAGGACATCGTCGGCCTGATCAATGTGGCCGGCGGCAAGGCGGTCGGGTTGACCGGGCGTGATGGCGGCTTGATCCGTGCGCGCAAGCTGCGCATGCAGGACCTGAAGGACCCGACGAAGGAGCACGACGTCGGCCAAGTCGGCGAGATCGAGTCGATTGATCCCAGCGTGGTCAAGGCGCTGCAGGACGACCAGTTCATCCCGGTGATCTCGCCGCTGGGTTTTGGCGCCAACAACGAGAACTACAACATCAATGCCGACGTGGTCGCCGGCAAGCTGGCCGAGGTGCTGAAGGCCGAGAAGCTGATCATGCTGACCAACATCCCCGGCGTGCTCGACAAGAACGGCCAGCTGCTGACCAACCTGACCGCGCGCGAGATCGACGAGCTGTTCGCCGACGGCACGATCTCGGGCGGCATGCTGCCAAAGATCGCCAGCGCGCTAGACGCGGCCAAGAACGGCGTCAACACCGTGCACATCATCGATGGCCGCGTGCCGCACGCGATGCTGCTGGAAGTGCTGACCGAGCAAGCCTACGGCACGATGATCCGATCCCATTGATGTCTTCCGATCGTCGGGTGTGGTTGTTTGATCTGGACAACACGCTGCACGACGCCAGCCACGCGTCATTCGGCCCGACCAACGAGGCGATGACGCAGTACATCGTTGACCACCTCGGTTTGCCACATGCCGAGGCCGGTTCCTTGCGCCAGCACTACTGGATCCACTACGGCGCCACGATGCTGGGCCTGGTGCGCCACCATGGCGTGAAGGCGGCTCACTTCCTCGATGCCACCCACCAACTGCCCGGCCTCGAATCGCGCCTGCGCACCAGAGCACACGATCGCGCGGCACTGCGCCGCTTGCCGGGGCGCAAGCTCATCCTGACGAATGCGCCGCGCGCCTATGCACTGCGGGTGCTGAACACGCTGCGCCTGGCGAACTGCTTCGACGGCGTGATCAGCATCGAGGACATGACGATGTTCGGCCACCATCGCCCCAAACCCGATGCGCGGATGTTCCGCAGCATCGCGGCCCGGCTGAAGGTGCCGCCGCACCGTTGCACGCTGATTGAAGACACGCTGGAGCACCAGCGTGCCGCGCGCCGCGTCGGCATGCGCACCGTCTGGATGCAGCGCTACCTGCCGCCCGTGCGGCGACCCGGCCACCCCCTGGAATCGGCGGCGACCTTCAGTGTTCACCCTTGCCATCGACCGGCCTACGTGTGTGCCAGAATCAAATCGCTGCAGGGCTTGTTGATGCTGTAGCGCCCCTCCAGTGGTGCCCGCGCAATGACGAATCGCCCTGACGACGACACCCTGGACAGCGCCGGCGAGGCAGCTGGTGTGCTGGCCGCTGCCCCGATCGAATCGCCCCCTGTTGATTCGGGCCGCAAGCGCCCGAAGCCCGGCGAACGCCGCGCGCAGATCCTGCAGACGCTGGCCGGCATGCTCGAACAACCAGGTGCCGAACGGGTCACCACCGCCGCACTGGCGGCGCGCCTGGGCGTCAGCGAAGCGGCGCTGTACCGGCATTTCGCGAGCAAGGCGCAGATGTTCGAAGGGCTGATCGACTTCATCGAAAGCAGCGTGTTCACGCTGATCAATCAGATCAACGAACGCGAGCCCTCCGGCTTGCAGCAGGCCTGCAAGGTGGTCACGCTGCTGTTGCAGTTCGGCGAGAAGAACCCGGGCATGACGCGCGTGATGGTGGGTGATGCGCTGGTCTTCGAGCACGACCGGCTGGTCGCGCGGATGAACCAGTTCTTCGATCGCATCGAGTCGCAGCTGCGCCAGAGCCTGCGCAGCGCAGGCGATGCCGCCGGCTCGCTGACCGCCTCGGTCGATGCGAACGCGCGCGCTTCGGTGCTGACCTCGTTCGCCGTCGGCCGCCTGCAGCGCTATGCCCGCTCGGGCTTCAAGCGCCAGCCTACCGAGCACCTGGATGCGGCACTGAGCCTGATCGTCGCTTGATTACGGCGCTCTCAGCGTCATCAGCGCCATGCCCGTCGGCATGCTGACGATCCCGGTGGCCGGCGAGCCGCTGACACTGCTGCCCGAAAAGGCCGCCTACCTCGCCGAACGGCAGCTGCTGCTGATCGCCGACGCGCACCTCGGCAAGGCGCTGTCGTTTCGCCGGCTCGGCGTGCCGGTGCCGCAGGGCAGCACCGCCGACAACCTGGCGACGCTGAGCGCGTTAATCGCACGGTTTGGCGTTCAACACATCGTGTTCCTCGGCGACCTGCTGCACTCCGCCCACGCGCAGTCGGCCGTGACGCAGGCGGCGTTGACGCACTGGCGGGAAGGGCACCGCAGCCTGAACCTGACGCTGGTGCGCGGCAACCACGACGACCATGCTGGCGACCCACCGGCCGCGCTCGGCATCGAGGTGGTCGACGAGCCGCTGCGCCTCGGCCCGCGGGCGTTGTGCCATCACCCGCAGGCTCGGTCCGATGGCTATGTGCTGGCCGGCCACCTGCATCCCTGCGTGACATTGCAGGGGCGCGCCCGCGAACGGCTGCGCCTGCCGTGTTTCTGGTTCGGCGACCGGGTCGGCGTACTGCCGGCTTTCGGCGCATTCACAGGCATGCACCCGATCAAGCCACAGCCGCACGACCGCGTTTATGCGCTGACCGGCGACGGCGTGGTCGAAGTGCCTCGCTGACCAGGCGCCTGAGCCGAGGCCCCTCGCTACACTGTCAGCTTCCCGCCCTACACGCCCCTGCGGGCACGACGTCCGATGTCGACCCTACCCGAACCCCTGTTGCAGCTGATCGCCCGTGCCGAAGCGTTGATGGTCCGGCTCGAAGCGGTGCTGCCGCATCCACTGGCGGCGCCCGACTGGGATGCGTCGATCGCCTACCGCTACCGCTGTCGCAGCGCCGGTGGCAGCGCACTGGAGCCGGTGCGCCATGTCGCGCCGATCAGCCTCGACGACCTGGTGGAAGTAGAGCCGCAGAAGGAGCGGCTGCTGCGCAACACCGAGCAATTCGTGGCGGGCCGCGCCGCCAACAATGTGCTGCTGACCGGTGCGCGCGGCACTGGCAAGAGCTCGCTGATCAAGGCTTGCCTGAATGAATTCGCGCCGCAGGGGCTGCGCCTGATCGAGGTCGACAAGGCCGATCTGGTTGATCTGCCCGACATCGTCGACCTGGTCGCCGAGCGTGCCGAGCGCTTCATCGTCTACTGCGACGACCTCAGCTTTGACGCTGGCGAGCCCGGCTGCAAGGCGCTCAAATCCATTCTCGACGGCTCGGGGTCGCAGGCCTCGGACAACGTGCTGATCTACGCGACCAGCAACCGCCGCCACCTGTTGCCCGAGTACATGGCCGAGAACCTGACCTACCAGCACCTGGAAAACGGTGAGGTCCATCCGGGGGAGGTGGTCGAGGAAAAGATCTCGCTGAGCGAGCGTTTCGGGCTGTGGATCAGCTTCTACCCGTTCACGCAGGACGAATACCTGGCCATCGTTGCGCAGTGGCTGCGCGGTTTTGGCGTCACTGAAGACGCGATCGCCGCGGCGCGGTCGGAAAGCCTGGTCTGGGCGCTGGAACGGGGCTCGCGCTCCGGGCGAGTCGCCTTTCAATTCGCCAAGGACTACAGCGGACGGCAGCCGCGGTGAGTGGGCCGGAGCGCACGCCGGTTGACGTTGCCGTTGGAGTCCTGATCGACGCCACTGGCCGCTTCCTGATGACCTCGCGCCCCGAGGGCAAGGTCTACGCCGGATACTGGGAGTTCCCGGGCGGCAAGCTCGAAGCGGGCGAGAGCGTCGAGGCGGCGCTGCGCCGCGAACTGCACGAAGAGCTCGGCATCGTGATCGGCGAGGTGCACCCGTGGCAGGTCGAGCTGGTTGATTACCCGCACGCGCGGGTGCGGCTGCACTTCTGCAAGGTGTATGGGTGGCACGGTGCCTTCGAGATGCGCGAGGCGCAGACGATGGCGTGGCAGACACTGCCGGTCGCGGTGGTGCCCGTGCTGCCCGGCGCTATACCGGTACTGTGCTGGTTCGCCGAGGAACGGCTGCACGAGGGGCCGACGCATCGCGGATGAGCGCACTGTACCGCCGGTGAACCCGGTTGCTACACTGCCCCGATGAGCTGGATCGACGATGTTAAATGGGACACGCAGGGGCTGGTGCCCGTGATCGCGCAGGAGGTCGGCAGCAACGATGTCCTGATGTTCGCCTTCATGAACCGCGAGGCGTTGCAGCGCACGGCCGAGCTGGGTGAAGCGGTGTACTGGAGCCGTTCGCGCGCCAGGCTGTGGCACAAGGGCGAGGAGTCCGGCCACATCCAGAAGGTGCATGAGCTGCGTATGGATTGCGACAACGATGTGGTGCTGATGAAGGTCGAGCAACTCGGGCACAGCCCGGGCATCGCCTGCCACACCGGCCGCCACTCGTGCTTTTTTCAGAAGTACCGCGACGGCGCCTGGCATGACGTGGAGCCCGTTTTGAAAGACCCGGAGCAGATCTACAAATGAGCGCCCCAGAATCAGGTTTCCTGTCCCAGGACGTGCTCGCCCGCTTGGCCGAGGTCATCGAAGCGCGCAAGCTGGGCGATCCGGACAAGAGCTACGTCGCGCGGCTGTTTCACAAGGGCACCGACGCGATCCTGAAAAAGATCGGCGAGGAAGCCACCGAGGTCGTGATGGCCGCGAAGGACGGCGACCCGAAGCAGGTGGTTTATGAAGTTGCCGACCTGTGGTTCCACTCGATGCTGGCGCTCAGCGCCTTTGGATTGACCCCTGCCGACGTGTTGACGGAACTGCAGCGCCGCGAAGGACTCTCAGGCCTGGAAGAGTTCGCAGCCCGCAAGGCGCGCGACCGTGAAGCCAACGGAACCTGAGGACCATGAACGACGTGATCGACCTGCCTGAAGCCAACCCGTCATTGAAGACGGTTGGGCACATCAGTTACCTGTTGCACACCATCGTGGCGGTGGGTGCGGTGCTGCCCGGCGTTCAGGCCAGCGTGGCCTTGCTGATCGTTGCCTTCGTGATCGATCTGGTGAAGAAGGACGATGCAGCCGGCACCTGGCAAGAATCTCACTTCCGCTGGCGCATCCGCACGGTGCTGTGGGCCGCGGGCCTGTATCTGCTGACCTCGCCGTTGTGGCTGCTGCTGGTGCTGCCTGGCTGGATCGCCTGGGGCCTGGTGTCGATGTGGTTCCTGTACCGCGTGGTGCGCGGCTGGATGAACCTCAATCGCAACCAGCCGATGCTGCTGGGCTGATGTGACCCTTAGCCGACGCGACCGATGAGCGATGCCATGACACACGATGCGAACTGCATCTTCTGCAAGATCGTTGCGGGCCAGATCCCGAGCCGCAAGGCCTACGAGGACGAGGACCTGCTCGTGTTCCACGACATCCACCCCTGGGCGCCGGTGCATCTGCTGATCATTCCGAAGCAGCACATCGCAACACATGCCGACGTGCTGCCCGAACACGAGCGCCTGCTCGGCCGCATGCTGCTGCTGGCGTCGAGGCTAGCGCAGGAGCACGGTGCGACCAACGGGTTTCGCAGCATCATCAACACTGGCCGCGATGGCGGCCAAGAGGTCTATCACCTGCACTTGCATGTGATCGGTGGTCCCCGGCCCTGGAAGCAAGGGTGACGGCTGTCACGCGCCACGGGTTTATCAATGCGGACCGGTCAGTGGGCTGACCTAGAATCCGCCGTCCTTTCGCAGGAGAAACAAAAATGGGCTCATTCAGCATCTGGCATTGGCTGATCGTGTTGGTGATCGTGGTGCTGATCTTTGGCACCAAGAAGTTGAAGAACCTCGGTGCCGACCTCGGTGGTGCGGTCAAGGGATTCAAGGATGGCGTTCGCGATGGCGGCACGCCCGCTGACCCGGCGGCCCAGGTGACCACGCAGAAGTCGTCGGATGCGAACACCGTCGACGTGGACGTCAAAACCAAGTCGTGATTGATTTCGGGTTCGACAAGATCGCGCTGATCGGCGCGGTCGCGCTGATGGTCATCGGGCCGGAACGCCTGCCCAAGGTCGCCCGCACGGTCGGGCACCTGATGGGCAAGGCGCAGCGCTACGTGGCCGATGTCAAGGCTGAGGTCAATCGGTCGATCGAACTCGAAGAACTCAAAAAGATGAAGAGCGAGTTCGAGACCGCGGCGCGTGATGTCGAGCAGAACACGGCGAGCGCGATCTACCAGACCAGCTCCGACCTCAGCAAGAACTGGGACAACCGCGAGGCTTCGCCCACCGACGACCGCCCGCACCACTACGACCAGTACGACACGCTGTTGCTGCCGGTCCCGGACTACCGCACCCCGAACAAGCGCTGGCGCCTGAAGCGCGGCGCGATGCCGCAGTGGTACAAGCAGCGCCACGGCATCCGCGGCAAGGCGCAGTCGGGTGCGGCGCGTGTAGCGCGCTTTCGGCCGCCGTCGTCGTCGGCCTGATCCATGGCAGCGAACCCGTCAGGCCCTGATGAACTCAGCGGCAAGGAACAGCCTTTCGTCACCCACCTGATCGAGCTACGCGACCGCCTGGTGCGCGCTGCGATCGCAGTCGGGGTGGTGTTCGGCGTGCTGTGCCTGTGGCCCGGCCCGGCCGGCCTGTACGACCTGCTCGCTGCGCCGCTGGTGGCCAACCTGCCAAAGGGCGCCACGCTGATCGCTACCAACGTCATCTCGCCGTTCGTCGTGCCGCTGAAGATCACGCTGATGGCGGCGTTCCTGGTGGCGCTGCCGGTGGTGCTGTACCAGGTGTGGGCCTTCGTGGCGCCGGGCTTGTATGCGCACGAGCGGAAACTGGTGCTGCCACTGGTGATCTCCAGCACGGTGCTGTTCCTGATGGGTGTGGCGTTCTGCTATTTCTTCGTGTTCGGCAAGGTGTTCGCGTTCATCCAGAGCTTTGCGCCAAAGAGCATCACCGCCGCGCCTGACATCGAGGCGTATCTCAGCTTCGTGCTGACGATGTTCATCGCCTTCGGCGCGGCCTTCGAGGTGCCGATCGTCGTGGTGGTGCTGGCCCGCATGAACCTTGTCACCATCGAGAAGCTGAAGGAATTCCGCAGCTACTTCGTGGTGCTGGCCTTCATCATTGCCGCGATCATCACGCCGCCCGACATCGTTTCGCAGCTCGCGCTGGCCATCCCGATGTCCGTGCTCTATGAGGTGGGCATCTGGGCCGCGCGCATCTTCATCAAGCACACGCAGGCGCCGGTCGAGGAAAACACGCCAGCGGCGTGATTCGTCAGCCGCCGTTGCGGCCGTCTATGTCCGGGTGCGGCAAGGTTCTGGCGGGGCTCTTCGGCCGCTGGGCGACTGTCACTTGCAGGCTCATCGACTTGTCGGCGCGTTGCACGCCGATCGATGCCACGCTGTGCGGCCGCAGCGAAGCAACCGCGTTCAGCAGCTGCGCGGTGTTGACCACCCGCTGTTCGCCGACCTTCACCACCACGTCACCCGGCAGCATGCCGCCGACGCTGGCCGGGCCGTTTTGCAGCACGCCGGTGATCAGCACGCCCTGCTTGACGGGCAGGTTCAGCGTGTCGGCGATCTCTGCGGTCAGGTCGCGCGGCTCGACACCGATCCAGCCTCGGGTGACCTGGCCTTCGCTGATCAGGCCGTCCAACACCTGGCGAGCGATGTTGGCGGGGATGGCGAAACCGATGCCCATGTTGCCGCCGGAGCGTGAATAGATGGCGGTGTTGATGCCCATCAGGTTGCCGTTCGTATCGACCAGCGCACCGCCGGAGTTGCCAGGGTTGATCGCCGCGTCGGTCTGGATGAAGTTCTCGAAGGTGTTGATGCCGAGTTGGTCACGGCCCAACGCGCTGACGATGCCCGAGGTGACCGTCTGCCCGACGCCGAACGGGTTGCCGATGGCCAGCACCACATCACCGACCTGCAGTTCGTCGGCCCTGCCGAAGGCCATCACCGGCAGGCGGTCGAGCTTGATCTTCAACACCGCAAGGTCGCTGTCCGGATCGCTGCCGATGACGGTGGCCGAGGCGCTGCGGCCGTCAGGCAGTTGCACGTCGATGTCGCTCGCGCCTTCGATGACGTGGTTGTTGGTCAGCAGGAAGCCGTCGGCGGAGACGATGACGCCGGAGCCGAGGCCGATCTGGGCTTCCGAGCGGCTTTGCTTGTCCCCAAAGAAGAAATACTGGAACCACGGATCGCCCGAACGCGGATAGCGCGCCGTCGCCTTGCTCGCGGTGATGCTGACCACCGATGGCGACGCTCGCTTGGCCGCGGCGCTGTAGCTGCCGACGCCGCTGGTGCGCGCGATCGGCTCTGCGCTGACCGCGGTACCGACCGAGGGGGCGCCGAGCGAGACACCGCCGAGCAGGCCGGAGTCGCCCGGCCGTCGCAGCCACTCGGGCTTCAGCGTGGCGATGACGAACAGCACCGCGACCATCACGGTGACCGTCTGGGAGAATAGAAGCCAGGTTCTGCGCATGAGGAGGAGTCTGTGGCCCGTCGTTCGGAGATCGATCAGTACCTGTCGGCCCTGCTGCAGACGGCGAGTTTCAAGGATTATGGGCCGAACGGTCTGCAGATCGAGGGCCGCGACGAGGTGCGCAAGCTGGTCAGCGGCGTCACTGCCAGCCGGGCGCTGATCGATGCGGCGATCGACGCCCAGGCCGACGCACTGCTGGTGCACCACGGCCTGTTCTGGCGGGGGTATGAAGGACGCATCACGGGCTGGCTGAAGCAGCGTATCGCGCGATTGCTCGCCCACGACATCAGCCTCTATGCCTACCACTTGCCGCTGGATGCGCATGCCGAATTCGGCAACAACGCGCAGTTTGGTGCCCGACTGGGCATCACCGTCGACACGCGCTTCGGCGAACAGTCGCTGGGCTTCATCGGCACGCTGTCGGAACCCGCCAGCGTGGCCGATCTGGTGGGCCGCTGCGAGCGCCTGTCAGGCCGTTCGACCACGGCGATCGATGGTGACGGCCGGGCGCTGGCCCGTGTTGCCTGGTGCACCGGTGGCGCGCAGTCGTACTTCGAATCGGCCATCGCTGCAGGTGCCGACGTCTTCATCACCGGCGAAATCTCTGAGCCGCAGGCGCACCTGGCGCGCGAGACCGGCGTGGCCTTCATCGCCGTCGGCCACCATGCCAGCGAACGCTACGGCGTGCAGGCGCTGGGTACTCATCTGGCCGCGACCTTCGGCATCGAGCACAGCCACATCGAGATCGACAACCCGGCCTGACGGCGCGGCGATGAATGCCGCCTCAGTTCGACAGGTCGCAGGCCGGCAGCAGCTTCAGGAAAGTGTGCGCCGCTTGCTCCGGATCACCCGCCGCTGCCGCATCGATCGCATCGAACGCTTCGTGATCGGCGTAGCCGCATCGCCACTGCGTCATCATCCGTGGCGCAGCACCGAGCGTGTCCAGCAGCAGCTTGACGTTGCAATGCCGCGTGTCGCGTTCGATGCGCCGCATCAAGGCCTGCGCCGTGTCTGGCTCGCCTTCCAGCAGCTGACAAAAACGTTCGCCGTCGAACAGCAGTGCGCCGCTCAACTTCAGCCGATGATTGTGTTCGCGTGACTGGCGCAAAATTTGACCGACGACGGTAGAAGGCATGGCCGGCGCCAGTTCGCTGACATACAGAAATCGACGCAATGACAAGGTGCTTGGCGACATGAGCAGACGCGTGATTGAGAGGCGATACGGGCACTGTAGTGACGCGACCCCTGCGGCGTTGTGTCCAAAGACATACCGTGGTCAGTGCGCGTTTCCACGGATCTGCAGATGAACGACGTCCCCTGCAACCAGTGCCCACTGCGCGCGCTGCCCTTGTTCGTACCCTATGCGCCGGGCGACCTGGAACTGATCCAGTCGCTGAAGAAGCGCATGGTGAGCGTCGCGGCCGGTGAGGCCATCATCCAGGAGGGACAGACCGACGCGCCGCTGTTCACGCTGTTCACCGGCTGGGCCTTTCGCTTCAAGACACTGTCCGACGGGCGTCGCCAGATTCTCAATTTCCTGCTGCCCGGCGACTTCATCGGTGTCCAGCAGAAGATGACCGACGCCTCGGCACACGGTGTCGAAGCGCTCAGCGATGTGAGCCTGTGCACTTTCCAGCGCGATGCGCTGTGGGCCTTGCACCGCGCGGCGCCGAGCATCGGCTTCGACATCACCTGGCTGGCCGCACACGAGGAATCATTGGTCGACGACAACCTGCTGTCGGTCGGCCGGCGCAGCGCCGAGGAGCGCATCGCGACCCTGCTGATCCTGCTGTTCAAGCGCGCGGCCGCGGTCATGCCGCAAGGCAGTGTCGATGGCGTGCCGTTTCCGTTGACGCAGCAGCACATTGCCGACGGACTCGGGCTGTCGCTGGTGCACACCAACAAAACCTTGCGCAAGCTGGAGAGGCGCGGATTGCACCGCATCGAAGGCGGCCGGCTGCACTTGCGTGACACGCGCGCGCTGGTCAGGCTGGCCGATCTGTACGGCGACGGCAAGCCCAGCCCGAGGCCGCTGATTTGAGCGCGCCGATCATGATCACGATGGGCGACGCCTGTGGCATCGGGCCGGAGATCATCGCCAAGCTGTTCCGCAGTACGCAGACGAGCGGTTGTCTCGTGCTCGGGGATGTCGGCGTGATGCGCCGTGCGGTGCGTCTCACCGGCGGCGGGCTGATGGTCGCCGAGATCGAAGCGCCGGAAGCTGTCATCGAGGTGCCGCCGAACGTTCTGCCGGTGCTGCAGGCGCAGGCGCTGCCGGCCGATCTGCTCGATGCACCGCTGGGTGGCATCGACGCCCGAGCGGGGGCAGCCGCGGCGCGCTGCATCGAACAGGCGGTGACGCTGGCGCGGCGCGGCGACGTCTCGGCCATCGTCACGGCGCCGGTGAACAAGGAGGCGTTGGCAGCGGCCGGCGTCGCTTTTCCAGGTCACACTGAAATGCTGCAGTCGCTTTCGACCGAGCCGGGCGGCGTGCCGCCGCCGGTGCGGATGATGCTGGCCAACGACGAGCTGCGCACCGTGCTGGTGACGATCCACCAGTCGCTGCGATCGGCCATCGATGCGGTCACTTTCGACGCGGTGCTGGGCACCCTGCGCATCGCGCACCGCGCCGCTGCCGGGTGGGCCATGGCCGCACCGCGCATCGCGGTGGCCGGGCTGAACCCGCATGCGGGCGAGGGCGGCCTGTTCGGCGACGAGGAAATCACGATCATCGCGCCGGCCATCGCCGCCGCCCGCGCCGAGGGCATCGACGCGCGCGGGCCGTACGCGCCCGACACCGTGTTCATGCGGGCGCGCCATGCACCGGGCCATCCGGGCGAGTTCGACATCGTCGTCGCGATGACGCACGATCACGGGCTGATCCCGGTCAAGTACCTGGGCGTCGAGCACGGCGTCAACGTGACGCTGGGCCTGCCCTTCGTGCGCACCAGCCCGGACCACGGCACCGCGTTCGACATTGCGGGCAGGGGCATCGCCGACCCATCGTCACTGGCCGCTGCGCTTGCGATGGCGCGACGCCTCACGTCGACCTGACGCACCGCGAGGTGCGCGATCAGGCCCGGGTGCTGACCGCCAGTGTCGCGAGCTGCTGGCGCGCCCGCGAAGTGGCGCGCTCCATCAGATAGTTGTTTTCCACCGCGCGCAGGCGCTCGGCTTCGCACATCCGCGCCAGCATCCGTGCCGTCAGCGAGATCGTTTCCTGCAGGTTGCGGCCGTGGGTGAAGACGAAGAAGCTGCGGCCGGGGCTCATGTAGGTCAGGCGCACCTTCTGCCACTGGTCTTTCAGCAGCATCTGGTAGGCGAAGCCGATGCGCATGTGGTCCATCAGACGTGCACCGTGCGAGGCTTCGGCGGGGTCGGCGGCGATCAGGTCGAGGTTGATGTCGATGCCCAGGTTCAGCGGTTCGGCGTTCGACGCAGGGGCCTCGGCGCTCAGATCGACATCGACCGGCTTGTCCCAGTCCACCGCCTGCTCGTCGATCAGGCCGACCTGTTTCGCCTCTTCGGCAGAAAAGCGCTGCTCGACGTCGGCGGGCATGGCGGCACCTGCCGCAGCCACCGCGATGTGCGCCGTGTCGCCCTGGCCGGGCACGCTGCTGTTGAACACCGACTCCATCTGCTTGGACAACAGGTTGTAGTCCAGATCGGTCATCGCCGGCGCTTTCAGCGAATCGGCATGGGCCGGCATCAGCTGGGCCATGAAATCCTTGGTCGCGGCCTCGGGCCAGCCGATCAGCTTCAGACCCGCATTCAGGTCGCGCATCAAGGTGGACAGCTGCATCAGGAAGCGCTTGCGCATCGCAGGTGAGCCCTTGGGCTGCACGCTCATCACCAGGTCGCGGCCCACCTGCCGGTAGCGTTTGGTCGCCTCGCCGTCGGCGCCTTCGGCTCGGGTGGACTGCACCAGCGCCTGGCTCCACACCTGGCACAGGAAGGTGCGCAGGAAGTCCGGCATCGCCACCGACGACAAGGCGCTTTGCAGCTGGATCAGGTAGCGCTGCTGGGTGCGCAGATCGGATTCCTTGGCCTCCAGCACGGCCACCGCGCCCTGATCTTGAACGACGGCCTCGGCCTGCTGGGCGATGAACGATTCCAGCTCCGAGAGCTTCGCCGCATACAGCTCGACCTGGTCGAAATCGCCATCGACGATTTCCTCCACCAGGGCGCGCACCCGCTCGACGAATTCCTTGCCCGGCCCGTCGTCGAAATCGTCGAAGGCGCAGGCCAGCGAGGCAATGCGGTTGACGAAACGGCGTACCGGGTGTTTGCGTGAGGAGAAAAACGTCGGGTCGACCAGCGCCACCCGCAGCACCGGCAATTGCAGCCGCGCGATCTGCCGGGCCATCTGTGGTGGCACCCGGGTGTCGGAGAGGATCTGGTCGAACAGGCTGCCCACGACGTCGATCACCATGTGATCGAGCTTGCCGTTGGAGGCCTGCATCAGCTCTTCGCGGTGGGCGCGGATCAGGTTGACCGCCATCAGGCCCGCCGATGCGTCTTCGGCATAGGCGCTGGCAGTGCCCGGATCGGCATAAGGGCTGCCGCTGATGTGGTGCAGGCCGCTACTTCCCGAGCGGGGCCCCGACGGCTCGTGATAACCGCCAAATGCCGCTGGCCGCTGGCCACCGCCAGCGAACCCGGCACCGCCAGAACCACCACCGCCCGACTCGCCGGTCAGGCTCGTCAGCCGCCGCAGCAGCGTCATCAGGTGCGCGTCCTGGGCCGGTGAGCCGAGTCCGCCGCCCGAGTCGCGTGCACCCCCGCCGTAGCCGGTCGCAGGCCCGCCGCCCGCGCCGCCACGGGTGCCCGACCAGCCGCTCGCGCCGGTGTGTCGCGCGCCCGATGTCGAGCGCCGGCTGCTCAGGCCGGAGCGCGTCGAGTCGTGGAAATCACCGCCGCCATGGTGTGTCGATGGGCTGTCGTCACGCAGCGTCTGGTAGCCGGAATTGAGGCCGGGCAGCTGGTTGCCGGGCCCGTCCACCGTGCGCACCTGCAGGCCCACCGGCTTGACACCACGCGACTGAAGTTCGACCACGATGGCGGCATAACAGGCCGGCATCGCATGCGCCATCACTGAGGCGAATTCGCGGGTCAGCACGGCGCGTTCATTCGGGTCGATGCTGACCGTGCCGATCGCCATGTACAACGCGTGACCGATCACGCCGGGGCGCAGCGGGTTGCGCTCGTCATCGGCGGTGCCAAAGCCGGTGATGCGGCCCATGTAGCCCGACAGCTCCCGCAACTCCACCTCGCAGGCCTGCGCGATCTGCTGGCCCAGGCGGTCCGACAACATGCGATCGTCGACCTCCTTGTCGTCGACCAGCGTCAGCGACTGCCAGTCGGCCGGCGCGGCCTTGCGCCTCGATTCCGACGCCGGTGCCAGCGTTTCCAGCATGCGTGTGTCCAGCCGCGTCTGGAACTGCAGGCGAAACGAGCCCAGCTGCCGGTGCAGCGCCAGTTGAGCGGCGAACATCGTGTTGCGATCAGCCGCCTTCGAGACCGACTGCGACTGCGCCGCCAGCGTCTGGCAGACGCGCTCGGCCACCGTCAAGGCCGTGGCCTTGACGAGGTCTGCCGCGACGACCAGCTCGGCAGGCAGTCGAGGGTCAGAGGGATTCATCGTGGGGGCAAACTACTTTCTCAGTGCGTCACGGATTTCGCGCAGCAGTAAGACGTCTTCGGCTGGCGGCGGCGCAGCGGGTTCAGGCGCGGCAGCGACCTCTGCTTGCTTCATCCGGTTGACCGCCCTCACCATCATGAAAATGATGAACGCCAGAATCACGAAATTGATCGAGACGGTCAGAAAACTGCCGTAGGCGAGCACCGCACCTTCTTTTTTCGCCTCGACCAGCGTGGTGGCGCTCTGGCCCGACAGCGGGATGAAGTAGTTTGCGAAGTCGAGACCGCCGAACACCCTGCTGACCACCGGCATGATCACATCACCGACCAGCGAATCGACGATCTTGCCAAACGCCGCGCCGATGATCACGCCGACCGCCAGGTCGACGACACTGCCCTTCATCGCGAATTCCTTGAACTCGGTCGTGAATCCCATCGTGCCTGCTCCTCGTGGTTGTTTGGGTTGCACTGCGCAAGTGCATCGTGACGCACTGAACGCAAGTATTGCCGATCGACCCCTGTGTTCGGCGCACCCCGCCGCCGCTTGCGGCACGCCGCCCAGGTTTTCGAGCCGCTTGCCAAGCCCCCATGCCTGCTCAGTAAGCAAAGTGCTCCGCTAGAATCTAGCGCTGTCTTGGAATCGTTGTCACACGCGAGGTTTTATGAGTGAGCAGCAAGTCGACGGTGCCAAGCGCACCTGGTTGATCGCATCGGGTTGTATGGGTGCGGCAGGTGGGGTGGCGGTGGCAGTGCCCTTCGTCAGTACGTTTCAACCGTCGGAGCGCGCCCGAGCGGCCGGTGCGGCGGTCGAAGCCGACATCAGCGCACTGAAGCCTGGCGAGAAGATGACGGTCGAGTGGCGCGGCAAGCCGGTCTGGATCATCAAGCGCACGCCGGAGCAGCTCGCGGCGCTGCCCAAGGTCGATGACTTGCTCGCAGATCCGAAATCGCTGCGCAAGGCCGACGAGCTCACGCCCGAATACGCGCGGAACGAATATCGCTCCATCAAGCCCGAAATCATGGTGGCTGTCGGCATCTGCACCCACCTCGGGTGTTCGCCATCCGACAAGTTCACGCCCGGTGCCCAGGCCTCGCTCCCCGATAACTGGGCCGGCGGCTTCCTGTGCCCATGTCATGGTTCGACGTTTGACATGGCTGGACGTGTCTACAAGAACAAGCCGGCGCCGGACAACCTGCCCGTGCCGCCGTACATGTACCTTTCTGACACCAGGTTGTTGATCGGCGAAGACAAGAAGGCCTGACGGCCAAGCAGTAACGGACCTCAGGAGAACACACGATGGCCACGATGAAGGAAGCACCCGCCAACGCCAACGCAGCCGAAAAGCTGTTGACGTGGGTCGACAACCGGTTTCCGGCGTCAAAGCTCTACAACGAGCACCTTGCCGAGTACTACGCACCGAAGAATTTCAATTTCTGGTACTTCTTCGGAGCACTTTCGTTGTTGGTGCTGGTGATCCAGATCGTCACTGGCATCTTCCTGGTGATGCACTACAAGCCCGATGCAAGCTTGGCCTTCGCCTCGGTCGAGTACATCATGCGCGACGTTCCCTGGGGCTGGCTGGTGCGGTATATGCACTCCACCGGAGCCAGCGCCTTCTTCATTGTGGTCTACCTGCACATGTGGCGCGGCATGATGTACGGCAGCTACCGTAAGCCACGCGAGTTGATCTGGATTTTCGGCAGTGCCATCTTCCTGTGCTTGATGGCCGAAGCCTTCATGGGCTACCTGCTGCCGTGGGGCCAGATGAGCTACTGGGGAGCGCAGGTCATCGTGAACCTGTTCACCGCCATTCCCTTCGTCGGCCCAGACCTGGCGCTGCTGATCCGGGGTGATTACGTGGTGGGCGATGCGACGCTGAACCGCTTTTTCAGCTTCCATGTGATTGCCGTACCGTTGGTACTGCTCGGCTTGGTGGTGGCGCACATCATCGCCTTGCACGAGGTGGGTTCCAACAATCCTGATGGCGTCGAGATCAAGGCCAAGAAGGACGCTTCAGGCAAGCCGCTGGACGGCATTCCTTTCCACCCTTACTACACGGTGCACGACGTCCTCGGCGTCAGCGTGTTCCTGCTGATCTTCACCGCGATCATCTTCTTCGCGCCTGAGCTTGGTGGCTACTTTCTGGAATACAACAACTTCATTCCTGCCGACCCGTTGAAGACGCCATTGCACATCGCGCCGGTCTGGTACTTCACACCGTACTACTCGGTGCTGCGCGCGATCACCGCCGAGATGATGTACGTGCTGATCGCCTGCGTGGTGGCTGCGGCCGCCTTCGCGTTGGTCAAATCGAGGTTGTCCGGGCTGTTCAAGATGGTGGCTCTGGCTGGGGCGGCGGTGCTGGTGGCCATGATGCTGTCGATCGATGCCAAGTTCTGGGGCGTGGTCGGCATGGGCGGCGCGGTGGTGATCCTGTTCTTCCTGCCGTGGCTCGACCACAGCGAAGTGAAATCGATCCGCTACCGCCCCACCTGGCACAAGTACGTTTACGGCCTGTTCGTCATCAACTTCCTGATGCTGGGCTACCTCGGCGTGCAGCCGGTGTCGGCTGTGGGCGAGCGGCTGTCGCAAGTCGGCACGCTTATTTACTTCGGGTTCTTCCTGTTGATGCCGTGGTGGAGCCGCATGGGCGAGTTCAAGACCGTCCCTGATCGCGTGATATTCGCAGCCCACTGATCGCCGAAGCAGGCTTTCCAAAATGAAAAAACTCATCCTTACCCTGCTGATCTCGTTGTCCAGCTGGTCGGCAGCCCACGCCAACACCGGCGGCATCGCCTGGGACAAGTTCCCGCTCGAAAAGTCGACCGATGTCGCTGCATTGCAAGACGGTGCCCGCACCTTCGCCAACTACTGCCTGAACTGTCACAACGCGGCCTTCATGCGCTACAACCGCCTGCGCGACATCGGGCTGACGGAAGCTCAGATCAAGGCCAACCTGATGTTCGCCACCGACAAGGTCGGCGACGTGATGAAGGTGTCGCTCGACCCGAAGAATGCGAAGGACTGGCTCGGCGTCGTGCCGCCCGATCTGACGCTGATCGCCCGTTCGCGCTCGGCCGAGGGCAAGGGCACCGGTTCTGACTACCTCTACACCTTCCTGCGCACTTTCTACCGCGACGAAACGAAGGCCACCGGCTGGAACAACCTGGCGTACCCGAACGCAGCGATGCCGCACATCCTCTGGGAATGGCAGGGTCAGCGCAGCGCCAAGTTCGTCGAGGAAACCGACCCGCACGACGAGACGAAGAAGACGCACCGCTTCGCCGGCTTCGATCAACTGACGCCAGGCACCAAGTCGCAGCTCGAATACGACAATGCGGTGGCCGATCTGGTGGCCTACCTGACCTGGATGGGCGAACCTGCACAAAGCACGCGCACCCGGCTGGGCGTGTGGGTGCTGATGTTTCTGGCCGTGTTCACCATCATTGCGTGGCGCCTGAACGCTGCCTTCTGGAAAGACATCAAGTGACGTTAGGCCTGTCCGGTGTCCCCCGTGGACGCCGGGCCATCGCGCAGTGGGTCAGCCCGACAAGGCGCCCTCTGCGTTTTTCTTTTCTGATCCCTTGAGGAGCTCGCCCACATGATGGTGCTTTACTCCGGCACGACCTGCCCCTACTCACACCGCTGCCGTTTCGTGCTGTTCGAGAAGGGCATGGACTTCGAGATCCGCGATGTCGACCTCTTCGCGAAGCCCGAAGAGATCGCATTGATGAACCCGTACAACGAGGTGCCCATCCTCGTCGAGCGCGACCTGATCCTGTACGAGTCGCACATCATCAACGAGTACATCGACGAGCGCTTCCCGCACCCGCAGTTGATGCCGGGTGACCCGGTGGCGCGCGCGCGGGTGCGCCTGTTTCTGCTGAACTTCGAGAAGGAGCTATTCACGCATGTGAACCTGCTTGAATCCCGCGGCGTGAAGGCAACCGACAAGCAGCTCGAGAAAGCGCGGGCGCAGATCCGCGACCGACTGACGCAGCTCGCGCCGATCTTCCTGAAGAACAAGTTCATGTTGGGCGACGATTTCTCGATGCTCGACGTGGCCATTGCGCCGCTGCTGTGGCGTCTCGACTACTACGGCATCGACATGTCGAAGAATGCTGTGCCGTTGCTGAAATACGCCGAGCGCATCTTCTCGCGGCCGGCGTACATCGAAGCACTGACGCCGTCCGAGAAGGTCATGCGCAAGTGAGCTTCGGCGCCGTCTGCCTGCACCTCGGTTCTCGTCGATGACACAACCGCCCGCACCACCGCTGATCGGCAACAACGGGTCGTCGACGCGCCCGTACTTGATCCGTGCCTTGCACGAGTGGTGCACCGACAACGGCTTCACGCCTTACATCGCGGTGTTTGTGGGCCCACAGGTGCGGGTGCCGATGGAGTACGTGAAGAACGGCGAGATCGTGCTGAACGTCGGCTTCGAAGCCACGACGGCGCTGGAGCTGGGCAACGAGCGCATCGAGTTCAAGGCACGGTTCGGCGGCAGCTCGCGCGAGATCGCGGTGCCTGTCGATCACGTCATCGCGATCTACGCCCGGGAGAACGGGCAGGGCATGGCGTTTCCCGTCCCCGGCGGTGCTGCCCTGGCCGGGCAGGGCAGCTCTGGCCAGGCTCCGGAGGCGGCGGATCGCTCAGGCATGGTGTTGCGGCTGGCCACCGACCGCGACGACCCGGCACCGGTGCCCGCGGCAGCGCCGGCCGGCAAGAACGCACCAGGTACCGACAGCGACCCCCCACCCGATCCACCACCGACTGGCGGCAGGCCTGCCCTGAAGCGCATCAAATGATGGATTACGGGTGTGCCGTTCGTCGACGAAGCCGGCGCCACTAAAATTTCATCAAAGCCCTTGTAGCTCAGTTGGTAGAGCAGCGGTTTTGTAAACCGAAGGTCGCGGGTTCGATTCCTGCCGGGGGCACCAAATTGGGAAAGCACGATGTTTCTTCTGCGTGATCGAACCAAGTTCAACACCGATGTCGACCTGATTCTTCGAATGTCCTTCGACATCGAGACAGACAGCAGCAAGAACCCGGCCTTCCCGTCGTTCATCGGCTATCTAAGCCACTTGAGCGAAATCTGGAACGAGAAGGGCACCCCAGAGCACGCAGCGGTCCACATGGCCTGCATTTACCGCAAGGGACTGGTGGAGAAGGGTGATGCTGCGCAAATGGTCGAGGCGAAGGCTGTTCGACTTCGCATCGCCGAGGCCATGCCCTTGTTTGTGTCGCGCGGGCAAATAACCCCAGATTGGGCTGCGCACTATTCAGGGCTGCTTGAAAAGTAGGCCGCGTCGTTGGCGTAGCCAGCCTCCCGCAATGCCCACGCACAACGCACGGGCCACCGATCAGGTCGATCGCACCTTGATCTTCAGCGGCACCGCCGCGAACCCACAGTCGAGCAGCCGCTGTTCGATCCGCGGCTGAAGCTGGCGCAGCTTCGCCGCCACGCTGGCGTTGGCGGCAATCAATGTCCAGCCGCCGTCGTCGACCGGGCTGGCCGTCACATGCGGGGCGAGCGTCGCGGCCAGGCACGGCAGCACGGCCGCGTGGCGGCACCTTGAATCGTCGAGTCGGCGACGCAGCAGCGACAGCGACGCGCTGGCATTCAGCGCCTGGCTGATCGGCAGGGCATCGGGGACGCTGACGGTGTTCTTGCTCATACGGCCGGCCAGTGTAGTGAAGCCGAGTTGGCAGTGAACGCCGACTATGGGTCGCCGCGGTCCCCGGCGACTGGCATGGTCGGGCGGTAAACTCGAAGGCTTTGCCGCGTCACCCGGCCCCGACGGCCTGGCGGGCGCGACGCCAACTCCCCCTGACGCCGCATGTTGCCCAAGATACTCACACAGCTTTTCGGCAGTCGCAACGAGCGACTGCTCAAGCAATACCGCCGGGTGGTCGTGCAGGTCAATGCGCTCGAATCGACATTCGAGTCCCTGGATGACGCGGCGCTGGCTGCGAAGACGATCGAGTTCCGACAGCGCCACGCCGCCGGTGAAAGCCTGGACGCGTTGCTGCCCGAAGCCTTCGCGGTGGTCCGCGAAGGCAGCAAGCGGGCGCTGAAGATGCGCCACTTCGATGTGCAACTGATCGGCGGCATGACGCTGCACGACGGCAAGATCGCCGAGATGCACACCGGTGAAGGCAAGACGCTGATGGCGACGCTGCCGGTCTTCTTGAATGCGATCGCCAACAAGGGCGTGCATGTGGTCACCGTCAACGACTACCTGGC
>JAYVEB010000206.1:0-11283 GCA_043749095.1 Burkholderiales bacterium | reverse complement strand
CGAGCCGGTAGTCGTCGGAGCCGGCTCCTTCGACCATGTAGCAGGCCAGCGTCCACGGGCTGCGCGAGAAGCCGATCAGCGGCACGCGGCCGTTCAAGGCCTTGCGGATCGAGGTGACCGCATCGAACACATAACGCAGCTTGTCCATGTCGGGCACGGCGAGCTGATCGACCGCCGCTTCATCGCGCACCGCGCGCGCGAACTTCGGGCCTTCGCCCATCGCGAAGCTCAGGCCCAGGCCCATCGCATCGGGCACGGTCAGGATGTCGCTGAACAGGATGGCTGCGTCCAGCGCATAGCGCTCCAAGGGCTGCAGCGTCACCTCGGTGGCGTAGTCGGTGTTGGTCGCCAGACCCATGAAGCTGCCTGCTTGCGCCCGTGTCGCACGGTACTCGGGCAGGTAGCGACCGGCCTGACGCATCAGCCAGACGGGCGTGTGATCGGTGGGCTGGCGCAGACAGGCGCGCAGGAAACTGTCGTTTTGAAGTGGTGCGTACATCCTGGAATTATCACGCCCATAATTTCGCTTCGCCGCCGTTTCCGCCCCGGGAAAACGCCGCACCCACAGGAGCTGACCATGCGCGCTGACACCATCCTCCAGACCATCGGCAACACGCCGCACATCCGCATCCAGCGGCTGTTCGGTGCGGGTTCTCAGGTGTACATCAAGAGCGAGCGCAGCAATCCCGGCGGCTCGATCAAGGACCGCATCGCGCTCGCCATGGTCGAAGCGGCCGAAGCCTCCGGCGCGCTGGTGCAGGGTGCAACCATCATCGAACCGACCTCGGGCAACACCGGCGTTGGCCTCGCGATGGTGGCGGCGGTGAAGGGCTACAAGCTGGTGCTGGTGATGCCCGAGAGCATGAGCATCGAGCGGCGCCGCTTGATGCTGGCCTACGGCGCCACCTTCGAATTGACGCCGCGCGAGAAGGGCATGAGCGGCGCGATCGCCCGCGCGACTGAGTTGCTGGCCGCAACGCCGAAGGCATGGATGCCACAACAGTTCGAGAACCCGGCCAACATTGAGGTGCACGCACGCACCACCGCCGCCGAGATTGCCCGCGACTTCCCCGAAGGCATCGATGCGCTGATCACCGGCGTCGGCACCGGCGGCCACATCACCGGCTGCGCGCAGGTGCTGAAGGCGAAATGGCCGAAGCTCAAGGTGTACGCGGTCGAGCCGGCGGCCAGCCCGGTGATCAGCGGCGGCAAGCCCGGGCCCCACCCGATCCAGGGCATCGGCGCCGGCTTCATCCCGAAGAACCTGCACACCGAGCTGATCGACGGCGTGATCCAGGTCGATGCCGAAGCCGCTCGCGAGATGGCGCGGCGCGCTGCACGCGAGGAAGGCATGCTGGTGGGCGTGTCGTCAGGCGCGACGCTCGCCGCAATTGCGCAGAAGCTGCCCGAGCTGGCGCCCGGCGCCATCGTGCTCGGTTTCAACTACGACACCGGCGAACGCTACCTGTCGATTGAGGGATTCCTGCCGGTGGAGTGACAGCGGCGCTACAGCCCGCGCAGTGGTGGCCGATAACCGACTACAGACCCTTACTGCCGAAAGCCCGCGCCATGACCTCAGACAAATTTCGCCTCGTCACCCGCAGCGATTTCGACGGCCTCGTGTGCGCCGTCCTGTTGAACAGCCTGAAGCTGATCGACGACATCAAGTTCGTCCACCCGAAGGACATGCAGGACGGCAAGATCGAGATCGGGCCTCGCGACATCACGACCAACCTGCCCTATGTGTCGGGCGCGCATCTGGCGTTTGACCACCACCTGTCGGAGACGCTGCGCAACACCGGCGACCGGCCAAACCACATCATCGACGCGGAAGCCCCGTCTGCCGCGCGCGTGGTGTTCGACCACTATGGCGGCGGCAAGGTCTTCCCGAACATTTCACCGGACATGATGGCCGCGGTCGACCAGGCCGACTCGGCGCAGTACTCGCGCGAAGACATCCTGACCCCGACCGACTGGGTGCTGCTGAACTACCTGATGGATGCGCGCACCGGCCTCGGCCGCTTCCGCGAGTTCCGCATCAGCAACTACGCGTTGATGATGGATTTGATCAGTTACTGCAGCGACCACGGCATCAAGGACATCCTCGGCCTGCCCGATGTGAAGGAGCGTGTCGAGATCTACTTCGAGCACGCCGAGCGGGCCCGTGAGCAGATCCTGCGCTGCAGCACCGTGCACGGCAAGCTGGTGGTGCTGGACCTGCGCCACGAAGACACCATCTGGGCCACCAACCGCTTCATGATCTACGCGCTGTTCCCGCAGACCAGCATCTCGATCCACGCGATGTGGGGCGTGCAGAAGCAGAACACCGTGTTCGCCACCGGCAAGTCCATCCTCGACCGCAGCAGCCGCACCAATGTCGGTGAGTTGATGCTGGCCTATGGCGGCGGCGGCCATCAGGCGGCGGGAACCTGCCAGGTCGACAACGACCGTGCTGCCGGCGTGCTGGACGAGCTGATCGTCCGCATCAACGCCGACGGCTGAGCCTGAGCGGCGCCGTCCGACAACCAGGCGGGCCATCGCAGGGGTGACCGCCGCTACGCAGCGGCGGTAGCACGAGGAATCCATCTCCGAGGAGTTTCCATGCTGTGCAGACTCAGTCTGGCCGTTCTGGCCCTGATCGCAACGCTCGCCTTGGGCGGCTGCGGCTACAACCAATTCCAGAAGCTTAACGAAGAGGTCAAGGCCGGCTGGGCCGAGGTGCTGAACCAGTACCAGCGGCGCGCCGACCTGATCCCGAACATCGTCGCCACCGTCAAGGGCGAAGCCACTTTCGAGCAGGACACGCTGACCAAAGTCATCGAGGCGCGCTCGAAGGCGACCAGCATCCAGGCCACGCCGGAGCTGATCAACGACCCGGTGGCGTTCCAGAAATTCCAGGCCGCGCAGGGTGAGTTGACCGGAGCCTTGAGCCGGCTGATGGTGGTGGCCGAGCAGTACCCGACGCTGAAGGCCAACCAAGGCTTTCAAGACCTGCGGGTAGAACTCGAAGGCACCGAGAACCGGGTGACGGTGGCGCGCAACCCCTACATCAAGACCGTGGCCGACTACAACGTGCCGGCGCGCAGCTTCCCGAACAACCTGACGGCGATGGTGTTCGGCTACCGGGTCAAACCGAGCTTCACGGTGCAGAACGAGGCCGAGATCTCGAAGCCGCCGGCGGTGAACTTCGACAAGCCCGCGGCCAAGTAGGTGAGGCCGGTCGGCGCTGGTACCCGCGCTGCTCCCCGGCCCGCGTGGGCCCTGTGGTGGATGCTTGTGCTGCTGTGGATCGGCTCCCCTGCGCATGCACAGGGCGTGCTGCCGGTGCCACCGCTCACCGCGCCGGTGATCGACCAGACGGCCACGCTCGGTGAAGCACAGCGCGCGGCATTGGTCGCCAAGCTGGCGGCGATCGAGCAGCAGACCGGCAGCCAGATCGTCGTGCTGATGGTGCCGAGCACGCTGCCCGAGGACATCGTCGCCTACAGCCAGCGCGTTGGCGACAGCTGGAAGATCGGCCGGCGCGACGTCGGCGACGGGCTGCTGATCGTTGTGGCGAAGAACGACCGCCGCGTGCGCATCGAGGTGGCGAAGGCACTGGAGGGGGCGGTTCCCGACTTGGCGGCGAAACGGATCATCGACGCACAGATCACGCCGGCCTTTCGCGCCGGTGACTACGCCGGCGGCCTGAGCGCCGCCGCCGATCAGCTGGCCGCGCGCATCCGGGGCGAGGCGCTGCCCGCGCCGAATCAGCCGGACTCACGGCAGCGTGGCCAGGACCGTGGGCCGTCGCTGGAATCGCTGGCCATCTTCCTGTTCGTCGCCGTGCCGATCGCCGGTGCGCTGTTCACCCGGATGATGGGACGCAAGCTCGGGTCGCTGGCGACAGGTGGTATTGCCGGCGGCATCGGCTGGTGGCTGACGGCGAGTGCGCTGCTGGCAGGTGTGGCCGGGCTGTTGGCAGTCGTGCTGGTCAGCGTGTTTGGTGTGGGCTCGGCACGGCGTGGCGGCGGCTCGGGCGGCATGCCGCCCATCATCTGGAGTGGTGGCGGCGGAGGCGGTTGGGGCGGAGGTCGCGGCGGGGGTGGATTCAGCTCCGGCGGTGGCGGAGACTTTGGCGGTGGCGGTGGCGGTGCCTCCGGTGGATGGTGATCATGAGCACGCTGATCCGCATCCTGAAGCACCGCTGGATGGACGAGACCGACGCCCGGCGCGCGCTGGGCGCCGACGCGCTGCGTCGCATCGAAGAACGCGTGACCGCCAGCGAAAGCAGCCACACCGGCGAGTTGCGGGTGTGCGTCGAAGCGGGCTTGCCGCTGAGCTACCTGTGGCGCGGCGCCAGTGCGCGCGAACGTGCGATCGCGATGTTCGGCAAGCTGCGCGTCTGGGACACCGAACACAACAACGACGTGCTGATCTACCTGCTGCTGGCCGAGCGGCGCATCGAGATCGTGGCCGATCGCGGGATCACGCAGCAGGTGCCTGCTGCGACCTGGCAGCAGATTTCAGACGCGATGGGCGCTGCGTTCAAGGAAGGGGATCACGCCCGCGGCCTGCTCGATGTCGTCGACCGCGTCGGTGCGCTGCTGGCGCAGCATTTCCCAGCCGATGCGTCGCAGGTGAATCCGAACGAGCTACCGGGCCGCCCCGACGTGCGCTGAGCGGGTGGCTCAGCGGCGTTGACGGCGTGCGAACCAGGCCATCAGTCCCACACCCGACAACATCAGCGCGTAAGTGCCGGGTTCGGGAACGGCTGCAGTGAGGGGGCCGAACTCCAGGTTGTCGAACCCGACCGTGCCGTTGTCGCCGCTGATCACGACCGAATGAATACTGGCGAGGTTGAACATCAGCACCGGCCCGGCGAGCCCGAACGCCTTGTTGTCGGTGTCGCTGGTCGAACCCAACAAGTTGCCGCTGATGCCAAAAGCTTGCGCACTCACGCTGCCGCGGCCCAGCGGAATGTAGTCACCCTGGATCTTGAAAAAGCTGGTGACGGCACCCGTTGAGGTGCTGCTCGGAAGAAAGAAAGAGATCGTGATCGGCGCGTTGTAGTCGAGCGCGCCACCGCTGGTCGTGCCCCCGATGATGTTCGGCACGCTGGCCGAGAGATTGCCGGCGCCGTGATTGACGACAGCGACATGGCCCGCCAGCGAGGTGAAGGAGACGCCATCCGACACCAGGTATTGATTCGTCAATTGGCTGGCTGCTGGCACGGCGCTGCCTGGCGAGTTGACCATCGCGACCACACCCACCGATTCTTCAAAGGTGATCGTGGTGGTGGCCTGGCTGGCCGCCATGAACAGGGCGGCTGCAAGGAAGACGGGAATGCGGAGCTTCATGGCGGATCTTTCTAGACACTCGTTGGAGTGAGTGGGTCAGTCGAGGTTAGGGTCGCGTCAACGGTGGCGCAACCCCTTGCACGAGGGGCGAGGTGCGCCCTCATTGCCAATTCGATCCATCGCGCGTTGCTCGCGCTGAACAGCGGCCAGCGGGCAGCCACCGCTTGTCGATCGCCAGCATAAAAAACCCGCCTCGAAGGGCGGGTTGCATTCAGCGCGACATTGCTGCCGTCACTTCTTGCGAAACTTGCGCCACGCCGCAATCTGCGCGGCCATCGTGGCGAACTCGCCTTGGGCTTTCGCGAAGTCGATGTCGCTCTTGGCGTTCTTCATCGCTTCTTCGGCGCGCTGCTTGGCTTCGGTGGCCTTGGCCTCGTCGAGGTCCTTGCCGCGGATCGCGGTATCGGCCAGCACGGTGACCGTGCCCGGCTGCACCTCGAGTATGCCGCCAGCGACGAACACGAATTCCTCCGCGTCGTTGTCAGCCCGCACGATGCGCACCGCGCCCGGCTTGATGCGGGTGATCAGCGGCGTGTGTCGAGGATAGATACCCAGCTCGCCCTCTTCACCCGGCAAGGCCACGAACTTGGCCTCGCCGGAGAAGATCATCTCTTCAGCGGATACGACGTCTACGCGGAGTGTGGCCATGATCGTCAATCCTTATTGGATCTTCTTGGCTTTCTCGAAAGCCTCATCAATGGTGCCGACCATGTAGAAGGCTTGCTCGGGCAGGCTGTCGCATTCGCCGGAGACGATCATCTTGAAACCGCGGATGGTTTCCTTCAGCGTCACGTACTTGCCGGGGCTGCCGGTAAAGACTTCGGCGACGTGGAAGGGCTGGCTCAGGAAGCGCTGGATCTTGCGCGCGCGGGCCACGGCCAGCTTGTCTTCAGGCGCCAGTTCGTCCATGCCCAGAATCGCGATGATGTCGCGCAGTTCCTTGTAGCGCTGCAGCGTGCCCTGCACGGCGCGGGCGGTGTTGTAGTGGTCTTCGCCGACGACGTTCGGGTCGAGCTGACGCGAGGTCGAGTCGAGCGGGTCGACCGCCGGGTAGATGCCGAGCGACGCGATGTCACGCGACAGCACCACGGTGGAGTCCAGGTGGGCGAAGGTGGTCGCAGGCGACGGGTCGGTCAGGTCATCGGCTGGCACATAGACGGCCTGGATCGACGTGATCGAACCAACCTTGGTCGAGGTGATCCGCTCTTGCAGGCGACCCATTTCCTCGGCCAGCGTCGGCTGGTAGCCCACAGCGGAAGGCATGCGGCCCAACAGTGCCGACACTTCAGTACCGGCCAGCGTGTAGCGGTAGATGTTGTCGACGAAGAACAGCACGTCCTTGCCTTCGTCGCGGAACGACTCGGCAATCGTCAGGCCGGTCAGCGCCACGCGCAGGCGGTTGCCCGGCGGCTCGTTCATCTGGCCGTAGACCATGGCCACTTTCGACTCCGGCAGGTTCTCCAGGTTCACGACGCCCGAATCTGCCATCTCGTGATAGAAGTCGTTGCCCTCGCGGGTGCGCTCGCCGACACCGGCAAACACCGACAGGCCGCTGTGCGCCTTGGCGATGTTGTTGATCAGCTCCATCATGTTGACGGTCTTGCCGACACCGGCACCGCCGAACAGACCGACCTTGCCGCCCTTGGCGAACGGGCACACCAGGTCGATCACCTTGATGCCGGTTTCGAGCAAGTCCTGTGACGGGCTCAGCTCGTCATACGCAGGCGGCTTGCGGTGGATCGATGCGGTCAGTTCCTGACCGACCGGGCCCCGCTCGTCGATCGGGCGACCTAGCACGTCCATGATGCGGCCGAGGGTCGCGCGACCAACCGGCACAGTGATCGGGTTCTGGGTGTTGACCACCGACAGACCGCGACGCAGGCCGTCGGACGAACCCAGCGCAATGGTGCGCACCACGCCGTCGCCCAGCTGCTGCTGGACTTCGAGGGTCAGGCCCAGGCTGTCGAGCTTCAGCGCGTCATAGATCTTAGGCATGGCGTTGCGCGGGAATTCCACGTCGACCACCGCGCCAATGCACTGGACGATCTTGCCTTCTGTAGCCACTGCGGACATGTTCGTATCCTTAGAAAAAACGAATTCTGGGGTTCTGGGGTCGTCGTTCGCGCCGATCAGACAGCAGCGGCACCAGCGACGATTTCGGACAGCTCTTTGGTGATCGCCGCCTGACGCGTCTTGTTGTAGACGAGCTTCAGTTCGCCGATCACGGAGCCGGCGTTGTCGGTGGCGGACTTCATGGCCACCATCCGCGCCGACTGTTCCGACGCCATGTTTTCTGCCACCGCCTGGTAGACCAGCGCTTCGGTGTAGCGCAGCAGCAACTCATCGATCACGGTTTCGGCATCGGGCTCGTACAGGTAGTCCCAGCCGTACTTGCCGGCGCCCACCGGGGTCGGTGCGTCCATGCTCTGCGCCGACAAAGGCAGCAACTTCTGGATCAAAGGCTCCTGCTTCATCGTGTTGATGAAGCCGGTGTAGCAAAGGTAGACTGCGCTCAGCTTGCCTTCGGCATACGCATCGAACAGCACCTTGACCGGGCCGATCAGCTTGTCCAGGTGCGGCTTGTCACCCAGCTGGGTGGCGTGCGACACGACCTTCGCGCCGATGCGGTTCAGGAAACCGAGACCCTTGTTGCCGATGGCCACTGCTTCGGCCTTCAGGCCCTGCGCTTCGAGTTCCTTCAGCTTCAGGGTGACCGCGCGCAGCACGTTGGTGTTCATGCCGCCGCACAGGCCCTTGTCTGTCGTCACCACGACGAAACCCACCGACTTGACGCCCGTGTTCTCGATCAGGAACGGGTGCTTGTACTCGGGCGTGGCCTTCGACAGATTGGCCGCGAGACTGCGGATCTTCTCGGCGTAAGGGCGAGCAGCACGCATGCGCTCCTGGGCCTTGCGCATCTTCGAAGCGGCAACCATTTCCATGGCCTTGGTGATCTTCTTGGTGTTCTCGACACTCTTGATCTTGCCTCGTATTTCCTTGCCTGCTGCCATGACGAAACTCCTGGTTAAGTCGTGGGCGAATCAGGCGAAGGACTTCTTGAATGCCGTCACTGCTGCAGACAACTCGGCTTCCGAGTCCTTGTCGAGCGCCTTGGCGTCTTCGATCTTCTTCAGCAGACCGGCGTGGCTGGTCTTCAGGAACTGATGCAGGCCCGATTCGAAGGCCAAGACCTTCTTCACGTCCACATCGTCCATGAAGCCCTTGTTGACCGCAAACAGCGTCGCGCCCATCAGCGAGATCGGTAGCGGCGAGTACTGCGCCTGCTTCAGCAGTTCGGTCACGCGGGCACCGCGGTCGAGCTGCTTGCGGGTGGCTTCGTCGAGGTCGGAGGCGAACTGCGCAAACGCGGCCAGCTCACGGTACTGCGCCAGGTCGGTACGGATACCGCCGGACAGGCTCTTGATGACTTTGGTCTGTGCGGCACCACCGACGCGTGACACCGAGATACCGGCGTTGATCGCAGGGCGGATGCCGGCGTTGAACAGCGAGGTTTCCAGGAAGATCTGGCCGTCGGTGATCGAGATCACGTTGGTCGGCACGAAGGCGGACACGTCACCGGCCTGCGTCTCGATGATCGGCAAGGCCGTCAGCGAGCCGGTCTTGCCCTTGACGGCGCCCTTGGTGAAGGCCTCGACGTAGTCGGCATTGACGCGAGCGGCGCGTTCCAGCAGGCGGCTGTGGAGGTAGAACACGTCGCCGGGATAGGCTTCGCGGCCTGGCGGGCGGCGCAACAGCAACGACACCTGGCGATACGCAACGGCCTGCTTGGACAAGTCGTCATAGACGATCAGCGCGTCTTCGCCGCGGTCGCGGAAGTACTCGCCCATCGTGCAACCCGAGTAGGCCGACACATACTGCATCGCGGCCGATTCGGCGGCGGTGGCAGCGACGACGATGGTGTATTCCATCGCGCCGTTGGCTTCGAGTGAGCGCACCACGTTCTTCACCGACGAGGCCTTCTGGCCGATCGCGACGTAGATGCAGGTCATGTTCTGACCGCGCTGGTTGATGATCGCGTCGATCGCGACTGCCGTCTTGCCGGTCTGGCGGTCACCGATGATCAGCTCGCGCTGACCGCGACCGATCGGCACCATCGAGTCGATCGACTTGAGGCCGGTCTGCATCGGCTGGTCGACCGACTTCCGTGCGATCACGCCCGGTGCGATCTTCTCGATCGGCATCGACAGTTGCGCGTTGATCGGGCCCTTGCCGTCGATCGGTTGACCCAGCGCGTTGACGACACGGCCCTTGAGTTCCGGGCCGACCGGCACTTCCAGGATGCGGCCAGTGCACTTGACGGTGTCACCTTCGGCGATGTGTTCGTACTCACCCAGGATCACCGCGCCGACCGAGTCACGCTCGAGGTTCAGCGCGAGGCCGAAGGTCGAGGTGCCGTCAGGCGAGGCCGGGAACTCGAGCATTTCGCCCTGCATCACGTCCGACAGGCCATGCACGCGGCAGATGCCATCCGCCACCGACACGACGGTACCCTGGTTGCGGATGTCGGTCGATGCGCCCAGGCCTTCGATGCGGCTCTTGATGAGTTCAGAAATTTCTGCGGGATTCAGTTGCATGAGTTCTCTCCTGTCTGTGCGTTCACGCGATCGGCGCGCCGCGCGTCAGCATGAATGACGTGGATGTTTCGGATCAACGGTCACGGCCCTCAGGCCGTCAGCGCCACCCGCATTTGTTCAAGACGTGCCTTCACCGAGGTGTCCATCACCTCGTCACCGACGACAACACGGATGCCACCAATCAGCGCGGGTTCGAGTTGCACGGTGACGTTCAGCTTACGGGCGAAGCGCTTTTCCAGCGTGGCGACGACCTCGGTCAACTGCGCGGCTTCGATCGGAAACGCGCTGAACACGGTCGCATCGGACACGCCGGCACCGGCATTCGCGAGCGCATGGAACTGCACTGCAATTTCCGGCAACACCGTCAGTCGGCCGTTGTCGATCACGGTGCTGAGGAAATTCTTGATCGGCGCCGACAGCGGCGTAGCGACAACTGAGGAGATCAGCTCGAACACCTGCTCAGCGCTGACTCTCGGGCTGGCCGCGAACTGGCGCAACTGGTCGTTGTCGGCGATCGCCGCCAGCGCGTCGATCTGCTGCGACACCGCTTTTACATCGCCCTGTGCAGCGACATCGAACAAGGCTTCGGCATAAGGCCGGGCCAGCGTGGCAAGTTCAGCCATGGATCAGTGCTCCGTCGAATGACCGCTGGCAATCAAAGCTCAACCTTCAGGCGGTTCAGCAACTCGGCGTGGACGCCGGCGTTGACTTCGCGCTTGAGGATCTGCTCCGCACCCTTGACGGCCAGCACAGCGACCTGCTCACGCAGCACCTCGCGCGCCTTGATCGCTTCCTGCTCGGCTTCGGCCTTGGCGGCGGCGACGATCTTGGCGCCTTCGTCGTTGGCGCGGGCCTTGGCCTCTTCGATCATCGACTGCGCCAGACGCTCGGCATCGGCAAGGCGTTGAGCGGCGTCAGTGCGAGCAGCCGACAGTTGCTCTTCGACACGCTTGTTCGCCGTGGTCAACTCCGCCTTGGCCTTGTCGGCAGCCGACAGCCCTTCAGCGATTTTCTGCGCACGCGCATCGAGCGCAGCGGTGATCGGTGGCCAGATGTACTTCATCGTGAATCCGACCAGGATCAGAAACACGATCATCTGAATGATGAATGTCGCGGTGATGCTCACGTTGAAGCCTCAATCAGGGTGGCAGAGTCGGCAGGTCCGAATGTTTCGGGCCCGCCGGCGAACGTGATTTACTTCGGCAGGTTCGCGAGCTGGGCCAGGAACGGATTGGCCGTCGTGAACCACAGCGCGATACCGGTACCGATGATGAACGACGCGTCGATCAGACCGACCAGCAGGAACATCTTGGTTTGCAACTCACCCATCAGCTCGGGCTGACGCGCGG
>JAYVEB010000205.1:0-11298 GCA_043749095.1 Burkholderiales bacterium | reverse complement strand
ATCGCGCAGGAGCGATTTTCTCGAGCGTGCCAAGGGGTAAGGAACCCCTGAAATCACGAGTTTTCACGACAGCGGCCTTCTGCCGCCCAGACTCCTAGTGCCGGCTGGACAGAAGACAAGATCACCGACGGCGTGATGACCCTCATCAGGACCGAAGACAAGCTTGATTTGCTTTTTGTCGATGCTCGAAAGAAGCCGATTTCATCCGTACAGGATGGGGCAAAGATTGTCTTGTTGCGTAGCGGCGCGACGAACGTCACGATCCTTGTTCACTATCAGGACGGATCGACAACCGAGATCTATTCCTTCTTCAAGGAAAAGGACGGGGCCTTTCGGTTCACCCAAATGCAAAGCAAAACGGGCGACATGGCCATTGCGCCGAAAAGCTCATTGATGGTCGGCACCTGTGACCCCATCAGGTTTGATTTGGTGAACTAGCTGGGGGGTGCTCTCAAAGTCTGCGGGGAATCACAGACAGCAACCACCCGGTATCTCATGCGCAGAAACAATCGTCCGTTTGAAAGGAAATCAAATGCCACGCGGAGGAATGAGGCTAGGCGCCGGAAGACCGGCAACGCACGTCAAGGCAGAACATTGCCGACACATCGACGCGCGACGGTAGCACCGTGAAGGCGTGCTCAGTGCCGGCCGGCTTGGTTCTTGGCAATGGACCGACGCACAGACCGGCGAACGCCTGGCCACGATCGGTTATCGATCTGACAGCGACAGCGTGGCCCTCGATTATTCGATCGACGGCAAAGACTCCTCGCAGCGGGTGCGGCTGAGTCACAGCGCCTGCCACTACGGCGGCGCACGGCCCTGGTTCATCTGCCCGATTCGCGGCGAGCGTGTCGCGGTGCTGTACCTGCGTGCGGGTCGCTTCGCTTGTCGGCACTGCCAGCGGCTCGCCTATGCAAGTCAGTCAGGCGATTTAATCGATCGAGGCTGGCGGCGACAGCAAAAGATCGAGGCGAAGCTCGGGGCGAATTGGAACCGGCCGAAGGGCATGCACCGCACCACCCATGAACGGCTGCTGTCGATCATTTGGGACTGCGAAGATCAACGCGAGGCTGCGCTGTCGAGGTTCCTGGCGGGGATGTTGGATCGATACCCGTCACTGCGGGGTGATCCGATGTTGCGCGGACTGTCCTAGCCGCGATTTGTAGAGCGGCCTCGGCCTTCGCGCGGTGGCTGCACGCAGCCCGGGCCGGTACTTCAAATCCCGATAGATGCCATGACGGGGCCGCTGTCGATGTACCAAATGAAGCCCTTCGCTTGGCGTACCTCAGCAGTTCCAGCGTTCAAGTGCCGACCAAAGGAGGGGGGAGTGCTTACCCGCCCCTCACTTCAGGGGCTACAAAATGTGACGATCTGACTTAGCCTCAAACGGGGGCAATTTGTCATTCCGCAAATCCCGTTGAAAATTTTTGTAGGAATACTTTTGTGATTACCTTCAAAACCGGTATTTATACGGCCGCCTGCGCCGCACTTATTTCTGGATGGGTTATTTCTCCTGCGCAGGCGGTCATATTTGTCCCGCCACCCGCCGTGCCTGACGCTGAGTTTTATTTTGGCGGAACGGCTTCATCTTCACCTACCCTTGCGGACATTCCACTGGTCGCTGGGCAAGGCCTTCATCAATTCAACGATGGGAACGGCGGCTTGGCGAGCGGAAACCTGAACCTGCTTCCAGCTCCGAAAATTGATTTCAACATCACCAATTCTGGCGCCACAAACAATATTACGGCAGCCGCTGGAATTAGATATTTCTACACGATCTCCGGCCCAGGCACCGGCCCAGTCGCAGGAACGCTGACGACCTCAATGTCCGTGTCCGGCACTGGTAATTTCAAAGTTGCCGCACTGCTCACAGGTACCGACGTGCCTTTCTCGATTTTTTCCCCGTCCTCGAACGTTGGCGTTTGTTCGGCGGCGAATTCAACGTTTTGTATCGGCTACAACGATTCGTTTACCAGCAAAGTGGTGAACGTCAATTTCAGTCGTTCGGGTGAGCTAGACATGGTTACTGCGGCTCGGGTCAAGGGCATCGGTTCGGCGTCGGCTTTCATCGACCCAGTATTTACGCTGTCTGACCCCAATCTGACCCTGACATTCAGTCAAGGCGTGGGCAATAGCTTCGCAGCGCCCGTGCCTGAACCCGACACCTACGCGATGATGATTGCAGGCTTGGGCGTTTTAGGTTTTATGGCTCGTCGAAAAGCCAAGTGCTGAAAAACATTCAGCCAGCCGAAAACAGTTAAAGCCCGCCATGTGCGGGCTTTTTTATTGCGCTCTGTCCACTCAGGGTGTTGTGCTCATCGGCAGATCGGGTTCCAGTACCTTGACCGCGATATTTGGCCAGATCAGCGCATAGGCGTGAGTTTTAGTCTGCAGCCCTGTAGTCCGATGATTCCTGTCGGTGGGCCAAACGCTTATCGATAATTTGCCACAGCGAGGAAAGGCGCGAAGCTGCGCTGTCGCGTTTCTTGGCGGGAATGTCGGATCTATCCCCCTACCTGCGAGGTGATTCGATATTGCGAGGGCTGAGCTAGGAGTCTGGGCGGCAAGAATATTCCAAAATGATGGCTTGACTTCCGAGCTTCCAGAATCGCGCAGGAGCGATTTTCTCGAGCGTGCCAAGGGGTAAGGAACCCCTGAAACCACGAGTTTTCACGACAGCGGCCTTCTGCCGCCCAGACTCCTAGCCACTGCGAGGCTGAGGGCGAGACGCAAAGGCGGCCACCAGGTCAGGTCGTGTGCAGAAATCATCGTGTTCAGGGCGCTGCCGGGCGACGCCCGGGAATCGCGAAGACAGTCGTCACTCGTTATCGGCAGCCGCGGCGAAAAATTGATGCGCCGCGGTTTGCTCGACGCCGAACCACCGGGCGCATCGACACAACGCATCTGATGACGTCGCCGCTGGAGTTCATGCAGAGGCTGGCGGTCTTAACGCCTCTGGCGCAACGCCGCAGTGCCTGCAGCCAAGCTGCGAGCAGCTCAGCTGTTCATTTGCTCAGCACTATTTCCGAGTCATTTCAAATGCGCAAGGAAAATGGAAAACAGGGACAGGAAGCCAAAGGCGGCGCTGAAAACCACGATTCCGACAGCGTAGATTTTGGCGGCTTTGTTCCTGGTGCTGTAAGAAAGCTTTTCGGACATCAGTACTGCTTCGTGAAAACATTTTCGACCCAGTCAATAGGACTGGATGGTGACCTTAGAGGACGAGTTGCATTTTCAGCGTCGGCATTGTCATTGCGTAAGGAAGTCCGTGTCTCTGAGGGGCTTCGGGCTGCAGCCGCGATCGGTTGGGGGCAGATTGGAAGGGGACAGATCGTCTGAATTTCCGGTCCGTAGCCCGGTAGTTCGATTCCTGTCGGCGGACCAGAGACAAAGCCGAAAGACACCTAGAAAGACCGAAAGCCCCGGGGCTCATGGACGCCACTGAGGTGGCCTTCATCGGTCGCCGGGGCATGCCTCACGCCGCAATCTCAGCAATGAATGCCTTGAGCTCGGCTTCACTGGACGACCGGCGAAATCGTTCCAAGGTGCCGAGTTCCTGGCAGACGTCATGCAGAAAGGATCCCGTCGGCGGCGCGGCCCATTTGTCCAGCCCGTGGCGGCGAAAGCTCTCATGCCAGAGATGCAGGAAGTTGGCGGCGCTGGTCGCAGCCCGGATTTCGCTACAGGCCTCGGGGAGCAGCGGCTTCCAGCAGTCATCCGACGGTACTGGATAGAACGCCTGGATATCGCGCGCGTGATGGTCGATGCGATGCTTCTTGGCCAGCTCGGTCAACAGGAACGGTCCGATGATGCCCCAAGGCTGGTCGAGATCGACCACCGCACCTGCCCGCTTGATCAGGTCGCCCAGGATAGGATGCCGCAGCGGCAGTTTCAGCACCGCGTTGTTGATGCTCCAGCTGTGAGATGGCTCCAACTGGCGGCCGAACACCATCGGGCTCTCCAAGAAATCCGGCCGGCGTAGGCACAGCATGTCGGTATCGACCCAGCACAGCCCGGTCTGCCGGATCATGCGGTAGCGGAAAAGATTGGAAAACTTCGCGAAGGAGCGCCGGCCATTGGCGATATACCGGCCAACCAGCGACTCATTCGGGCAGATGTCGCGGGCGTCGGCCCATTCGACTCCGGGCGGCACCTCGCAAGCGGAGTCATAGCTGTACAGCCGAAGCCGCGCACCGAAATGTGGGAACGATGCCACGCAGCTGTAGATCAGCGGGTCGAGCGGGCCTTGCCAGAAGGTGCCGAACTCCCCATCACAGCTGATTGGGCGCGATGGCTGTAACAAGTCGCTGAGACGCCGGATCAAGCCTGAATTGAGAAGGTTCAAAACCAAATCGAACGCCCTTCATGCAGCCAATTGCGATTCATAGGGCCTCTTTCAGCGATCAGACAAGGCGCAAAGCGCTCAGATCGAGCACAGCGATCAGCGCCGGCGAGTCGATGGTGCCTTACTTCTTGTCCAGAATTTCTTCGTCCAACCCCTTCGACAAGGCGGCCCCGGCGTCGGCACTCATCTCCACGGGCAGCACGGCGCCGTTCGGGAACATCAGTTGCACACGCACATTGCCGTCGGTGTCCGAGGCGGTTACTCCCGCCGCCAGCACTTCGAGGGCGGGCGGCGGCGATCCCGGCGCCTTTGAGGATTTATCAAGCAATGCGATGGCGACGGCCGGGGCGAGTTCGGTCGCGATGGCGATGTCGGTGGGCGACTTCTTGGCCCGCTTCGCCTTCGAGGCAACTGACTTGCGTGGTGGAGTGTTCATGGGTTGCACGAGTCAAAGTTGGAGGACCGCGAGAAATATACGTTAGCGCTCTGCGGCACTGTGTTGCACAAGCCCGGCGTTTTGCGAATTGCCATCATCGAGTTCGTTGACCGCCAGACTGATGAGTGGGCGTCGATGGACAACGCCCATGTTCATGTCACCCTGTTGGGCAGTGGAGGAGGCGAAGGCGCGGTGCGAGCATCTCCTATGATTTCAGCATCTTTTGGGGAGTAGCCGGCTTTCAGCTGAAAGCGCCTGCGTCAACATACTCGGCTTGCCTCGCAGGCCGTGGTGCAGGTCACCATTCTGGTTGGCGAGACCATCGGCGCATCAGCACAACGTAAGCCGGACTGTGTTGACGCGCCGTAGCTCTCGCCCGGCCAGAGAAGCACTCCCACATGAATCCCATATCTATTGCGTTGCTGTCGCTGGCCATGTCCACCGACGCGTTCGCCGCTGCCGTTGGGAAAGGCACTGCGCTTCAAAAGCCGCGCTGGAGCGAAGCGCTGCGCACTGGCAGCATATTTGGCGTCATCGAAGCGATCACACCCGTCATCGGCTGGGTGCTCGGCCTGACTGCCGCAAGCTACGTCAAAGCCTGGGACCACTGGATCGCGTTCGTCCTTCTGGGTGGGCTGGGCCTTCGCATGGTGTACAGCGGACTCAGGGCGCCCAGCGTGCAAAAGGGAGAAAAGCTGACCCAGCACCCATTCTGGCTTCTTGCCCTGACGGGGTTTGCCACCAGCATCGATGCCATGGCCGTGGGCGTCGGGCTCGCGTTTCTCAAGGTCGATATTCTTCCCGTGGCCGCCGCGATTGGCTTCACGACCTTCGTTGCCGTGACGGCGGGCGTGATGGTGGGACGCGCGCTGGGAACGGTGGCAGGAAAATGGGCCGAGATTTGCGGTGGCATCCTGCTCGCAGGGATTGGCGTGGCGATCCTGATGGAGCACCTCGGCGCTGCCTGAAAAATATGGCGCGACGGCCGGCTCAGCAACCCCCGTCTCAACCGCCCTTGCCCGCCTCCAAGCGCTTTTCGTGCAGTCGGTGCAAGCGCATCAGTTCACCGGCCACCAGGGGCGAGAAGCCAAGCCGACCGCCGCGGTGGTCGATCAGCAATTCATCGAAGACCGCTTCGGTCTGCGCCGGGTCGTCCCAGACCCTGGCCAGCCGATTGGCGAGACGCGAATACATTGAGCACAGCGCCAGCGGCCGTTCCCGCGCCGGCAGGCGGCGCAGCCACTGCCGCGCCTCAGCAGACAGCGTCCGGTCTTGCTCGCTGGGCAGCGTGCGCCGCTGCCCCTCGCGCAGGGTCGATGGGGACGGTTGTGGCTGGGTGGGTGCGCTGTCCACCAGGGTCAGCGTCGTCACCGGATCGGCTTTGGGGGTTCGGAATAGGCTGAACATGCGCGGCCTTGTTGTAGATCGATGAGCATGCGGGTCGCCGCCTGAGGCCTTCGCCGCGAACCCACCGACATCAACCGGCTATCGGCGGCACGCGGTCAGACTTGACGGCGAATCAAGATTTCTTTTGGGCTGCTGCTTCATCATCGGAAACTAAGCAAGCCCAGGCAGCATCAATCCACCCCTGGGTTCTATACTGAGGCGAGGATCGGATGCACAAGCCAGTTAGAGGGTCGGACATGGGTACGAAGCTCAAGATTTCAGGATGGATCGCACTCGGTGCCGTGGCCGGGGCATTGGCTACGATGCAATTGCAGGCCACGGCGCGAAACTCGGTCAGCTCGCTGCCACTGGACGAACTGCAGCAACTTGCCGCGGTATTCGGCATGGTCAAAAGCGACTACGTCGAACCGGTCGATGAAAAGAAACTGATCACCGATGCCATCGCCGGCATGGTGGCCGGGCTTGACCCGCATTCGCAGTATTTCGACAAGAAGTCGTGGAAGGAATTCCGCGAAGGCACGACCGGGCGTTTCGTCGGCGTCGGCATCGAGATCGGCATGGAAGACGGCCTGGTCAAGGTGGTCACCCCGATCGAAGGCTCACCGGCCTTCCGCGGCGGATTGAAAAGCGGCGACCTGATCACCAAGATCGACGATACCGTGGTCAAGGGCCTGACGCTTGAGCAGGCGGTCAAGCGCATGCGCGGCGAGCCGGGCACGAAGGTCGTGTTGACGCTGTTCCGCAAGTCCGAGGACCGCACCTTCCCTGTGACCATCGTGCGCGAGGAAATCCGCACGGTCAGCGTGCGCGCCAAGGTGGTCGAGCCGGGCTATGCCTGGCTGCGCGTCAGCCAGTTCCAGGACCGCACGGTCGACGACTTCGCCCACAAGCTCGAAGAAATCTACAAGCAGGATCCCACCCTCAAGGGCATCGTTCTTGATCTGCGCAATGATCCGGGCGGTCTGCTCGAAGCCTCGGTGGCCATTTCGTCGGCCTTCCTGCCGGCGGATGCCACTGTGGTCACGACCAACGGCCAGATCCCCGAATCGAAGTCGATCTTCAAGGCGTCGCCCGACTACTACCTGCGGCGCGGTGGTGCCGATCCGCTGCGGCGCCTGCCTGAGGCGCTGAAATCGGTGCCGCTGGTGGTGCTGGTCAACGAAGGCTCGGCCTCGGCCAGCGAAATCGTCGCCGGCGCCTTGCAGGACAACAAGCGCGCCACGGTGATGGGCGCGCAGACCTTCGGCAAGGGCTCGGTGCAAACGGTGCGTCAGCTGTCGCCGGACACCGCGTTGAAGATCACCACCGCGCGCTACTACACGCCGAGCGGCAAGTCGATCCAGGCCAAGGGCATCGTGCCCGATGTGATGATCGATGAAACGGCCGAGGGTAACCTTTTCTCGGCTTTGCGCCCGCGTGAAGCCGATCTGGAAAAGCACCTGCAAAGCGGCCAGGGCGCCGAGGTGAAGGACGAAGCCCGCGAAAAAGCACGCGAAATCGCGCGCAAGAAGCTGGAAGAAGAAAGCGCCAAGAAGGCCACCTCCCCGGTCAAGCCA
Organism: Burkholderiales bacterium; assembly: GCA_043749095.1. Classification (GTDB taxonomy): domain Bacteria; phylum Pseudomonadota; class Gammaproteobacteria; order Burkholderiales; family Burkholderiaceae_C; genus PBB1. The sequence goes on along the minus strand of JAYVEB010000205.1, from coordinate 3,554 downwards.
CCAGCCGAGTTCGGCAGCGACGACGACTTCCAGCTCGCCCAAGCCATCAACCGCCTGAAGGGCAAGCCGGTGCTGGTCAGCAAATCGATGACCGAGCGCAAGGTCGAGACGGAATCGAACTGAGGCGCCGAAGCGACCTCGGGCCGCACAGCCCATCGGTGATGGCCTGCGTCCCCCACTCAACGCCCGCTGCATGCGGGCGTTTTTTGTGTCCTCGCCCCGATGAACGACGACCAACTGCTGCGCTACTCGCGCCACATCCTGCTCGACGAGATCGGCATCGAAGGCCAGCAGCGGCTGCTGGCCGCCCATGTGCTGGTGATCGGTGCGGGCGGGCTGGGCTCGCCGGTGGCGATGTACCTAGGCACCGCCGGTGTCGGCAGGCTGACGATCGTCGATGACGACACGGTCGAGTTGACCAACCTGCAGCGGCAGATCGCCCACTCGATGGCGCGCCTGGGCCTTGCCAAGGTCGACTCCGCGGCGGCCACGGTGCAGGCCATCAACCCCGAGGTGCGGGTGGTCGCTCTGCGCGAACGCGCCGATGCCGCACGGCTGAACGATCTGGTCGCCGAGGCGGATCTGGTGATCGACTGCTGCGACAACTTCGCGACCCGGCAGGCGGTGAACGCGGCCTGTGTGCGGCATGCCCGGCCACTGGTGTCGGGCGCGGCGATCGGCTTCGACGGTCAGGTTTCGGTGTACGTGACCACCTCGCGCGACCACTGCGACGCCACCCCGTGCTATGCCTGCGTCTTCTTGCCCGACGACCAATTCGAGGAAGCACGCTGCGCGACCATGGGGGTTTTCGCACCGCTGGTCGGCATCATCGGCAGCGTGCAAGCGGCCGAGGCGCTGAAGCTGCTGGCCGGCGTCGGCACGTCGCTGGCCGGTCGGCTGCAGATGCTCGACGCACGCCGAATGGAATGGACCGAGATCCGACTGGCCCGCAACCCCGGCTGCCCGGTGTGTGCTTCGCCGCACCGTTGACACCCCTGCATTCACCGACACGCTAAGCTGCACCGCATGGACAAACGTAACGAACTCACCGCCCGCAATTTCCCGACGGCCCAGGAGGACGCGAGCACCGCCGCGCCGCCTTCGCTCTACGGCGGACCGGAGAGTGCCTACCGCCTCGCCTTCACCGACAACGATTTCCTGCTGCGCGAGGAGTTGCGGCCGGTGCGCATGCAGCTCGAGCTGCTGAAACCAGAGATGGTGCAGAAGCAAGCGGGTATCGAGTCGACCATCGTGATCTTCGGCAGCGCGCGCATCCTGTCGCCCGAAGCCGCCGCTGCCGATCTGGCGCGAGCCCGGGCCCATGACGACGCCACTGCCATCCGCGTGGCCGAAACCCGCATGCTGATGTCGCGCTACTACGACGAAGCACGGCGCTTTGCCGCCCTCGTCACGCAGCGCACCGCCGACTTGGACACGCCGGTCTACGTGGTCACCGGCGGCGGCCCGGGCATCATGGAAGCCGGCAACCGCGGTGCGTTCGAGGTCGGCGGCAAGAGCATCGGCCTGAACATCGTGCTGCCACACGAGCAGGAGCCGAACCCGTACATCACGCCCGAGCTGTGCTTCCAGTTCCACTACTTCGCGCTGCGCAAGATGCACTTCCTGATGCGCAGCATCGCGCTGGTGTGCTTCCCGGGCGGTTTCGGCACGCTCGATGAGCTGTTCGAGACGATGACGCTGGTGCAGACCGGCAAGTGCCGCAAGCGGCCGATCCTGCTGTTCGGGCGCGAGTTCTGGTCGCGGCTGATCAACTTCGATGTGCTGATCGAGACCGGCATGGTCTCGCCGGGCGACGTGCACCTGTTCCGCTACGTCGAGACCGCAGAGGAAGCCTGGGCCGTGCTCGAAGCGGAATACGGCTTCGACGCACCGCCAACCGAGACCGGTGAGTTCGCGGTCGACATCTGACGCCATCGTCCGCATGCGCATGAACCCGCACCTGAGCCTGATCGGCGCGCCCACCGACATCGGTGCCGGGAGGCGCGGCGCCAGCATGGGACCGGAAGCACTGCGGGTCGCGAACATCGTGCCGGCACTGCAGGGGCATGGGCTCGAAGTGCTGGACCGCGGCAACATCAGCGGCCCGACCAACCCCTGGCTGCCGCCGGCCGACGGCTACCGGCACCTGCCGGAGGCGGTCGCCTGGAACCGTCTGGTGCACGACGCGGTCTACGCCGAGCTCAAGCTGAACCGCATGCCCGTGCTGCTGGGTGGCGACCATTGCCTCGGTATCGGATCGATCAGCGCGGTGGCGCGCCACTGCCGCGATGTCGGCAAGCGGCTGCGCGTGCTGTGGCTGGATGCGCATGCCGACTTCAACACGCAGATGCTGACGCCCAGCGGGAACCTGCACGGCATGCCGGTCGCCTGCCTGTGCGGTCACGGCCCGAAGGAGTTGATCGAGATCGGTGGTCATGTGCCAGCGATCAACCCGAAGTGGGTGCGGCAGATCGGCATCCGCAGCGTCGATGCCGGCGAGAAACGCTTCGTGCATGAGCAGGAACTGGATGTGTTCGACATGCGCTTCATCGACGAGATGGGCATGCGCCACGCGATGGAGTTGGCACTGGCCACGCTGGACATCAACACCCACCTGCACGTCAGCTTCGACGTCGATTTCCTCGACCCACCGATCGCACCTGGTGTCGGCACCACTGTGCCGGGTGGGCCGACCTACCGCGAAGCGCAGCTGTGCATGGAAATGATCGCCGACACCGGCCGGCTGGCCAGCCTCGACGTGATGGAGCTGAACCCCGCGCTCGACGTGCGCAACCAGACCGCCGAGGTGGCGGTGGACCTGATCGAAAGCCTGTTCGGCAAGAGCACCTTGATGCGGCGGTGAACGCCCGCAAAAAAGACCCGCAGAGCGGGCCTTTCAAATCGGCGAACCGAGAACAATCAGTGGGGCCTGCCAGCGCGGCGGCGGGCGAACATACCCATCAACCCCAGGCCGAGGCCGAACATCGCGTAAGTGGCGGGCTCAGGAATCGCTGCCACTTGTATGAGCTGACCGCGGATTTCGCCGCCAGGGTTGGCACCGGTGTGAATATTGACGTATCAGAGACCCGCCTTCAGGTTGCTCAGAAGCGTTGGGCTGGGGCTCGTGATGTTGTTTCCGCCGACCAGCAAAGTGTCGCCCGAAAATATCGAGATGAACGGTGCTGCCGCCAAGTTGACCTGGATGCCGCCATTGACGCCGACAGCACCTTGATGGAGGTGGTAGGCCACAGGATTGAACGACAGACCGCCGGATGCCACCATTGAAAAGCTATAGCTGTCGTCTGCGATGGCAACCGTGTTCATGTCGTTGTAGAACAACGTGGCAACACCCGTGGCGGACGAAGTGATTGGTGGGTTCTGTTGCGCGCCAGTCAACGCGGCGTTGAACTGAAACACGATGGCGATGGCAGCCATCGGCAAAGCCAGCAGCGCAGTGGCTGCGGCGATCGTTGAGGCTAGGAGTCTGGGCGGCAGGAATATTCCAAAATGATGGCTTGATTTCCGAGCTTCCAGAATCGCGCAGGAGCGATTTT
>JAYVEB010000204.1:0-11301 GCA_043749095.1 Burkholderiales bacterium | reverse complement strand
CCTGAACAGGAGTGCGCCATGCAGGGTTTCAAACGGGTGTTGACCGGGCTGTTGGCCGGCATTGGCTTGGCCACAACCTTCGGCGCAGCGGCAGCGCCACACTGCCTGACTGACTGCACGCCGCGCATCGGCATCGTGTCGGCCTTCGGCGCCGAGGCCGACATCCTGATCGAGCAGACGCGCCAGCGTCGCACCCACACCATTCACGGCAAGCGGTTCACCACCGGCGTGCTGCGCGGCAACCGCGTGGTGATCGTGCTCAGCGGCGTCAGCATGGTCAACTCGACGATGGTCACCCAGCAACTGCTCGACCATTTCCGCATCGAGCGGCTGGTGATGAGCGGCATCGCTGGCGGCATCGACCCGGCCAACCACGTTGGCGACGTGACGGTGCCCGACCGCTGGGCGATGCCGATGGAGGTGTTCTGGAACGGCGACTCGACGCTGCCAGCGCCCTGCGGCGCGCCTGCCGATGTCAGTTGCCTGGGCTTGAAACTGGCGCGCGGCGCCGATGGCCAGCCGCTGCCGCCGTTCGTGATGAAGACGCCTCAAGGCCCGGTCGACACCGGCCTGTTCATCCGCGAGAACCAGGTGCTGAACAGCGATAACGCGCCGGCCGGCGGCTTCCTGTTCGACTACCCGGTCGATGCGCAGATGCTGGAAGTGGCCCGCGGGCTGGCGCCGCCGCTGGCGCGTTGCGGCCCGAAGGCGCTGCGGATCGACGGCACCACCGACGAAGCGCTGTGCGTCAAGCAGTTGCCGAAGTTGCGCGTCGGCGGGAGGGGCGTGTCGGCGACGGTGTTCCTGGCCAACGCGCAATACCGCACTTACCTGCACGAGGTGTTGAACGCGCAGACCTTCGAGATGGAAACGGCGGCGCTGGCCCATGTGGCTTATGCGAACAGCGTCCCCTACATCGCCTTCCGATCGCTGAGCGACCTGGCCGGTCACGACGGGTTCAATGCCAATGTCGGCGCGCTGTTTGCCAGCGGCCTGGCCGAAGCGAACGAGGCAGCGGTCACGTTGAGCTTCCTCGACGCCTGGGCGAAGCGCCCGAGGCGCCGCTGACGGCCGTCGACCTGCTACGCTGACCGTTGACACGGCGCTGTCGCCGCGCACCCGGAACCCTCACCGCATGACGCACCGCCTCGCGCTGCGCGCCGACCTGCTCGACTTCACCGCCGACCCCGGTTTCGGGGCGGTTGCCGAGGCCGTTGGCGTGCGTTTTCGCCCGGACCATTGGCTGCTGGTCGAGGACGGCCGCATCGCCGGCGCGCAGCCCGCGAATGCAAGCAATGGCGGCCCCGACGCGAGCTGGCAGCGCGTCGATCACCGAGGCCGTCTGATCCTGCCCGGATTCATCGACACCCATGTGCACAGCCCGCAGCTCGATGTGATCGCGAGCCACGGCGCCGCATTGCTGGATTGGCTTGAGCGCTACACCTTCCCCGCCGAGCAGCGCTACGCCGACCCGGCGGTGGCCGAAGCCGGTGCGACCCGCTTTGTCGATGCGCTGTTGGCGCACGGCACCACCGCTGCGGTCGTGTTCCCCACCGTGCACAAGGTGTCGGCCGAGGCGCTGTTCGCCGCGGCGCAGCATCGCGGCATGCGGCTCGTCGCTGGCAAGGTGCTGATGGACACGAACGCGCCAGATAGCCTGCGCGACGATGTCGAGAACGCCGAGCGCGACTGCACCGAGTTGATCGCCCGCTGGCATGGCCGCGATCGCCTCGCCTATGCGGTGACGGTGCGTTTCGCCGGTACCAGCTCGCGCGAACAGCTGGCGATGGCCGGGCGCTTGTGCGCAGACCACCCTGGCGTCTACCTGCAGACCCACGTCGCCGAGAACACCGACGAGGTGCGCTGGATCGCCGGTCTGTTCCCCGAGGCGCGCAGCTACCTCGATGTCTACGAACGCCATGGCCTGCTGCACCCGCGTGCGGTGCTGGCGCACGGCATCTGGCTCGATGACCGCGACCGCGCGCTGCTGCACGAGCGCGGTGCGCAGATCGCGTTCTGCCCTTCGTCCAACCTGTTCCTCGGCAGCGGCTTGTTCGACTGGCAGGCGACGGCCGATGCCGGTGTGGCGGTGTCGATCGCCAGCGACGTGGGCGGTGGCACCAGCCTGTCGATGCTGCGCACGCTGGCCGACGGCTACAAGGTGCAGTCGCTGCGCGGCCTGCGGCTCAGTGCCTGGAAGCTGCTGCACACCGCCACCCGGGCTGCGGCGCAGTCGCTCGGGCTGGCCGACGAGATCGGCAGCCTGGAAGTCGGCTGCACGGCCGACCTGGCGGTGTGGGACTGGGCTGTCGGGCCGGTCGCTGTGCACCGCGACAGCTTGGCGAACGACCTGCACGAGCGCGTCTTCGCCTGGATGACGCTCGGCGACGAGCGCAACCTGGTCGCGACGCATGTGGCTGGAGAGCGTGTCTTTGAGCGCGTCTGAGGCGATGGCCACCACGCCGCGCCTCGAACTGATCGGCATCACCAAACGGTACCCGGCCGTGCGCGCCAACGACAGCGTGAACCTGAGCGTGGCGCCGGGCAGCATCCACGCGGTGCTTGGCGAAAACGGTGCGGGGAAGTCGACGCTGATGAAGATCGCCGGCGGCGCGCTGCGCCCGGATGCCGGCCGCATCGTCTGGAATGGGCAGCCGGTGTCGCTGCGCAGTCCCGCCGAGGCGCGGCAGCTGGGCATCAGCATGGTCTACCAGCACTTCAGCCTGTTCGAGACGCTGACCGCGGCCGAGAACGTCTGGCTGGGGCTGGCCCGCTCGGTGTCGCTGCCGCAGGTGATCAAGCGCATCGAGCGGGTTGCCCAACAGCATGGTCTGGCGGTCGATCCGCTGCGCCCGGTGCACACGCTGTCGGTCGGTGAGCGACAGCGCATCGAGATCGTTCGTGCGCTGCTCGGCCAGCCGCAGCTGCTGATCCTCGACGAGCCCACCTCGGTGCTGACGCCGCAGGCGATCGAGTCGCTGTTCATCACGCTGCGCGGCCTCGCTACGCAGGGCTGCTCGATCGTCTACATCAGCCACAAGCTGCATGAAATCCGCGCGCTGTGCGACCGCTGCACCGTGCTGCGTGGGGGTCGTGTCGTGGCCGATCTGGACCCGCGGCATGAGAGCGACGCGAGCCTGTCGCGGCTGATGATCGGTGCCGAGCCGATGGCACTGGCGGCTCGGCGCGACGTGCCCGGGGCCGTGGTGCTGCAGCTGCGTGCGCTGAGTCTGCCGAAGGCGTCGCCCTACGGCACCGACCTCTCGACCATAGACCTCGAGGTGCGCGCTGGCGAGATCGTCGGCATCGCCGGTGTGTCCGGCAACGGCCAGCCCGAGTTGGTGGCCGCGCTGTCGGGCGAAGACCCGCGCGCCGCGCCGGGCAGCATCGCCATGTTCGGCACCGACATCGCGCGCGCCGCACCGCCAGCACGCCGCGCGCTCGGCCTGCATTTCGTGCCCGAGGAGCGACTGGGCCGCGGCGCGGTGCCAGCGCTCTCGCTCGCGCACAACACGTTGCTGACGCGCGTCGAAGGCATCGGGCCGTTCGGCTGGCTGCGCATCGGTCGGATGAACGCGCTGGCCGCGTCGCTTATCGATCGCTTCCAGGTGAAGGCCGGCGGGCCGACGGCTGCAGCCAATTCGCTGTCGGGTGGCAACCTGCAGAAATTCATCGTCGGCCGCGAGATCGATGCGCGACCGAAGCTGTTGATCGTGTCGCAGCCGACCTGGGGCGTCGATGTCGGCGCGGCGGCGCAGGTCCGCGCCGAGCTGCTGGCGTTGCGTGACGCAGGTTGCGCGCTGCTGGTCGTCAGCGAGGATCTCGACGAGCTGTTTGCGCTGGCCGACCGGCTGGTTGTGATGGCACAGGGCCGGCTCAGCCCCAGCGTGCCGATCGCGCAGGCCACGGCCGCGCAGATCGGCAGCTGGATGAGCGGGCTGTGGCCGAGAGCTGTCGCAACAGCGAATGAGGCGGCCGATGCTGCGGCTTGAAGCGCGCGCGCAGCCGTCGCGGGCGATGGCTGTCGCGTCGCCGTTGATCGCGCTGGCGCTGACCGTCGCGATCGGCGCCGTGCTGTTCGTGCTGCTCGGCACCGACCCGGTCGCCAGCGTGAGACTCTTCTTCATTGAGCCCTTGAAGAGCGGCTATGCGCTCAGCGAGCTGGCGCTGAAGGCGACACCGCTGATCCTGATCGCGCTCGGCCTGGCGCTGTGCTTCCGCTCGAATGTGTGGAACATCGGCGCCGAGGGTCAGTTCGTGCTGGGCGCAATCGCCGCCGGCGGCGTGGCGATGCAGGCCGGGCCCGAGACCGGCCGCTGGATCGTCGTCGCGGTGCTGGCTGCGGGCGTGGTCGGCGGCATGGCCTGGGCGGCGCTGGTGGCGCTGCTGCGCGACCGCTGCAACGCGAACGAGATCCTGGTGAGCTTGATGCTGGTGTACGTCGCCCAACTGCTGCTCGGCTACCTCGTCCATGGCCCGTGGCAGGACCCGCAGGGGCACAACTTTCCGCAGACCATCACCTTCGCGGCGGTCACCCGCATCCCGCGTTTGGTCGAAGGCTGGCGCGTCCATATCGGGGCGCTGATCGCGCTGGGCGCGGTGGCGGTGTTCTGGTTGCTGCTGTTTCGCACCCGTGCCGGGTTTCGTCAGCAGGTCGGTGGCTTAGCGCCGGCCGCGGCGCGCTACGCTGGCTACTCGCCACGGCGCGCGCTGTGGACGGCGCTGTTGGTGTCGGGCGGCATGGCGGGATTGGCGGGTGCGTTGGAAGTCGTCGGGCCGCTCGGTCAGCTGACGCCCTACGTGCCGGCCGGCTACGGCTTCGCCGCGATCATCGTTGCCTTCGTCGGGCGGCTGAACCCGATCGGCATCGTGTGCTCGGGCGTGCTGCTGAGCCTGTTCTACATCGGCGGCGAGCTGGCGCAGTCGCGGCTGGGCTTGCCGAAATCGCTGACCGATGTGTTCCAGGGCCTGCTGCTGTTTGCGCTGCTGGGCTGCGACACGCTGATCCACCACCGCGTGCGCTGGGTTCGCACGCTGCAGCCCGTCGGGGAGGGTGCCTGATGGATCTCGATGCGGCTGCATTGCTGGTCGCCGCCACGCTGAACGCCGGCACCGCGCTTGCCTTTGCAGCGCTGGGCCTGCTGATCAACGAGCGCGTGGGCATCGTCAACCTGGGGGCTGAGGGGCTGATGCTGGTCGCGGCGATCGCCGGGTTCGCCACCGCGGTGCACACCGGCAGCCACACGCTGGGCTTCTTGGCTGGCGCGTCCGCTGGTGCGGTGCTGGCTGCGCTGTTCGGCGCTCTGGTGATCTGGCTGAACACCAACCAGTACGCCACCGGTCTGGCGCTGAGCCTGTTCGGTGCCGGTTTGTCGGCCTTCGTCGGCATCGCCTACACGCAGCGCCAGCTGCCGGCGCGGCCCCGCTTCAGCCTGCCGTGGCTGGGCGACCTGCCGGTGGTCGGCCCGGCGCTGTTTCGGCAGCATCCGCTGGTCTATGCGGCGATCGCGCTGGCGCTGGGGCTGGGCTGGTTCTTGTACCGCACCCGCGCTGGGCTGGTGTTGCGCGCGATCGGCGAATCGCCTGAATCAGCGCATGCGCTGGGCGTTCCGGTGCGGCGCATCCGACTGCTGGCGGTGTTGGCGGGTGGTGCGCTGTGCGGCCTCGGCGGCGCTTACGTGTCGGTGGTCTACACGCCGTTGTGGGCCGAGGGGATGATCGCTGGCAAGGGCTGGATCGCGCTGGCGCTGACCACCTTCGCCACCTGGCGACCGGCGCGCGTCTTGCTTGGGGCCTACCTGTTCGGAGGCGTCACGATGCTGCAGTTCCAGATGCAATCGCAAGGGATCGCGCTGCCGAGTCAGCTGCTGAGCGCGATGCCGTACCTGGCGACGATCGCCGTGCTGGCGCTGATCTCGCGCAACCCCGCGTGGATCCGCGCCAACATGCCGGCCTCGCTGGGCAAGGCCTTTCACCCGGGCTCGTAGCATGCATGTGTTTCGCCATTCACCTTTCGCTTTCCGGGAGTCGCCATGAGCATTGAATCGAAGCGCGCTGGTCTGCATCGCCTGACAGCAGCGTTTGGGGCCGTGCTCGTCGCTGCGATGCTGATCGGCTGCAGCAAGAAGGACGAGGCGCCAGCGGCGGCTGCGGCGTCTGCCTCCGGCAGCGTCATCGTGCCGGCACCTGCGAAGCCCGAGCCGCTGCAGATCGCCTTCGCCTACGTCGGCCCGGTCGGTGATGCCGGCTGGACCTTCTCGCACGACCAGGCCCGCAAGGCGGTCGAGGCCGAGTTCGGTGACAGGGTGGTCACCCGCTTCGTCGATAAGGTGCCCGAAGGCGCCGACGCCGAGCGAGTCTTGCGCGACCTCGCCGGGCAGGGCGCGAAGCTGGTCTTCGGCACCACCTTCGGCTACATGGAGCCGATGCTGAAGGTGGCCGCCGACCTGCCCGGCGTGAAGTTCGAGCACGCCACCGGCTACAAGACCGCGCCCAACATGCGCACCTACGACAGCCGCACCTACGAAGGCGCTTACATGGCCGGCGTGGTCGCAGGTGCCATGACCAAGAGCAACACACTGGGCGTGGTCGCGTCGATCCCGATTCCCGAAGTGATCCGCAACATCGACAGCTTCACCCTCGGGGCGCAGAGCGTGAACCCGAAGGTCCGCACCAAGGTCGTCTGGGTCAACGAGTGGTTCAACCCGCCGAAGGAAACCGAGGCGGCGCAGGCCCTGATCGACGGCGGCGCCGATGTGCTGATGCAGAACACCGATTCATCCGCGGTGCTGCAGACCGCCGAGAAGAACGGCAAGCGCGGCTTCGGCTGGGACAGCGACATGAGCGCGTACGGACCCAAGGCGCATCTGGCGTCGGCGGTGGTGAACTGGGCGCCGTACTACATCGCGACGACGCGCGCGGTGCTCGATGGCAGCTGGACGGGCGGCAGCGGCGCCTGGTGGGGCGTGAAGGAAGGCGCGATCGATTTGGTGGCGATTGCCGCCGACGTGCCGGCCGAGGTGCAGGCCAAAGTCGATGCGGTGAGGGCGGGGTTGAAGGACGGCAGCTTCGTGATCTGGAAGGGCCCGATCAGCGCGGCCAACGGCAAACTGCTGCTGGCCAAGGATGCCGCTGCCGATGACAGGTTTCTGTCGGGGCTGAATGTCTACGTCAAGGGCGTCGAAGGCACGCTACCGGGGGCGAAATGAACACGAACCCACCGACTGGCATGGCCAGCATTCCGCGTGAACGCCTGCCCGCGCTGCTGCGCGAGATGCCGAAGGCGGAGTTGCACATCCACATCGAGGGCTCGCTCGAACCCGAGCTGATCTTTGCGCTGGCGGCGCGCAACGGTGTGGCGTTGGCCTGTGACAGCGTCGAGTCGTTGCGTGCCGCCTATGCCTTCAGCGACCTACAGAGCTTTCTCGACATCTACTACGCTGGCGCCTCGGTGCTGCTGCACGAGGCCGATTTCTACGACATGGCGATGGCCTATTTCCGCCGCGCCGCGGCCGACCATGTGGTGCATGCCGAGCTGTTCTTCGACCCGCAGACGCACACCGAGCGCGGCGTGGCGATCGAGGTGGTGATCAACGGCCTGGTGCGCGCCTGCGAAGCGGCCGAAGCCGAGTTCGGCATCACCTCGTTGCTGATCCTGTGTTTCCTGCGTCACCTGAGCGAGGAGGCGGCGTTCGACACGCTGACACAGGCGCTGCCATCGATAGCCAAGCACCGCAGTCGGCTGGTCGGCATCGGCCTGGACAGCAGCGAGCGCGCTCACCCGCCGGAGAAGTTCGCCCGTGTGTTCGAACGCTGCCATGAGCTCGGGCTGAGGCTGGTCGCGCACGCCGGTGAAGAAGGCCCGCCGGCCTACATCTGGAGCGCGCTCGACGTGCTGAAGGCCGAGCGCATCGACCACGGTGTGCGCTGCGTCGAAGACCCATCGCTGGTCGCGCGGCTGGCCGCCGAACGCGTGCCGCTGACGGTGTGTCCGCTGTCGAACGTGAAGCTGCGCGTCTTCGACACGCTGGCGCAGCACAACCTGGCGCGGCTGCTCGAACTGGGCCTGTGTGTCACGGTCAATTCCGATGACCCGGCGTACTTCGGCGGCTACATCAACCAGAACTACACCGAAACCTTCGAGGCCTTGCCCGCGCTGACGGCTGCTGATGCCTACACCCTGGCGCGCAACAGCTTCGAGGCGAGCTTTGCGACTTCGCCACAAAAGGCGCAGTGGATTGAATTGCTGGATCTGCATTTCCTGAACGTCTGAGCACTGTCCGCAGGCGAAGGTATGCGCGGTGCTGCCGAGGCCATGGGGTGACCGGCTCCGCTCATGTCCCCCAGGCCGGGTTACCTGCCAAACGCTTCGGGTGGGACCGATCCGGCCTTCCTCCTTGACTCCGCTGCGCCGGTTACCCTACGCCCCCGACAGCCAGCAACGTTGGTGCGTGCGACGAGTTTTTTAAAAACGCCGCCCGCTTGGGTGATGGCAGGAGCGCTGCGCCGGGCCGCTGTGTGGAGTGAAGTAAAGGGTGAGAGTCGGGCGCAGCCCGGCTCGGAGGACATGAACGCAACACAGCGATCCGCCGCAGCGCTCACGCGCTGGTGCGTCAAAGCGAATCACTGTAGGCCGCCGAAACCAACATGCCTGTAGATCCAACACGCAGGTCGCAGCCGCGTTTGCTCGGCACTTGCGGCGCCAATTTCGGCACTTTCAACAGAACGCGCCCAACGCCGCCCGGCACTACGTCGTAACCGCGCGCTGCGGCCTCGGTTTGCGCGTCTGCCACCGGTGAGCCGACCGCCAGTGAAGTGCAAAAGCTCTGTATTTCGCGCGACGCGGCGTAGTAAGGCACGAAGCCCACCGCCACGCCACCGAGCATCAGCAGCGCCATGCTCCCAAACACCCATCGTCGGATCGATCTGCGCTTGGCGTCGGTGAGGCCGAAAAGTTGTGGCGATGCGGGGCGGGATGTCGGGTCCATGGCGGTGGTTTTCATCGCGCGGCCGCACCGGCTTCGAACCATCGGCACAACAGCGCCCGTTCGTCATCGGTGATCAGCGTCGCGTTGTTCATCGGCATCTGTTTCTGCACCACCGCCTGCTGGTAGATCGCCAGCGCGTGCTGCTGGATCAGTGCCGCGGTGTGCAGTGCCACGCCCTTGTTCTGCACCACCGCGTTGTGGCACATCACGCAGCGCTGTTCAACGATCGTTTGCACCTGCGACAGCGTGACCGGCATTGCAGCTGCAGTTGGTTCGGGTCGTGCTGCTGGCCGCAGCCACACTGCGGTGGCGATCAGCAGCGCGACGCCGATTGCCGCGTATTCCCACGGCACGCGTCGTTGCTGCACCAGGGCACGGCGCCGCGCGACGAAGCTGTGGCGGATCAAGGCGCCAGCCGCCATCAGCAGCACCAGCACAGTCGCGTTGTGAGCAGCGCCGTACAGGAACGCGTAGTGGTTGCTGAGCATCGCGACCAGCACCGGCAAGCCGAAGTAGGTGTTGTGCACGCTGCGCTGTTTGGCGCGCAGGCCATGCGCCGGATCGACCGGCAGACCGGCCTTCATCTGCGCGATGACCTTGCGCTGGCCCGGGATGATCCAGGCGAACACGTTCGCGCTCATCGCGGTTGCCATTGCCGCACCGACGATCAGGAAGGCTGCACGGCCGGCGAACAGTTTGCACGCAACCACTGCGGTCACCATGACCAGCAGCGCCACGCCTGCGCCGACCCACAGGTCGCCGTTCGGTCCGCGCCCGGTCGTACGGCACAGCGCGTCGTAGGCGAACCAGAACACCACCAGCAGCGCCAGTGCCGACGCCACCGCTGCCGGGGCTGACCACGCATGCACCGCAGGGTCGATCAGAAAGGTGCTGGCCTGCAGCAGGTACAGCAGCGTGAAAAGGCCGAAGCCGGTCAGCCAGGTCGAGTAGCTTTCCCAGTAGAACCAGTGCAGCTTCTCGGGCAGCGCCGGTGGAGCGACCATGTACTTCTGCGGGTGGTAAAACCCGCCGCCGTGCACCGCCCACAACTCGCCCGTCACGCCGCGCGCTTTCGAGGCCTCGTCAACCGGTAGCGTCAGGCTGTTGTCGAGAAACACGAAGTAGAACGATGAACCGATCCACGCGATTGCCACCACCACATGCGCCCAGCGCAGCAGCAGGTTCAGCCAGTCGAGCAGGTAGGGGTCCATGCGGCGGATGGTGGAGTTCGACCAATCTGTGGCTGCTGCACACGCCCTCAGGGAGCATCGTCGGCTGCTTGGTCGGTACGTGTCCGGAACGGGTCGGGCTGATCGCGCTGCCCAGTCGTGGCATGGTGCACCTGCCCACGCGTGAGTACATGCCCAGGGACGCGAACCAGGATCTGCTCAAACTGCATCACGGCAAGATCAAGAGCCGTGCGGTGTTGATCCCCTGATCCATTGAGGAGCAGTGGCTGTAAACATGGGCAAGCTGCTCGGTCGTCTGCTGCGCGGCGCCGTGGAACGGCCTGCGAATTCATTGCCGGGGGGACGGCGTGTGGGCGGGCTGTTCCAGGACGGGCAGCCCGCTATCGGCGCGGGTGGCCCCGCGCCGATAGTCAGAGACCAGGTCAGACGACCCGATTTTCCTCATTGAACAGCATCACGATCTTCGAGCCGTCAAGGAAGTTCGGGATGTCGGCGGCAGTCGCCTGGCCCTCAGGGCTGCCCCACGAGCGCTGCAGCGCATCCATGTCAGCGAACTCAAGCAGGGCGACGCCGTCGTAGGCGGGCGCGCCATTGGCGGGCGCCACGCCCCCGTGATATTGCACGTACTTTTTCACTTCGGGCATCTTCCCACCGATCGGAGCGTGTACGTTCTTCCAATAGGCGCTGAATTGTTCGTAGCTCATGTCTGAGCGGCGGGTAAGTAGAACCAGCTGAGTGACCATCCGTGTCTCCAAGTTTTTGGTTAAAAGGGGATTGCGACCGTAACACATCGGGCGGGTCGACGGCAAGGGGAGCCAGGGCTCCCAACCAATGTGTCGCCGCCGTCGAGATCGTCGCTGCCGCTGCGCGGTTCAGGCGCTAAGGCAGCCCTCCGATCCCGCGACATCGCGCGTTCCGCCGGCACCTCGCGACCCGCAGGGGGCGCGAACCTCGCCTGTGGGATCCACGGGTTGAGACCGTGACGCAGGCAATGATGCGATCGCTATCCCTCGGTTGCATCGGCCTTGCGTGGACAGTACACTGCCGACCTCCCAAGAGCCACCCGAGGACCATTCATGAAAGCTGCGGTGCTGCACCAGTACAACGAGTCGCTTACTGGCGAT
>JAYVEB010000203.1:0-28961 GCA_043749095.1 Burkholderiales bacterium | reverse complement strand
CGTAACGCACCGAGGGAAAGGCAGAGCGCACACGATCGCGCAGCGCCTCGGTGTGGCGGTCGTCGGTGACGGTGATCGATTCGGCATGCAGCGCGATCGACGCTGTGCATTCGGCATACAGCGACGTCAGCAGCCGCATCAGGTCGTCGCCCCGGCCGGCACAGGGGATGACGATGTCAATGCGGCTCATGCAGCACTCGCTTTCAGGTGGGCGTGACGCCTCAGTTTCAACGTGAAGTAAGCGATTGCCACCGCGACCCCGACCGCGCCGGTGGCGGTGTTGATCTGGAAGCTGCCGCGCACGGTCGACACGTCGACCAGGCTGGCCGCGATCGCCGTGGCGGCAACGCCGGTCGACACGACCAGCCACAACGGCATCACCCAACCGCGTGCGCAGCCGATGCTGTAGACCGTACCGCCCCAGGTGGCCAGCGTGCTGGCCAGGATCATCCACACCAGCTCCGACTGCAGGCCGCCATAGGTGCCGCCGAGCACCCACAGGATGGCGGCCGGAAAGGCACTCGCCAGGGTCAGCAGCAGCGCCAGCAAGGCCGCGTAGAACGCGTTGACACTGACGAAGCCTGACATCAGTTCAGCTGGCCCGTCATGGCGCGCGAAATACGGCAGCACCAGCGCCGCCGACACCGAGCCGATCACCGCAAAGCCAGCGCCCAGGCGACCCAAGGCACCGACTTCGGCAACACGTTCGGCACTGCCGAACACGCCGATCAGCCACACCGCGAGCTGACTGCTGAGCACGAAGTAGATCGAATTCGGCGCCTGCTTCCACAGGTGCTGGCGCAGGGCCGCCAGGTGGTGTCCCGTCGCCACGGCAGGCGCCTCGACCTGCTCGGCCAGGTAGCGCCGCAACGCGACGAAATAGGCAGCGGCCACCGCCAGGTTCAGCACGCAGGCCACGGTGGCGTCGAGGACAACCGACGCGAGCAGCAACACGGCCACCAGCTTCGCGGCATTGATGAACAGGTCGAGCTTCTGCTGCAGTACGACATGGCCTGACAGGCGTGCAATCGACAGTGCGATGCCGACCCGCACGTTCAGTGCCGCCGCCGCGATGATCAACACCGTGAGCGCCACGACCTGCCAGGTCGGTGCCTGCTGACGCAGCAGCAGCAGCGCGCAGCACGGGATCAGCACAGCGAACGACCACGCGGCCAGCCGCCGATGCAAGCCGTTCGCATCGGCAACCAGGGCACCGAGCGCCTGACGTTGACCGAGCAGGCGCCCGCCGATCGCCATCACCGCCGTCGCCAACCCGAGGTCGGTCAGGATGTTGGCGACACTCGCCATGCTGATTGCCAGCGTGTAGTAACCGTACTGAGCCTGCGCCATGCAGCGCACCAGCACGATGCCGGCGCCGAAGCCGATCAACTGCACCGCCAGCTGTGTCGATGCGAAGCCGGTCAGCCGGCCCAGACGTTGACGGGTGATCAGCGCGGCAATGCTCACCCCTTCGACTCCTGTAACTTCGCGTCCACCAGCATGCGGAACCACAGCACCTGGAAGAACGCGTATAGAAAGCCAGCGCGCCCGTCGAGGAAGCCACCTTGCAACAGGTAGCGGTAGGCAAACAGCAGCAGCGGGCGCAGGATCGGCGGCGCGCTGTAGTAGCGGCCCTTGTAGTAGCGGCGCCGCTCACGCGGGTCGGCCGACAGGCGGGCCACGACCTGTCCGCCCACGTCGCCAGGCGGACGCCGCAACTCGGCGGCCTCGAGGTCGCTCCATCGGTTGTGGCGTGCGGTCCATTCGGTCAGGCTCCCGACATTCATGTCGTGCAGCACGCCACGAAGTCGCACGCCCGGCTGGTCGGAGACGAAGTGCTGGTCGTACAGCCGGTCTTCGCAGCGCGCAGTGCCCGATCGGAACAATCGCAAGTGGAAGTTGTCGTTGCCGCCGAAACGGAGTGGCTGACCGAGGAAATAGGTGCGCCGCCGGAAGATGTAGCCGCTGGTGCCGTCTGGCGACGCCAGCACCCGCTTGATTTCGGCGATGGCCGTCGCGTCGAGCACTTCATCGGCATCGAGGTGCAGTTGCCAGTCGCTGCGGTGGCCGAATTCGTCGATCGCCCAGTTGCGCTGGTCGGCGTAATGCTTGAACGGCCGATATGCCACATGGCAGCCAAGCGCGGTGACGATCGCCACCGTGTCGTCGGTGGAGCCCGAATCGACGACGTAGACGCACGGGCTGACACCGAGCGCGGCACGCACCGTTCGCTCGATCACGTTCGCCGAGTTGTGCGTCAGCACGATCACGCCGAGTTGCATCGGTGCACGCCTAACCGTTCACCACGCCGCGGAAGTACGCGATCGTGGGTGCAAGACCGTCTTCGAGCGACACCTTCGGCTCCCATCCGAGTTTGCTTTTGGCGATCGTGATGTCGGGGCGACGCTGCTTCGGGTCGTCTTCGGGCAGTGGCTTGAAGATCAGCTTGGACTTGCTGCCGGTCATGCGCAGGATGGTCTCGGCGAGTTGCAGCATCGAATACTCGCCCGGGTTGCCGATGTTGACTGGGCCGGTCAGGCTGGCATCGCTGGCCATCATGCGCACGATCACTTCAACGAGGTCGTCGACATAGCAGAAGCTGCGCGTTTGCTGGCCGTCGCCGAAGATCGTGATGTCCTCGCCGCGCAGCGCCTGCACGATGAAATTGGAAACGACGCGGCCGTCGTTCGGGTGCATGCGCGGGCCGTAGGTGTTGAAGATGCGCACCACCTTGATGTCCAGTGCATGCTGGCGGAAGTAATCGAAGAACAGCGTCTCGGCACAGCGCTTGCCTTCGTCGTAGCAGGCGCGGATGCCGATGGGATTGACGTTGCCCCAGTAGTCCTCGGTCTGCGGGTGGATTGCCGGGTCGCCGTAGACCTCGCTCGTGGACGCCTGCAGGATGCGCGCGCCGACCCGCTTGGCCAACCCGAGCATGTTGATCGCGCCGTGCACGCTGGTCTTGGTCGTCTGCACCGGGTCGTGCTGGTAGTGCACCGGCGAGGCCGGACAGGCCAAGTTGTAGATCTGCCCGACTTCCACGTACAACGGGAAGGTCACGTCGTGGCGCTGGAATTCGAAGTATTCGGAGGACAGCAGATGGCGAATGTTGTTGCGGCTGCCGGTGAACAAGTTGTCGATGCAAAGCACATCGCGCCGGTCCTTGACCAGTCGATCGCACAGGTGCGAGCCCAGAAAACCGGCACCGCCGGTGACCATCACTGTGTCGTTCATTGCAATCGCTTTCGCAGGGGGATGGGGAATCGGGAGGGATGGCGCATCGCTGTCAGCGGCGATCGGGTCGACGCCAGGGCCTCTCGCGAGGCGGCGATGCACAGCCCGGTGAACAGCCAGCCGTAAACGTTGATCGTCCCATGGCCAGTCAGCTGGCCGAGCAACAGCACGTAGCTGGCAAAGGCGAACAGCAGCATCGGCAACGGGTCCGACACGCGGCGGGTCGCCTGCAGCACCAGCCGCAGCAGCCAGATCGTCAGGCCGAAACGGAACGCGATGTAGCACAGGCCGAAGGCCGGGCCGAGGTCGACCATGTGACGCGCGAAATCGGTCTCGACCAGCTTGCCCGGCGCCACGCCATCGACCATCGCGCCGAGCGTGATGCTGGCGTTGCCGCCGTAGCCCAGGCCGTAACCCATGGGCGGCACCGTCTCGACCAGCCGGAAGAAGTCGATGAAGCCGTACAGCGCGCGACCGAACACTCCGCCCTCGATGCCCTGCTCTGCCGAAGCGGCCGCGTCCCATCGGTTCATGAAGGCCTGGAAGCCGAGCGGGAAGACGATCGGATACAGCACCGCGGCAATCACCGCCAGCGCCGTCGGCAAGGCCAGTGCGCGCGCCTTCAACGCAGCACCCCGGCCGATGAAGCCCAGGCCCATCGCGAACAGGCCCACGAGAGCGCACGACAGCGTCGTCCCCCGGCTGCCGCCCAGGGCCACACAGGTCAGGATGGCACCTGCCGACATCGTCAGCATCAGCCGGCCGAACTTGCGCCTGGCAGCCGGCAGCAGCAGCAGCGCAAGCAGGAAGACCGTGGCCGTTGTGACGAATTGCGACTGCCCGGTGGGTGAGGTGAACGGCCCGGTTGGGCGGATCCGCTCGGCATCCAGCCCGATGCCCTGGAACTGCAAGTCCTTGTCTTCGGAGACGCCGACGTTGATCGCTGCGTTCTGCGGTGAGGCGAACTGGAGCGCCACCAGCAGTGCAATCGGCAGCGCCAGCCACAGCGTCACCTTGCCGAATAGCGCCAGATCGGCCGTCTTGAACTGTGCGCCGACCAGGAAGGCCAGCGGAACGTACAGGAAGTAGCTGCGCCAGCCATAGATGCCAAGAAGAACCCGGGTGTTGTCGAGCCCGCCCAGCGCACTCTGCAGCACGAACAGCAGCACCCCGAAGCCACACATGAAAACGCTGAGCATGAACCATGCGTTATGGCGCGGCCACAAGCCATGGCGTGTCGCCAGCAGGTAGGCGTAGATCAGGAACGGGTCCCGGATGAAGAAGATGTATGCGCCAAACTGCGGCGCCACATACTTGCGAAGTGATCCTTCGAAGATCGCCAGCAGGTAGATGATCAGTACGACGTGGACCAGGTGCCGGCGGGCACGTTCTGCGGTAGCGGTAGCTGGTGGCCGCGCGCGTGCCCGCGGCACGCCTCGCCCGACTGCGACGGCGGTGTCAGACAACGCGCGTGGCGCTCTGTGTGGCATTCGAGCGGCAAGCATCGGTCAGCACCTGAAGGTAGTCGCGCGCGACGCGATCGCGGGTGTGGCGTTCGAGGTGCAACCCAACTTGCTGGCGGTAGTGGTGGAGGCTCTCGGGATCGCCAAGCAGCGCATCGATGCCATTAGCCAAGGTGGTCGCGAGCGCGCGGCGGTCACTGTGCGGTAGCACCACGCCGCAGGCGCCGACGGCTTCCGGCAGCCCGCCGCTGCGCGTGACCAGCGGCACGCAGCCGCAGGCCAGCGCTTCGAGCACGACGACACCGAACGGCTCTTCCCACACCGAAGGCACGACCAGCACCTGGTGTGAATTCAGCGTGGCGACCAGCTCGGGGCCGACGCGACGACCGACGAAATCGACACAGTCGGCGACGTTCAGTGCCCGGGCCTGACGACGCAAGGCCGCGCCTTCAAGACCGTCACCGACAACCGTCAAACGAACCCGCCGCCCACGCGCTGCCAGCAACGCCAGTGCGTCGATCAGCACATCAACGCCCTTGTCGCTGACCAGCCGGCCGACGAACACCAGTTCTCGCTCGCGGGCAATGCCTTCGATGGGCGCAAAAACATCGTCTGCGTAAGGATTGGGAACCACCGCGCACGGCACGCCCAGGCTGTCGGCGACCGCCTGGCTGACCGCGATGTGGCGTGCCTGTGGCAGCACCCATCGCTTGACTCGCGCGGCCAAGCCGCGGGTCGGGAGCCAGGTGTGGTGTGCAACCACCCAGGGCCGGCGCAGCAGCGCCTGCGGCCAGGCGAAGCGCAGGCTGATGTTGTTGTGGAACACCACGTCGGCCCAACGCACCAGCGCAAACAGGCGCTGCACCGACGGTTGGCGCACCACCTCGTAGGTGTCGGTGTCGGGTGTGTCGCTGGCGGTCTGCGTCGCCAGCACCACGCGATGCCCACTGCGCTGAAAGCGCTCGGCCAGCAGCGCCGACACGGTTTCGATGCCGCCGACCGACGGGCGAAACGGGACAGAGCAAAACAGGATGTTCATGGCGAGGTCTGTCGCAGGGCGCGGTGGGTGGTCCACACGCAGGGCATCTGCGGGGCTCCTCGATGGTGGCAGTCGAAGCGCTCCAATGTAGCGATCAAATGTTGCGGTATCGAGTCAGCAGCCGGCTGGGCCCTTGCGCATCGAACCGTCACAAAGCCCTCCTACGATGGCCGGATGCCCGATGCATCGATGCCACGCACCCTGGTGGTGAATTTCAATTCGCCGGAATTGAACCAATTGGCGCTGGCACTGGCCGGCTGCGATGCCTTGCAGGCCTACGTGCGGCCCTATGTGAACAAGGGGCGCGATTGGGAGCGGGCCTTGTCGGCCCTGCCGCTGGCGGGTCGCGCCTACGCCCGCACCTTCGGCCGGCGCTTGATGAGCGACCCGCGGCTGGCCGCACTGACCCACGAGGCCGGTGTGTGGCCCGACCTGTGTGCCGCGACCATCGGCAGGCTGCATCTGTTGCCGCCCCACAAACGTCATCAGTGGACGAACCAGCTGGTGATGTCGGTGCGCGAAGCGGTGGCGCAGGCGGCATGCAAGCATGTGCAGTACGCAGACTGCATCGTGGGCTACGAAGGATTTGCGCTGCCGGCGTTCGAAGCCGCGCACTCGATTGGCGGACGCTCGGCGGTGCTGAACTACCCTGTGGCCCACCACCGCCAGCGGCGCCGTGTGCGGCTGGAAGAGAACGAGCGCGAGCCCGAGTTCGCGGTTACCTGGCCGGGCTTCAATGACTGGCCCGAAGGCCACGAAGAACGGCTCGACGAGGAAATTCGATTGGCCGATGCGGTGCTGGTCGGCTCGGGCTATGTGGCCGACAGCTTCGTCGCCGAAGGCATCGAGCGCTCCAAGATGCGCGTGGTGCCGTACGGCGTCGACCTTCATACCTTCACGCCACCACCACCTGGAAGCCAGGCTCGGTCAGACCAGTTCAACGTCATCTACGCCGGGCAACTGACGCAGCGCAAGGGCATCGCCTACCTGCTGCGCGGCTACCGACAATTCGCTCGCCACGACTCGCACCTGACGCTGGTCGGCAGCATCGTCGGCAGCGATGCGCCGCTGCGGCCGTTCGCCGACCTGTTCGAGCACATCCCGCACCAGACGCGGCCGGCGCTTGCCGAGCGCTACCGCCAAAGCCATGTATTCGTGCTGCCGACACTGATCGAAGGCATGCCACTGGTGGTGCTCGAAGCGATGGCCTGCGGCCTGCCGGTGATCGTGACGGCGAACGGCCCGGCCGACATCGTGCGCGACGGCATCGATGGCTTCGTGCTCCCCGAACGCGATGCAGATGCCATCTGCGACCGGCTCGATCGCCTGTACCGGGACCCTGACATGCGCAGGGAGATGGGGCAGCGGGCCGCACAACGCGCCCGCGCCTTCGGTTGGGAGGCGTACGCGGCGAAAGCGCGCCGGGTGCTGGCCGATCTGGGTTCTGAAGTGACGCCCTGCCACGCGCGCGCCGTCGGTGTCTGACGTGATGCGCCGCGCCCTGCGGCGGGCGTTGGCCGGCGTTTGCACAACCCTGCTTGCCGTGCCGATCGGTGCCACAGCCCAGACCCCGGCGGGCCGTGACGCCGCACCGGCACAAGCCACCCCGTGGACCTTCACCCTGCCCCGCAGCGCGATAACCAGCGCCGGCGTCTACGACAGCAACGGCCACCTACTGCGCACGCTGTGGCGGGCCGAGGAGCTGCCGGCCGGCCCACATCAGCAGACCTGGAACGGACGCGACGAACGCGAGCAGCCGGTGGTGGCCCAGGACATCGAGATCCGGCTCGTCCATCACCGCTTGTCTTATGTCTGGGAAGGCGTGATCGGCAACAGCAGCGGCAGCTTCGGCGGGCCACAGCTGCACCGGGCCTTTCTGCCGCCGACTGGCCTCGTAATCCAGGGCGATCGTGCGATCTACGCGGTGGGCTACAACGAAGGCCAACCGGGGCTGCACGGCTTTGCGCTGTCGGCCCCGCAGAACGACACGCGCCCCTTGCCCTCGACCGACCCCTTCGTGTCGTACGCAATGATTGCCGCCGATGCAACCCGCTTGTACTGGGCCAACGGCGGCGGCCTGTCGCACAGCAGTTTCATCGGCGCCTTCGATCTGGGCACCACCCGCACCGCCACTTTCTCGGCCGGCGCACCGGTGTGCCTGAACTACAGGGCGAACTCGACGACGTGCTACCCAGACCAGAGCTACGCCAGCGTGATCGACCTGCACGCCGACGCAGGCGATGCGCCCACCGGCCTCGCGGTGCAGCGCAACGGGCGGGTGCTCGCGGTGGCACACGGCGGGCGCAATCTGATCCGGCTGTACGACAAGACCAGCGGCGCGCTGCTGCGTGAGATGTCGCTGCCGTTGAATGCGAAGTCGCTGAACCAGCTGGCCATGTCGCCCGGCGGCGACCTGTGGATCGTCTCAGGCCGCAGCGTGCTGCGCTACACCGACCTGGAACGCGACCCACGGGTCACGGCGACGATCAACGGATTGACACGACCGCTGGCGCTCGCAGCCACGCCCGGCAGCGACGACGGCCTTTGGGTCGCGGACGGCGGCGCCAGCCAGCAGCTCAAGCGCTACGACGCCCAGGGCCGGCAGCTCACAATGCTGGGCGCTCTGGGCGGCTATGCCGACGACCCCGCCGTCAGCGCCGGCAAGCTGTGCTTCCAGGCCCGCGACGGCGGCGAGCAGACTGCGCTGGCGGCCGCACGGGACGGCAGTGTGTGGGTGGTCGACACCTGCAACAACCGCATGCTGCACCTGTTGACCGATGCTGCAAACGCCGGCCGCAGCGATGCGCAGATCGCCTACCTGCCGGCGGTCTACACCTCGACCGTCGATCACGGCAGTCCGCGCCGTGTGTTCGCGAATTTCCTGGAATTCGACGTCGACAACACCGCCCCATTGGTGCCCGGGCGTTCATGGAGGCTGGTGCGCAACTGGCTGGCCGGCCTGCCCGCCGTGTTGAAGGACGACCGTGCCTTCAATGGCGGCTTCGGTGGCTTCACCACCGTCGAGACACTGTCGAACGGGCGCACCTACGGCATCGTGTCGGCGCAGGGCCGGACCGTGATCGTCGAGCTGCCTGCCGCAGGCCCGCTGCGCGTGGTGAAGACGCTGGCAGCACCCTGGCCCGGCACCACGCCCAAGGTCATGTACGAGAACGGCGACCTGGGCTATGCGCTGACCGGTCCCGGCACCCAATCAGCGATGCGCCTGCCACTGACCGGCTTCGACAGCGCGGGCGACCCGGTGTGGGCCACCGTGCCTGTGAAGCTGGCCAGCGTGCCGACGTTGCCCGGCACGCCCCACTACCGCGGCGCGTTCAGCGGCATGCCGCCACGCTTCCCCATGACCGCCTCAGAACGGGTGGTGTACTTCGACCAGTCGGTCGTCGGCAACGAAGGCTTCCACCTCGGTGCCGCGGCGATGAATGGCAACCGATGGCTGTGGCAAGCCAGCCCCAGCGGCGCGTTGGACGGCAAGGGCAGCTTCCAGACCCAAGCGGTCGACGGATCGACCACCTACGGCGGCAACGCGGTGTGGGCCCATGGACGCCACATCGTCTACGGCTACCACGGCGAGTTCTACAAGGATCTGCGCACCGGTCGCGTCGGGCAGGCCAACCAGTTCATGCATTTCGACGAGTCCGGCCTGTTCCTGGGCCAGTTCGGAATGCCATCGACACAAGCGTCGGACTCGCAACAGACAGGCCAGAGCGGCAATGCCTTCAGCCCGACGCTGGTGCGCGACGGCAGCCGCCTGTACTGGTACCACAACGACGAATGGGGCCATGGCGGCGTGCACCGCTGGCGCATCGACGGCTGGCACGACATCGGCGACCTGCGGGGCAGCGGACCGCAGGGCAGCCCCATCGTGCTGCGCTGACAGCGTCCGCCGTCGCCGATCACTCGCTGCGACGTTTGGCCAGGAACGCGCCGACCAGCAGTCCGCAGGCCAGCAGCAAAGTCACCGACGGCTCGGACACCGCAGAGACCGACGCGGCGCCGACGGTGAAGCCATGCCAGTACTCGGCCTCAGGCACCGACCAGCTCAGTTGGGTGTAGGTGCCTGTGAACCGCACCACGCCATGCCCCTCGAGGCCGCTGACCGTGTGGTCAGTGACAAAAAGACAGCTGCCGCAACCACCCCACCAACCGGCACCCGAGCTCAGCAGCGTGGGCTGCTGATCGAACACATAGTCGACCTGGTGGTGGCGGTCGCCCACGCTGAGCAAGGCGATGACCGGATCGACGACAGCCGTCGAAAAACTGATCTGGTAACGGCTGGCGTCGCCCCCGACCAAGCGGATGATGTCGTGCTGGTCGGGTGCACCGGTGGTGGCGTAGGGATCGGGCGTGCCGACCACAGTCCACCAGTCGGCACCGGACAACTGAACCGCATCGGTCGCGCCGCGGTAGGTCACGGCGACCGGGGTGCCGCCCAGCGACAAGCTGCCGCTGACGGTGTTGAATGTGGCAACGCCGGTCGTCGTGGCGGCAGACCAGTCGGTCCACCGTGTCGCGGCCTGCGCCGTCGGCACGATGAGCCAGGCAGCGCCAGCCAGCACGGCAGCGCGGTGAAAATCGAATCTCATCGAACGAACTCCAAGTGACGGTGAGCGACAACGCACCGGTGTGCGTCGCCGCACCCGCAGGCCCCTCACCGACAGGGGATGGCGACCTGCGAAGCCCAACGATCGTGACGCGTCGTTCGACAATCGATCGGACAAGAAGGCAGTGGCTTTGGCCGCTGTTGCACACCCGCGCACATTCGTGACATTTCGATGACGACAGAAGTCATTGTTGTAGTCCGAAAGAGCCTGCTCAAAGAGGCTTCTGCACTGCCACCAGCATCGATCGCGCGAACATGGGAATGCGGCCGACGGTCTGGAAGTGCAGATCCTGCAGCTCGAACTCCGAGATCAAGGCGGTCAACGTCTCGCGCGAAAAGAACTTCACGCGGCCGTCATCGAGCAACGGGTCCCAGCGCGAATCGAAGCGTCCGGTCAATGCGAGTGCGAGGTTCTTTGCATAGCCGTAGTAGGCGCAGGTCACGACCAGCAGCCCCCCAGGCTTCAACGCGGCCAGCGCCGTGGCTATCATCCGGCGCGGCAGCGTCACGTGATCGATCAGATCGATCGCGACCACCGCATCGAAGCGCTCCGACAGGCCCGGCTCCAGGCCTTGCAGCACATCCATGGCCCGGAAGCGGATCGACGGTCGCTGCTGTTGCGCTTGGCGCAGCACCGCCTCGTTGTGATCGACACCGAGCACCTCGAACCCGCAGCGCACCAGCGACTGGGTGAACCAGCCGTTGCCGCATCCCAGGTCGAGCACGGTGTGTGCGCCAGCCTTCGCGAGCTGCTCGACGATCGGCCGCGTCACATGCGCGTGAATGCTGCGGGGACCATCGTGGAATCCGGAATCGGTGTCTGACCAGGCAGGCACCGGGACCGTGCCAGCCGACGCCGCCTGATCGGCGTTCATCGCCGCGCCCGTGCGCGCAGCACGCGCGCCGGCACACCGCCGTACACCGTCCAGGCCTCGAGATCGCCCGTGGCCACGCCGGCCAGGCCAAGCACCGCGCCCTCGCCCACGTTCACGCCAGGGCACACCACCGCCCGTGCACAGATCCAGGCATACGGGCCGATGGTGATGGGTGCACTGACCATCGGAAACGCCGGGTCGTCGATGTTGTGGGTGGCACCGCACAGGTAGGCGTCCTGCGACACGACGCAGTGCGAGCCGAGGTGGATGGTGGCCGGGTTGTAGACCACCACCCCGTCGGCGATGCCGACCGCGTCTTCGCACACCAGGTTCCACGGCGCCCAGATGCGGGCACGGGGGTAGATGTGGCAATGCGGACCCAGCTTCGCGCCGAACAGCCGCAGCACCACCGCACGCCAGGCGTGGCAGGGGCGCGGCGAATAGCGCACCAGCAGCGTGTGAGTCACCGACCACAGCGACCGGGCCGCGCGATTGCCCCAGGACAGGCTGGGCATCAAGTAGGGGTCGTCGGACGGTGTCGTCGCAGAGCCAGGCATCACGAGCAGTACTGACGAAGACACGACAGGCATGGAGCGCAGGGATTCATTCTGGTCACAGGGAAATCGATCGCGCACCGGATTGAGATGCGAACCCGCGGAGGCTACGTGCTCTATGTGTCCGCAGCTTGACATCGAGCATGGCGCGCGTCGGCCACGCCCATGTCACAAAGCGAAGCTATCCTCGTCGATCGCATGCGGGTTGGCATGTGCACAGGACGCCAGCAAGCGGCATGATCATTCCTTCCGTCTCTCCGAATTCGATGCCGCCAGCGCCGGCCCCAGTGTGGCTGGTGCCCCGGGCGCAATGGGTCGTGGTCGCGCTGGTCGGCATGGCGTTGATCACTGCCTTCCTGCCCGGGCTGCGCTTCATGGTGGCGAACTGGGCGGTGGTCGAGGAATACAGCTACGGCTATTTCATCCCGCTGATCGCGGGCTTTCTGATCTGGCAGAAAAGCGACCAGCTGCGCCAGGTCGAATTGCGCGGCTCGTGGAGCGGCCTGCTGCTGGTCGGCGCGGGCCTGCTGCTCGGCCTGGTGGGGGAATTCAGCGCCATCCGGCTGTTCGGCCAGTACGGCTTCATCGTGGCGCTGGTCGGCCTCTCGGTGGGCTTCATCGGCTGGCGCGGCACACGGATGATTGCGGCACCGCTGGGCATCCTGCTGTTCATGATCCCGCTGCCGCAGTTCGCATTGCGCGAGCTGTCGCAGCAGTTGCAACTGCTGTCGTCGGAGCTGGGCGTCGGCCTGATCCGGCTGTTCGGCATCAGCGTGTTCCTTGAAGGCAATGTGATCGATCTCGGCAGCTACAAGCTGCAGGTGGTCGAAGCCTGCAGCGGGCTGCGGTACCTGTTCCCGCTGATGGTGCTCGGCTTTCTGGCGGCCTATTTCTTTCAGGGTGCGCTATGGAAGCGGGGGCTGATCGTGCTGTCGACGATCCCGATGACCATCGTGATCAACAGCCTGCGCATCGGGCTGATTGGCGTCACCGTCGAGCACTGGGGCCCGGCAATGGCCGAAGGGATGCTGCACGACTTCGAAGGCTGGTTCATGTTCATGGTCTGCATCGTGCTGCTGATCGGGGAGATGACGCTGCTGGCACGCGTCGGCGGCCGGCCGCAGTCGCTGCGCGCGGTGTTCGGCCTGGAAGTACCGGAACCCATCGCTGCCGGCACGCCGATCCAGTACCACCGCTTTCCGACACCGATGCTGGTTGGTGGCCTGTTGCTGATGGGCGTGGCAGCGATCGCGCTGTGGTCACCGAAGCGCACGCAGATTCAGCCGCCACGCGCGCCGTATTCGCAGTTCTCGATGCACCTGCCAGGCAACTGGGTCGGCCAGCCCGACCAGCTCGATCGCGACGTGCTGGCCACGCTGGCAGTCGACGACTACCTGCTCGCCAACTTTGCGCGAAACGGCGAGCCGTGGATCAATCTCTACAGCGCGTATTACGCCAGCCAGAGCAGCGGCGAGTCCTCGCATTCACCACGCACCTGCATGCCCGGTGGCGGATGGAAGATCGAGCAGATCGAGGATGCCGTCTTGACGCTTGCCGGTGGTGCCGGTTCGATGACGGTCAACCGCGCCATCATCCAGAAAGGCGATCAACGCCAGCTGGTGTATTACTGGTTCGATCAGCGCGGGCGCGTGCTCACCAGTGAATTCGCCGTCAAGTGGTACATCCTGCGAGACGCCCTGCTTCGCAACCGTTCCGACGGTGCGTTGATGCGGCTGGTCACACCGGTACCACCCACCGAAGACATCGCGCCTGCCGATCGACGCCTGACTGGCTTCCTCAGCACCATCGCGCCGCGGCTGCGCGAACACGTACCCGACTGAGCCCCCTTACTGGACAGCAGAACATGAACCTTCCTCACACCCTCCGAGCCATCGCGCTGGGCACTGCCGTGACCCTGCTGGTTGGCTGCAGCAGCAAAGTCGAACGCGTCCAGTCCAGCCTCGTCAAGGCAACGGACTACGTGCGCATTGCCGATTGGGACAAGGCCAACGTCGAGATTCGCAATGTGCTGCAGATCGACCCGAAGAACGCGCAGGCGTACTTCATCTCGGGCCAGGTCGCCGACGGCAAGCGCGACTTCCAGCGCGCCTATGGCAGCTACCTGAAGGCCGTCGAACTGAAGCCCGACCACCTCGAAGCCAAGGTCGGCCTGGCACGCATCTACCTGTTGGCCGGCGAGATCGACAAGTCGGACAAGGCAGTGTCCGAAGTGCTGGCCGTCGATGCGAAAAACCTGGGGGCTCGCACCATCCAGGCCGCCTTGCTGGCGCGCAAGAACAACGTGCCCGGTGCCATCGCCCAGGCGAAGGCACTGCTCGCCGAGCAGGCCGCAGCACCAGTCGAAACCAGCATGCTGCTGGCCGGTCTCTACACCAGCCAGGGCCGCACGGCCGAAGCCTTGGCGGTCATCGAAGCCGCATTGAAGGGTGATCCGAAGAACCTGGCGCTGTTGCAGGTGGCCGCGCAGATCGCCGGTGCGTCGACAGCGGCGCCGGTGCTTCAAAAGGCGGTCGCCTTTTTCCGACTTTCCACCGAGCAGGCGCCAAAGAACATCGACCTGTGGAACGCCTGGGCGCTCCACCACACACGCCACAACGAACTCGACCTCGCCGAATCGGTACTGCGCGCCTCGGTGAAAGCCGAGCCCGAGGACAGCCAGCGCAGGCTGGTGCTGCTGGATTTCCTGTCATCGCGGCGCGGCAGAGAGGTGGCCGAAAAGGAGTTTCTCGCGGCGATCGCCGACAAGCCGAAGGACACGGCGCTGCGCTTCGGTCTGGTCAACCTGTACCGCGCCGCCGACCGTGCCGCTGACGCCCGCCGTGTGCTGCAGGACATCATCGACCTCGACAAGTTGGCGCCGGCATCGCTGGTGGCACGCGATCAGCTGGCCGCTGACTGGCTGTCGCAGGGCAAGGTCGCGCAGGCACGGGCACTGGTCGCCGAGGTCCTCGCGGCCAGCCCACGTGACGGTGCCGCGCTGCTGATGCGCGGGCGCATGCTGCTGGCCGAGGGCAAGGCCAATGACGCCATCATCGACCTGCGAGCGGCGGCAAAAGACCAGCCCGGCTCGCCCGAGGTGGTCAGCCTGCTCGCGCAATCACACCGCAAGGCCGGTGAGCCGCAGCTGGCGCGCGAGGTGCTGACCGATGCCGTCAAGTTCAAGCCCGACAACGCCGATCTGCGCCTGCTGCTGGCCGCCGACATGGCCGATGCGAAGGAATACCAGGCCGCCAACACCGAGATCGACAGCGCCATCAAGTCCGCGCCGCAGAACCTGCGCGCCTATGACATCAAGGCACAGCTCGCCCTAGTGCAAAAGGACACGGCGGGTGCCGAGAAAACCTTCGTGTCGCTGAAGACCCAGTACCCGCAGAACCCGGTGGGCTTCCTGAAACTCGGCCGCTTGTATGCCGATCAGAAGAAGTACGACGCTGCCCTGAAGGAATACGACGCTGCCAGCACACTGGCACCGGCATCGCCCGAGCCGGTGCTGTGGGGCATTGGCGTGCTGATCGCACAACGCCGCTTCGATGAGGCCAATGCACGCATCGATGCGATGGCCCAACGCGAGCCGAAGAATGTGCTGCCCTATCAGTTGCGTGGCGAGGTGGCGGTGGCGCGTGCCGATCTGCCACAAGCCGATGCGGCCTATCGCAAGATGATTGCGTTCGCGCCCTCGGTGCCCGCGGGCTACGTCGGTCTGGCGCGCGTCAAGGCATCGCAAAACGACCTGGCCGGGGCGATCTCCGCGCTCGAACAAGGCGAAAAGGCGATTCCCGCCGATCTGTCGATCCCCGCCACCCGTGCCGAATGGCTGTCCCGGGCCGGCCGACAGGATGAGGCGATCTCGATCTATGAAGCGCTGATCAAGCGGGCGCCTGATGAAGACAGCTACGCCAACAACCTAGCCTACCTGCTGACGCTATTCAAGGGCGACAAGGCGAGCCTGGAGCGCGCCCTGTCGCTGACCCAGCGCTTCAAGGAGTCCAACAACCCAAGCTATCTGGACAGCCTGGGCTGGACCCACTACAAGCTCTCGCAGTATGCAGAGGCCGTGCCCGTGCTTGAGCGCGCGCTGCAGCAGGCGCCCGACGCACCCTTGATTCAGTTGCATCTGGGCATGGCACTGCACAAGAACGGCGACGCTGCGCGCGCGCACGAGCTGCTGAAGAAAGCCGTCGATAGCAAGATCACCGCTCCTGAACGCGATGAAGCTAAATTGCTGATTGCGCAGAAGTGAGTTGACCAATCACTCACTGCGCAGAGATTCCGCTGCGCAGCGACGTCGGGCGTTCGCTGTCAGACTGGGGAAGCCGCGGTCGGTGAATCGATCGCAGCACCGATCTGTGCCAGCTGTTCGAGGACAGCACGTGCGCATACCAGCGCCTTCAGCGCTTCACCGACGCGGTCGCTTTCTGCGGGTGAGGCCGACTGCGCACGCACATGCTGTTCCAGCCAGGCCAGTTGCTCGGCGATCAACGAGAACTCTTCGATGTGGGTCATTCATGCTCCCCCGTGATCGGCTTCAGGCTGTTGATCACGCTGCCACCGCCGACGCCCGTTTGCGGGCACCCTTGACGCCGAGCGCGCCGAGGCCAGCCAGAAACAGCGGTAATGCCGCGGGCAAGGGCACTGCGTTGGCAATCACCGAACCGCCGTAAGCGCCGCTAGACCCGACGGTTCCGCGAACCTGCAGCTGGTAATTTCCGGCGAGCAACGGTGAAACCGGAATCAGCGCCACCGACGATGTGAACCCCGGGCCAGCGGGCGTCACCGTGAGCCATGACACGAGAGACGGACCCGAGGGTGGAGTCGCGCTGAGCCTGACCTGAAGGTTCGAAATTCCGAACGTTGGCGGCGCGCTGGGAGTGATCGCTCCGAAATCGAAAGTCGTGGTGATGCTGCCCAACTGGGCATCCGCAGCCAGCGTGAAGGTCCAGGTGTCGAGAAAGTTGTAGGTGATTGCGCCCACTGTGACCGGCGCGGACGGCCCGGAGTTCACGGACGTGTTGCTGAACGCCACGGTGGCTGGCGGCGTGATCGGGCCGCCAGGCAATGAGCTCACCAGGTCGGCATGTGCCAACCCCGAGCCGCCCAATGCAGCGGCCAGACATAAGGGTTTCAACAAGGCCTTCATGGCATGGCTCCTGGGAGTAGGGGTCAAGGTCGCGGGTGTGGTGTTACCACTGTGACCCCGGGCCATGACAAGCTCATGCCCAGCCGCGTGCGGATCGATGATCCGAACGGGCCGGCCTTCCCCCGGCTAGTCTGATGCGGGAGGGTTGTCGCCTCGATAGCCTGCCCGCGCACCCGGAATCAGCCGCCGATACCACGGCGCCTTGCGTGCCTTGTCGGCACCTGACCGGACGCCCTTCTCGGTCTGGCGTGCCTGGCTCATGACCGTGCCGATCAGGTTGAACGGCGCCAGCAATTCGGCCATGCTTTCCATGTCCTGGATAGAGGTGGTGTGTTCTTCCACCACCACCAGCGTGGTGTCGACCTGCGGCAGGAAGGCCAGTGCATCGGCGGTGTCGAGCAGCGGCGGCAGGTCAACGATGATGTAGCGGTCGGCGTAGCGGTGCTTCATCTCGGAGATCAGCTGCTGCGCCAGTTTGGTGGCCAGCAGCTCGGCTGAATTCAGCACCGCCTGCTGCCCCGCCGGCAACAGCACGAAGCGTGCAACGCCTGGGTTGACCAGCAGTTCTGAGATCGGCGCGCCGTGCATCAGGTGGTCGCTCAGGCCGCGCGCACCGTCGACGCCGAACATCGACTGCAGGCCGCCGCCGCTCAGGTCGGCATCGACCAGCAGCACCGCCGAGTCGTAGTCGGCCGCGATGGTCAGGGCCAGGTTGACAGCGGTCAGCGATTTCCCTTCGATGCGCCGGGGGCTGGTCACCGCCAGCAGCTTGTGGCCATCGGCACGCAGCCGTTGCAGCACTTGGTTGCGCAGCATCTTGAACGACTCGGACAGCACCGAGCGGTCCAGTTTGACCACGCCGTGCGTGCGCTGCAGCCGCACCAGCGCATCGGCCATGACCTGTGTCGTCGAGTACTCGATGTGCAGCGGCTCGCTGCGTGCCTCGGGCTCGGCCGCGGTGGACACGGCCTTGACCACCTGCACCTTGACGCCGTGGAGCGCGCTGGACGCGCCGGCTTCAGCGGAAGTTTCGTTCGGGAGCGTCATCGGCACCTTCATTGGGTGAGCCGTCGCAACAGGCCGTACCAGGCGACGTCGATCGGCATCACGAAATTGTGGAAGCCAGCCAGCGCCACACCGACCAGCACCAGTACGCCAGTGGCGACGATCCAGCGCAGGCGCGAGCGGCGTCGCAGCAGCACCGGGCTGGGCAGCGCCGGCAGCACTGCCAGCATCGGCACCTGCATCACCCGGATCACATCGCGGGCGCTGTGCACCGTCTGGTCGATCGTCTCTCGCAGCGCGGCGGCACCAATGCCGCCGGCCAGCGCGAGCAGCGCGCCCATCATCAGGATCACGGTGCGGTTCGGTCGGTACGGCTTCTCGGGAAAGATCGGCGGCTCGATCAGCGTGAAACGCTCGGCCTTGCGGCCGCGTTCGAGCTGCTCGGCCACCTGCGCCTGCATCTGCTTGTCGCGCAGCTCACGAAAGCGGGCCCGTGAGCTGTCGAGGTCGCGTGCCAGTTCGAGGTACTCGCGCTCGACCTCGGGCGACTGACTGACCCGCAGGTCCAGCAGTTCGAGCTTGCCACGCATTTCCAGTCGCTCGCTGCGCAGCGACTGGATCTGCGCGCTGGTCGTTTCGATCTGCGACTTCAGGTTCAGGTAGACCGGGTTGTCGGGTTTGCGGGCACGCCGAAGCTCGCTGGCGCGGCCTTCGGGCGCATCGGCACCGGTGCGCACCGCCTTGTCGAGGGTGGCGAAGGCGCGCTTCAACTGCACCACGTCAGGATGGTCGTCGGAGTACTTCTGGCGCAGCAGCGAGATCTGCTGCTGCAGCTGCAGCAGCTTGTTCTCGCGGTCGGTGGCGTCGTCCTGCAAGCCGGTCTCGACCTTCAGCGTCGCGATCTCGCGGCGCAGGCGCTTCACGTCCGGGTGGTCGTCGCTGTAGATGCCGGTCAGGCTGGTCAGCTGCAGCTGCAAGGCCTTCAGCCGATCCTCGGGCTCGAGGATGGTGCCGCCATTGCCGACGACCGGCGTGGCCGGCTTGGTGTCGGCCAGTTGCCCCTGCAGGGCCGACTTGCGCTCCTCGAGGAAGGTGATCTCGCGCTCGATGCGCTGGACCTCGGCGTTGACACGCTCGCTGCTGACCTGGTTGGACAGGCTCAGGTCCGGCGTGCGCCCCTGGTTGCGCGCCTTGAACGCCGACAGCTTCTGCTCGCTGTCGGAGATGTGCTCGGTCACGCGCGCCAGTTCCTCGTCGAGGAACAGCGTCGTCTCGGCCGCTTTCTGCTGACGGTTCTTGACGTTCTCGTTCAGGTACAGCGTGGTCAGCTCGTTGGCGATCTTCTGCGCGTTGGCCGCCACCTCGCTGTCGTACGACAAGCTGAAGGCGATCGTCGACTTCACCGGCGAACCGCTGCGCCGGTCGGTCACCTCGGCGCTGATCGGCGTCAGCTTGATATCGCGCCGCATGCGGTCGAGGATGTCTTCGCTGGTTTCCTTCTGGCGTGCGCTGCCGTAGAGCCCGTACTTGTCGACCAGGTCGAGCAGCGTAGAGCGCGTCATCACCTGCTGGCTGATGACCTGGATGCGTTCGTCAGCAAAGCTGGTGACGGTGGAGCGCACGAATTCCTGGGGAATTTCCTGCTCCTTGATCAGGATCGTCGCGGTCGAGCGGTACACCGGCGGCAGCGCGACGGCGACGACCGCAGCGATGACGAACAGCACAGCAAACACCAGGCCGATCAGCCCGCGACGCCGCCGCAGGATGCCCAGGTAGTCGCCCAGGGTCTTGCCCGCGTCGAGTCCGGCATCGCTGCCGGCGTAAAGGTCTTGTGCAATGGCTGACATGGCGTTCCTCAACGCGACGCTTGGAAGGTGGGCCAGTCGTACTTCAGCGCGACGCCAATGCTGTTCGACTGCGCCGTGTCACCGCCCCCGGCGTTGTTGCCCTCGGTCCATTGGTAGTTCGACTGAAGGCTGAGATCTCGCGACAGTTGCTTGGACAGCGACAGGGCCACCGTCTTGCGCTGCGACCGCTGGTTCAACACCAAAGCCTGAGAGGTCGATCGTGACAGGGCAAAGTTCAAGGCTCCATTGAGCGTCTCGGAAAAACTGTGGCCGAAGTTCAGGCTCAGCGACTTGTTTTGAACCACCCCCTCTGCGCCACTGGGGGACTGCTGACTGCCCAAGGAGAGCGACAGCGACGATGTCTCTCCGAACTGATAGCGGTAGTTCGCACCGTAGCTCAGGCCGGTGACCGAGGTCGTGGCTTGATCGCGTATCTGGATCAGCGGCACCAGACCCAGCTCACACAGCAACAGGGCCGACGGACAGGCGAAGCGAATGCGCGGGGAGTTGCTGTCGGTCTGATAGACGCCAAATTGAAGCGACGCGCTGCTGCGCTCGCCCAGCACGTGGGACGCGCTGACGCTGACCTCATTGGTCGACGACCGGTTGCCACCGCCGGCGGCGCGATAGTCCGAATGACTCGTCTGCACCGATACGGTATCGATCTCGGTGACCGCATACGACAGCCCTGCAGACACCGAAGCGTTGCGAAAATTGTTGCTGGCAACCACCGCGGAAGTCTGCTGGCCATAGCTGGTTTGAGACGCACTCACCTGGGTGTTGGCGCTCAGCCGCTCGGTCAGTGCGCGCCCCCAGCCCACCGAGACGCTGGTGGTGCGACGCTGACCGGGGTTGACCGTGACGTCGGCGTTTTGCACCGTGTTGTTGAAGTCCTGGCTGTACTGCACCGACGCGGTCACGGTGTTCACGGCGTCATTGAACGACTGCGTCACGCCAATCCCGCCGTCGATGCGGTCGTTGCCACCACGGCCCCACTGCTGCAGCGCAGTCACGGTCGCGTTCAGCAGCGTGGCCGAGTTCTCGGCCCGGCGCGAGGCGCCGACGGTGGTCGACACGGCGAGCGTTTTCACGGTTCCAGCCGGATGGGGTTGCAGGTTGAGGTTGTCATTCGCTTCGACGCTGACGTTGGAGCTGCTCTCGATCGAATAACTCTCTGCACGCGCCGGGCTCGGCATGCCGAGCCACGCGAGCACCACGCTGCAAAGCAGCACGCCACGACGGGACACCTCACGGACTCGATCACAGCCACCGGCGCTCACGGCACCAGCAGCACGTCTCCGCTTTTCAGCGTGATGTTCTGCGACAGGTCTCCGCCCTTGCGGATGCGGGAGTATTCGAACGGGATCGACACGGTCTTGCCATCGACCTTGCGGATGATCCGGATGTCGTCTTCCGACGCGAACGGCGTCATGCCACCGGCGATGCTCAGCGCCTGCAACACATCGATGTTGCGGCCCGTCTGGATATCGCCCGGCTTGTTGACTCGGCCGATCACATAGATGCGGTAGCTGGCCACGCGCACCACCGACACCGTGACCACCGGCTCAGGGATGAACTTGTCGAGGCGCTTGACCAGCTCGTCGTGCACCTGCGAGGCGGTCTTGCCGGCGACGATGAAGTCCCCCGCCAGCGGAAACGAGATGCCGCCATCCGGGCGCACCAGCGTCGAGGCTTTCAGCGTCTCGTCTTTCCATACCGAGATGTCCAGCGCATCTTCCGGGCCGATCACATAGGCCGGGTCGGTGATGACGACTCCACCGGTCAGGTCCACGTTTTGACCCCATTTCGCAGCCGCACCACCGGACACGATCGGCGTCGCCGGCGTGTCATTGACGAAGGGCATCGAGACCGACGGCAGGCTGGAGCAGGAGGCAAGCAGGCTGAGGCTGAACGTCGCGGAGATCACGGCTAGCGGGACCGAACGCGGGACGAACTTCAGTGCGCACAAGGGGGTCATTTCGTTTGGTTTCACCTGTTGACGGAAGGAGCGGCGGGCGCCGGCGGGGAGGTTGGGGTGTAGCGCTCGGCATCGGCGCGGTCGCGGTACTCCTGGACGAGGTTGAACATCTGCACGTCGCCGAGCCCCAGCACCGGCTCACGCTGCGTCAGCACATCCTTGACCGTCTTGCCGCGATAGCGGTCGAGCAGTTCGCCGCTCAGGCGGACCAGCTTGGTGTTCTTCGCCGTGCACTCGGCCACTTGCGTGACCTGGTCGTCGTGCTTGCGTTGCAAGGTCGCCTGCTGCTCATCGCGCAGCCGGGTATAGCCCACCAGTTCGCGCGCCCTGAGAGCGGCCGCTTCCTCGCTGCTGCGCTTCTCGTCGGCCAACTGCTTGTCGAGCGCGGCAAGGCTGGCGGCAAGCTGCGCGCGCGTTGCGTCTGATGACTTCAGGCTGTCGCCGGTCTTGCGCAATGTCGCCGTCAATTTCGTGACCTGCTCGGTCTGCTCGAGCAAATGCTTGTCGACTTCGGCCTTGTCGGACTCGGCCCTGGCCTTGGCATCCTGCGCCTCCTGCAGCTGCTGCTGCAGGTTCTGCAACTGGAGTTGGAACCGGCGCGCTGCCTTGTCGGCGGTCTTGTCGGCCGCGTGAGCGGGGGCGCCGGCAGCCAGGCTGGCCACCAGACTGAACACCAGCAGGCACAGCTGGACCGGGCGCGTCGCGTTCATGGGCAGTCCACGCTCAAAACTTGACGTTCAGATCGAACTGGAACACGTCGATCGACAGCGGTGCGCCGGAGATCGAGTCGCCGCTGAAGTAGCGGAACGCTGCCGACGTGTTCTTGCCCAGGCCGTAGCTGCCGCCGAGGATCACCCCGCGCGCATCGGTGCCGCCCAGGCGGAAATCGCTGTCGGTGAAGGCATCGAGCAGCGCATCACGCTCGATGCGCTTGTAGGCAGCGAACACCTGCCAGTCATGCAGCGCCTTGAGGTCCGCATCGCCGAACGCCACTCGCAGGTGGTAGGCATCGACCTGCGCCGCCACATTGACGGGCACACCGTTGTTGGTGACGCGCTGGCTAACTGCCTTGCGATCGAATCCGAAGTTGTGCGCGAAGTCGCCGGTGACGATCACCCGCTTGCCGGCGATCGACGGGAAGTCCACCTGCCCGGTCAGGTTCAGCAGCTGGTAATCGGCGGCCAGCCCGAGCAGCGGCCGATTCGGATCGGACGAGATGTTGTAGTAGGTGTTGCCCTTCTGGGCGAACGCGGGCGCGGTGTATTCGTTCGCCGTCGAGCCCGCCGCGCTGGGCTTGCCGCGCAGGTTGGCGTAATGGAAATAGGCCAGGCCCAGCTTGGCACCCAGGGTGCGCGGCGATGGCAACAGCGTGGCGCCGATCTGGCCGCCGAACAACCACTTGTCGGCCGATGCCAGCTCGACTTCCTGGATCGGCAACGCCGCCAGCGTGGCGAAGCCGCGGATGTCCGAGCTGATCTTCGGCGTCCATTGCAGGGCCACGCCGTCGAAGCTCAGGTCGTTGGCCCACATCAGGTCGGTGCCGAACCAGGGGTTGGCCATGCGCCCGGCCACCGCGCTGTAGTCGCCCAGGCGGTAACGGATGTAGGCACGATCAATCAGCACGGTGTAGCGGTTGTTGTAGGTGCCCAGCGTCTGGTTCGACGACAGCGGATCGGTCGCGCTGCCAGTGGTCAACCGCACGCCGCCCGACCAGTTCTCGTCGATGGTGGCGGTCAGGCCGATGCGGGCACGAAAGCGCAGGCGTTCGCGGTCTTCGCTGGTGTTGAGCGGCGACAGCGCGCGGTTGCGGTTGGTTTCGGTGATGCTGGGTTGAGTTGCGTTGTCGTTCGCATAGCGATCGAGCTGCACACGAAAGCGCAGGTCGCCGTCCCAGGCCAGCGCGCGCACCCAACCGGGAATCGCGCCGGGACCGGACCAGCCTTCACGGAACGCCTGTGCGGCCAGTTCCAGACGAATCTCGTCCTTCAATTCCTTGCGCACGAACTCCGGGATGTACGGCACGCGCACCGTGCCCGCCGCACCTTTGGCACCTGCTGCGGGCGTGCCGCCGCTGGCCGCTGCGCCGGCATTGCCCGAGCTTGGCGCCGCGGATGCCGGCTTGGCAACATCGCTCAGCAGCGCCTCGCCCTTGTCGCGCGCCAGCACGCCCTGGTCGACCAGTTGAGCGATCAATTTGGCAGTGGCGGCACGCACCTGGTCGATGTCGACATCCTGTGCGTACACGGGCGCAGCGGCGCACGCCAACGAGGCGAAGGCGAGAGACCAACGGGAGCAGATGAAATTCATGCGGAATCGAGGACAGCGTAGGGGGTCACGAGCGGTTGCTCAGGCGCAGTTGCATCGGCCGCATTGAGCTCGGCGGGATGTCTTTCAGCGGGGTCATGTCGAGCAGCGTCAGCTGGATCAGGTCGTCGACTTTCGGGTTGCCGGAGCCGCTGACGATGTCGGCCTTCTGCACCCGTCCGTCGTCGCCCAGCCAGACCCTGACGACGACCTTGAACTCTTCCTTCACCACCTTGCGGTTGCGCGACAAGGCCTCGAAGAACTGACGCTGCAGCAAGCCGGAGTAATACGCTCCGCCACCGCCACCGGTGGTCAGGAAATCCCGCCCGCCCTTGTTGCCAGCGAGACCGAAGCCGTCGGAGCCGGCACCGCCTTCGGCATCGACGCCCAGCGGCTTGTCGGATGCGGGCTTGTCGTCGGCCGCCTTCGGCTCATCCGGCTTAGGTTCGTCCTTGGGCTGATCGATCTTGACTTCTTCCTTCACCTTCGGCGGCTCGGGTGGCTTCTCGGGCGGCTTGGGCGGCGGTGGTGGGGGCGGCTGCTTGATCAGCGCGATCTGGTGCACGCCCGACGGCTTGGCCGATGGCCCGGACAGGAACTTCATCAGCAGCAAGGCCGCCGCGACCAACAGTGCCAAACCGCCAAGCCACAGCGCAGCCGTCTTTATCCAGGTGCGGCCGCTCGCCGCTTCGTCGTCGTCCTGGTACATCGTCGGTCGCCGGCGCGCTGTGGCGCGCTACTTCACCAGGCGCTGGGTGACCAGGCCAAGTTGGGTGATGTCGAGCCGGCCCATCAGGTCGAGCACGTCGACGACCTTTTCGTAGTGGACTTTCGCGTCGCCCTTGATGACCACCGGGAAGCTCGGATTCACCGCCTTCAACTGGCGCAGACGGTCCTCCAGCTCCTGCATCGTCACCGGGTAGGTGTCGAGGAACACCTGCCCGTCGTCACGGATGGTGATCGCCTTGGTCTGGGGCTTGGCCAGGCTGGGCGCGGCACTGGCCTTCGGCAGGTTGACCTTGATGCCCTGCACCGACGCGGTGGTCATGATGATGAAGATCACCAGCAGCACGTAGCTGAGGTCGAGCATCGGCACGACATTGATCTCGTCGTAGGGCTTGCCGGCGGCCTGCATCTTCATTGCGTGGGCCTCAGACCGAGTGATTTTCGGCGATGCGGGTGATGAACTCGTCGACGAACACCTGCATGTCCGAGGTCAGCTCGGAGATCTTGCTCTGCAGGTAGTTGTAGCCAAAGAGGCAGGGGATGGCGACGGCCAGGCCAGCCACTGTGGCCACCAGCGCCGCGGCGATGCCCGGTGCGATGGCGTTCACATTCACGTCGCCCGCCGCGGCAATGGCCGCAAAGGTAATCATCACACCCACCACAGTGCCAAGCAGTCCGAGGAAGGGGCCGCCGGCGATCGATATGGTGAGCACCACCATCTGGGCGTTGAGGCGCTGCAGTTCGCGCACGAGCCGCGCATCGATGGTTGCGCGGATCGCATTGAGCGAGGGATCGGTGAGCGTCGGGGTGCGTCCCTCCTTCGCATAGACCGAAAAGCGTTCCCGCAACTCGTGGGCGCCGGCGGCATACAGGCGGTAAAGCGAGGAATTCCGGTAGGCCCTGGCCGTTTCCTTCTCTGCCTTCTCCACGGCAGCGTCCTGTGCGCCGGGGCGGATGGAATTCACCAGCTTCTCGAACTGCGCCTTGAAACGCTCGTTGTCCTTGGCCGCCTTGTTCACGAACACGGCCTTGGTGATCATCACCCAGAAGCTCACCACGAACATCACGCCCAGGATCGCGATGACGACCCAGCCGTCCAACGTCACCGCGCCCAGCAGGATCTTCAGGTAAGACGGGCCGCTCTCGCCTTCGCCATCGCCTTCGGCAGGGCCATAGACCACGAGTTTCTGATCCTGCCCCTGCGACAGCGCTGCGGTCTTGATCCAGTCGGCCGAGCGCGCGGCGGTCGACACCTGCAACTCATCGATCTCGCCCTTGAAGCCCTTGCCGATGACCGCGGCACCGCCCAGATCGGGCACACTGCCTGCGACCTTGGCAACCTCTTGACCATTCAGGTAGATCGTCAGCCCGTCCTTGGCGACGATGGCCACGTGCTGCCATGTGCCGACGGCCAGCGGCGCAGAGGCTGTCGCGGTCAGCGTCCCCGACTGCGCTTCCAGCTTGCCGCCACGCATTGCGATCACCAGCGGTGACTGACCTTCGGTCTGCGTGTAGACCGGCGCGTCGGCCGCATCGGTCGGCCTGATCCAGAACGACAGCGTCAGCCCGTTGGCGCTCGACTTCAACGAAGGTGTCGACGGCAGCGCCAGTTCGGCATTGCCGTCGAATGCAAGAGCGCCGCCGATCAGGCCGGTGCCGATCACCTTGGCCGTCGAACGCAAGGCGTGATTGGCGTTGGCGGTCGAGTCCTGAGGCAGCGGCTCGCGCTCGTTGAAGTGGTACACCAGCCCTTGCGCGGCGTCATAGCTGCCCTTGGCGTCGTCACCTGCGGCCGCGGTGGGGTTGCCGTGGTAGAGCCAGATGAAGGCATCCTTGGCGCCCGGTGCGAGCTTCGGCACCTGGACCCAGACGAAGGCGAGTTCGTTGAGCCCGTCGAACTTTTCGATGTGGAATTTCAGCGGCGTCTTGTCGTCGCTGGCGATGAACCGCAGGTCGGTACCGTCAGGCTTGGCGTCGGCAAACTGAAAGTTGCCGGTATGCAACCGGATCAGCACCGCGGGCGAATCGACGGCTGACGCGATGGGCAGGCCATCGGCCGCGGTGTTCAGGCCGATCTTGACCCGCTGCTTCCAGTCGGCATTCCAGGCGGCCTGGGACAGGCCCGCCATCAACAGGCCCGTCAACATGACGACCAGCATCGCAATTTTTTTCATGACCGGCGGGAACGACTGTCTTTGCTGCACAGCCTCCGACAGTAGCCCGGGTTTGTTTCAGCGCTGTGAATCGAGACTCTGATCCAGCACCATCAGCACGGCTTGCTCTGTGTCAACGGCATGACGAACGTGTGGCGTGATCGTGTCGATCAGGCGCTGGGCGGCCGCTGCCATGTGGAAGTGGCGCCGGTAGCAATCGACCGCGTGCTGCCGCATCGCGGTGCGGCGCGGCGGGTCCAGGCTCAACCAGTGGCTCAACGTGTCGACGGTCCCGGCCAGCGTGTCGTTGCCCGCGAGACCAGCGTCATCGGCAACTATCTCGCGCCAGATGTTGACCTTGTCGGAAATCAGCACCGGCACACCCGAGGCCAGCGCCTCCACCACCGCAATGCCGAAGTTCTCCTGGTGCGAGGGCAGCGCGAACACATCGGCCGCGCGCAGTGCCGCCCATTTGGCATCGCCGGTCAGCATGCCGGTGAACGTGACCCGCTGCGCAACCCCGCAGCGTGAGGCCAGGGCCTCCCAGCCGGCGCGCACGCCCGAGCGGTCATCAGGTCCTGCCATCACCAGATGCAGCGCGGGATCGCGAGCGGCCACCTGCGCGAACGCCTCGATCAACAGGTCGCCGCCTTTCTTCGGGTGCAGGCGGCCCAGGAACAGCACGAGGCGCTGGCCCCGCGTGGCGGGCCAGCGCTGGAAGAACGTTTCGGTGTCGGCGCCGGCCGCTGCGTCGGTGATGGCAACGCCGTAGCCGACCACCGCCGGCCGCACCCGATAAGGCCGGAACGTCCGTGCCGCGAGCCGCTTTTCTTCGTCGGCGGTGAAGAGCACCGCCGAGGCGTCGCGCAGCACCCGGTATTCGGCCGCCCACCAGTACAGCAACTTCTTCCCGTGCTTCAGCGGATAGCGCTGCTTGAACCACGGATCCAGCATGCCGTGCGGGTAGACGAAGTAAGGCACCGGTCCGCTGCGCAGCGCACGCCACACCGACATCCCGTGGTGCTGCCACAGACCGTGCACGATCACCGCGTCATACTCACCGGCATGGGCGCGCAACCACGGCAGCAGACGATCACTGCGCCCGTAGTTGGACCCTACCGGCCCGAGCGCATGCACCGTCGCCGGGAAGGTGCTCACGCAGGCATCGTGGGGCGCATCGAGCGTCAGCACCTCTTCGCTGTGACCCATCGCTCGGGTCGCGGCGATCGACTGCCGCAGACCTTCCGCCGGACCACCGTGCACCGGGTCAACCGAGCGGATGACGTTCAGCAGACGCATCGACGCCTCCGCGGGCTCATTTGGCGAAGCAGTCCTTTTGCTGCTCCTTGCAGTTCTTGTCGCCGAAGCCCAAGACCTCGACGGTCAGGATGGTCGGCTTGGCCAGACCTTCTGCCGCGGCCGCGGCGCGGGCGGCATTGGCAGCGCCGGCAGCGGCGTCTTCGGCTGCTTTCGAGTTGTTGGCCGTGCCGTTGCCGGCAAGCGACGTGGCGAGGCTGCCTGCGGTCGCCACCGGCACACCGGCTGACGGGCCCGCCGCAGAGAAGTTGCTGGCATTGAGCACCGTCTGCGCATTGATGAACAGGCTGCCACCGGAGCGGATACCGGCTTCGCCGGCATCGATGGCACCAGCCGGCGCGAACAGGTAGATGCCACCTGCCGGCGCAGCCGTGCGCGGACCGATGCCATCCGGGTCGGACGTCAGCGTCTGGATGCCGCTGCCCGATGAGCTGGCAGGCACCGTGTAGACATAGCCGACGATGACACCATCGACGGTGATCGGCGTGCGGGTCGGCGGCGGGGTGCTGATCGAGGTGCGGGCGCCGCGACCGGCGTCGATGCTGCCGCCGCTGCTGTACAGCAGGATGTCACCACCCTGTGTCGTCAGCACCTTGCCCTGGTTGATCGTGAAGTCGCCACCGACCACGCTGCGGATCGCGCCACCGCCGTTGGTCACGACGCCGATCGTCGTGCCGGCCGTTGGCG
>JAYVEB010000202.1:0-3511 GCA_043749095.1 Burkholderiales bacterium | reverse complement strand
TCGATGTCGCCCTACCTGCCGGTCACGGCCGACGGGAGCGCCGCCTCGGCGATCGGCGCGGCCGAGGCGGGTGCGGCCATCGTGCACCTGCATGCGCGCGACCCGACAGACGGTCGGCCGTCGCAGGACCCGGCGCTGTTTAGGCAGTTCGTGCCGCGCATCAAGGCGGCCTCCGATGTGGTGATCAACATCACCACTGGCGGCGCACCGACGATGACGGTCGAAGAGCGGCTGCAGCCCGCGCTGCAGCTGCGCCCCGAGGTCGCCTCGCTAAACATGGGCTCGATGAATTTCGGGCTCTACGAGATGCTCGGCCGCTTCAAGGATTTCAAGCACGACTGGGAGCGGCCGTACCTGGCCGGCAGCGACGACCGGGTGTTCAAGAACACCTTCAAGGACATCGCGCACATCCTGCAGTCATGCAGCGAGAACGGCACCCGCTTCGAGATCGAGTGCTACGACATCGGGCACCTGTACACCGCCGCCCACTTTCTCGACCGCGCACTGCTGAAGCCGCCGCTGCTGATCCAGTCGGTGTTCGGGCTGCGCGGCGGCATCGGTGGGCACATCGAAGACCTGCTGCACATGCGGCGCACCGCCGATCGCCTGTTTGGCAAGGACTACATCTGGTCGGTGCTGGGCGCGGGCCGCAACCAGATTCCGCTGGCCACCGTGTCGGCGTCGATCGGCGGCCATGTGCGCGTCGGGCTCGAAGACTCGCTGTGGGACGGCCCCGGTCAGTTTGCGACCAGCAACGCGGCGCAGGTGCAGCGGATGCGCACCATCATCGAGGCGCTGTCGCTGCAGCTGGCAACGCCGGCCGAAGCGCGCCAGATGCTGAACC
Organism: Burkholderiales bacterium; assembly: GCA_043749095.1. Lineage (GTDB taxonomy): Bacteria > Pseudomonadota > Gammaproteobacteria > Burkholderiales > Burkholderiaceae_C > PBB1. Next base: position 2,667 of record JAYVEB010000202.1, on the reverse strand, counting down.
TGAAGGGCCGCGACCAGGTGGCGTTCTGAGCGGTCAGTCGTCGGCCAGCAGCCGATAACCGACGCCCGTCTCGGTGATGAAGTGCCTCGGCTGCGCCGGGTCGTCTTCGAGCTTCTGGCGCAGGTTGCCCATGAACACGCGCAGGTAGTGCGTGCTTTGCGCATGCGTCGGGCCCCAGACCTCGCGCAGCAAATAGGGATGCGTCAGCACGCGGTCGGCGTTGGCGATCAGCACGCCGAGCAGCCGGTATTCGATCGGTGTGAGGTGCACCTCGGCACCGCGGCGGCGTACCAGGCGGGCGGCCAGGTCGACCTCGTTGTCGCCGAATCTGAAGGTGGCGTGCTGCGTCGTGCGCGCAGCCCGCACGCGGCGCATGTTGGCGCGGGTGCGCGCCAGCAGTTCGGCGGTGCCGAAGGGCTTGGTGATGTAGTCGTCGGCGCCGGCATCGAGCGCCTTCACCTTGTCTTGCTCGTGCGTGCGGGCCGACAGCACGATGATCGGCACGCCCGACCAGGTGCGCACTTCGCGGATGAAGTCCACGCCATCGCCATCGGGCAGCCCGAGGTCGGCGATGACGAGGTCGGGCCGCCGGGTGCCGGCTTCGATCAGGCCCTGCTTGACGGTGTCGGCCTCGACCACCTGCCAGCCCTCGGCCTCCAGCGAGCTGCGCACGAAATGGCGGATCTCGCGCTCGTCCTCGAGCACGAGGGCGATGGGCGGGCTGGCCTGGGAGGTGTTGCTCGACATCAGGGCTCCTGGGTCTGACCGAGGTTCAGCGGGGTGTCTGCCAATTCGGCCATCTCCACCGGCGGCGGCGTACCTCGCGGCAAGGTGAAGTTGAAGGTGGCGCCACTCGCTTGACCGTTGACGAGCGTCGTCTCGACCCAGATGCGCCCATGGTGTGCCTCGATGATCGCGCGGCAGATCGCGAGGCCCAGGCCCATGCCCGGCGTCGCCGACTCGGTGTTGCCGCGGGTGAACTTGTCGAAGATGGCGTCCTCCTGGCCGGCCGGCACCCCCGGGCCACGATCCTGCACGCTGACGCGCACGGCATCGGCATCCGGCCGCACGATGATCTCGATCGGCGAGTGCTCGGGCGTGTACTTGCCGGCGTTTTCCAGCAGGTTGGCCAGCACCCGCTCGATCAGCACCGCATCGCATTCGACCAGCGGCACCGCGGGGTCGATGCGCACGCTGATGCGGCGTGGCCCCAGCGAACCCTGAGCGGCTTTCAGCGCGCTGCCGATGATCTCTTCGAGCGACTGCCATTCCACCCGCAGCCGGATGTCGCCGCTCTGGATGCGCGCCATGTCGAGCAGGTTGGTCACCATGGCCGTCATGCGCCGCGTCTTGTCGGCAATGGCGTGCGTCAGTTCCTGTTGTGCTTCGCTCAGCACAGGCTGGCTGGCAGCAAGCGTCTGCGCCAGACCGACCAGGGCCGCCAACGGGGTGCGCAGGTCGTGCGACAGCGCCGACAGCAGCGAGTTGCGCAGGCGCTCCGATTCCATCTGCACCGTGGCCGCCTGCGCCACTTCGATGTAGTGCACCCGCTCCAGTGCCATCGCTGTCAACGCGGCGAAGGTTTCCAGCTGTTGCCGCTGCTCGGGGATCAGCAGGAAGCGGGTCACCTCGGGCCGTACTGCCAACACGCCGCGTGAGCGCATCGTGGCCTTCAGCGGCAGATAGAGCCAGGCGCTTCCCGCGAGGGTGTCGGTGCCCAGGCCAGCGGGCAGCAGGTGGTCCTGCGACCATTGCGCGGTGCCGGCATCGAGGCCGGTGAACGCCTGCGGATCTGCGCCGTGTGCAGAGGCCGGGGCTTGCAGCCGATCGTTCGCATCCAGCACGTAGATCGCCACGCTGGCCCTGAACTCTCTACCGATCACCACGCGTGCGACCTCGATGGCCTGCTCGCGGGTCAGCATGTTCGACAGGTCACGTGCGACCTCGAACAAGGCCCGTGATCGCGCTTCACGGTGCGTCGCCACTCTGGCCTGAAAGCGCAGACCAGCCGTCAGCTGGCCGGTGACCAGCCCCACGACCAGCATGATCGCGAAGGTCAGCAGGTACTGGGCGTCGGACACCGCGAAGGTGCCCCGCGGTGGCACGAAGAAGAAGTCGAACGCGGCCACGTTGACGAACGCTGCCAGCACCGCCGGCCCGCGGCCCTGCCACACGCCAATGCCAACCACCGCCAGCAGGAACACCATCACGATGTTGGCCAGGTCGAAATAAGGCACCAGCAGGTGCGTCAGCAGCGTGGTGGCCGCGCAGGCGCCGACGGCCTGCAGGTAGCGGCGGATCTGTGCGCCGCTGTCCGAGGCGCCGACATCCGGCGCGACCTGGGGAGCCGGCATCTGGCGTGCTGCCTGGGGCTGCCCGACCTCGATGCGGTCGATGTCCGGTGCCCGTTGGGCAATCGCCTGTCCCAGCGATCGCCCCGGCCACCAGCGCTTGCGCTGGCTGTGGCCGAGCACCAGCTTAGACAGGTTGTTCGCGCGCGCATGGTCGACCAGCGCCGGCGCCACGCTCTGCGCCGACAGCACCGCTGTGCGGGCACCCAGCGCCTCGGCCAGTTTCACGGTCTGCAGGATGCGCTCGCGACGCGCACCGTCCAGGCGTTGCAGCGCAGGCGTTTCCACATACACAGCGTGCCAGGTCACCGCGAGC
>JAYVEB010000201.1:0-3512 GCA_043749095.1 Burkholderiales bacterium | reverse complement strand
GGTGCATTACGCGCTCAATAACGGTGCCTACAAGGACGAGGTGCTGCTGTTCCAGGGCGCGAGCTACCTGCGCGCGGTCGGTGCCGGGCAGCATTACGGCCTGTCGGCGCGCGGCCTGGCCATCGACACCGTCGGCGGCGCGGGCGAGGAGTTCCCGGCCTTCGAGGCGTTCTGGCTGGAGCGCCCCGCCAAAGGCGCCACCTCGCTGGTCATCCACGCGCTACTCAATGGCCCGCGCGTCACCGGCGCTTACCGTTTCACCTTGCGCCCGGGAGTGACGACGCAGATCGACGTGCAGGCGCGGCTGTACCTGCGCGCGCCGGTGGCACACCTCGGCATCGCGCCGCTCACCAGCATGTTTTTCGGCGGGGAGAACCAGCCGCTGGTGGGTGACTTTCGCCCCGAGGTCCATGACTCCGACGGCCTGCAGATCGAAACCGGCGACGGCGAATGGTTGTGGCGTCCCTTGGTCAACCCCCAGCATCCCTTCATCACCAGCTTTGCGATGAAGTCGTTGCGCGGCTTTGGCCTGATGCAGCGCGACCGCGCCTTCGCGAGCTACGAAGACGCCGAAGCACGCTACGACCGCCGCCCGAGCGTGTGGATCACACCGCAGGGCGACTGGGGGCCGGGCCGGGTGGAGCTGATGCAGTTGCACACGCCCGACGAGACCAACGACAACGTGGTCGCGTATTGGGTGCCCGAACGGCTGCCCGCGCCCGGTCAGCCGCTTAGCCTGGCCTACACGATGCGCTGGCAGGGCGACGCCCAGCAGCGCCCGCCCGGCGCCTGGACGCAGCAATCGCGGCGCGGGCGCGGCCACCAGACGCCGCAACCCGGCGAGCTGCAGTTCAACGTCGATTTCGCAGCAGACGCGCCCTGCAAGCTGCCGGGCGACGCGGCACCCGGCGTCGCGCTTACAACGGGTGACAACGCACGCCAATTGCTAGCGAACGCCTATCTCCATCCTTTCACCAAGGGATGGCGCATGACGCTGAAGGTCCAGCGCCGCGATGCCAAGCAGCCGTTGGAGCTGCGTGCATTTTTGACTTGCGGTCCGGACGTTCTTACCGAAACCTGGACCTACGCCCTGCCCGCCGAATGAAACCCACCCGCTTACCCGACCATCCAAACCGTCTTTGCCCCGAAGCGACGCCGCCCTTGCGGCGCGGGGCGATGGTTGCAGCGCCTTGGGCCGGTGTGCTGGTCGGGCTGGCAATGGCGCTGCTGTCGGTGCTAGGTGCGCGGTCGTCGCGCAGCGGCGGCGGGCCGGCACCGCTCGGCCACTGGGTCGCCGCCGCCGTCTTGCGGCGCCGCCTGCTGCTGCTGCTGGTGGCGAGCAGCGCCGTCCTCGCCACGGTGGTGCTGAGCGCCGCGGCGCCCGGCCACCAGAGCGCTTACTTGCAGTGGCAGACCGCCCTCTTCGCACTGTTGTTCGCCTGGGTTTCGGCCGGCTGCGTGACCGCGGTGATGGGCTACCTGGCGCTGGTGCGCGGCGACCGTCATGCGCTGGGTGCCGATGCGGTGGCGGGCCGGCCGATCGACGCGGCCGCGCGCACCGCGATCATCATGCCGATCTGCAACGAAGACATCGCCACCGTGAGCGCCGGGCTGCGCGCCACCTGCGAATCGCTCGCCGCGGCGATGCGCAATGCCGGCACGGCCGACGGCCTGTTCGACGTCTACTTGCTCTCCGACACCGCGGACGCGGCCCTGCGCAACGCCGAACTCGCCGCCTGGCGCCGGCTGCGCGACGAGCTCGCCTCGAGTGCCGGCGCGGTGTGCATCTACTACCGCTGGCGCCAGCGCCGCACCCGGCGCAAGGCCGGCAACGTGGCCGACTTTTGCCGCCGCTGGGGCAAGGCCTACCGCTACATGGTGGTGCTCGACGCCGACAGCGTGATGAGCGGCGAAGCGCTGCTCACGATGGTGCGCTTGATGGAAGCGCAGCCCCGCGCCGGCATCATCCAGACCGCGCCGCGCGCTTGCGGCCACGACTCGCTGCATGCGCGCGTGCAGCAGTTCGCCGCCCGCGTGACCGGCCCGCTGTTCGCGGCCGGCCTGGCCTACTGGCAGCTCGGCGAGTCGCATTACTGGGGCCACAACGCGATCCTGCGCGTGGAGCCCTTCATGCGTCACTGCGCGCTGGCCGAGCTGCCGGGCCGTGGCGGCCTGGCCGGCGAGATCATGTCGCACGACTTCGTCGAGGCGGCGCTGATGCGCCGCGCCGGCTACGAAGTCTGGCTGCTGCCCGAGCTGGAGGGCAGCTACGAGCAGCCGCCGCCGCATCTGGTCGACGAGCTGCAGCGCGACCGCCGCTGGTGCCAGGGCAACCTGCAGAACGCCCGCCTGGTGGCCGAGCCCGGCATTGCCGGCGTGCACCGCGCCATGTTCGTGAGCGGCGCGATGTCGTACGTGGCCTCGCCGCTGTGGCTGGCGTTCGTGCTGCTCGGTGTGCTGCCGTGGGTGGTGGCGGGCGGCGAAGCGGACGCACTGATGGCGGTCTCGGTCGGCGGCACGGCCTTCCCGCTCGCCGCCACCTTGCTGTGGGCCGCGACCCTGGCCTTGCTGTTCGTGCCGCGCGTGCTGGCGGTGCTGCTGGTGCTGCGGCGCGGCCAGCAGGCCGGCTATGGCGGGACGCGCAGGCTGGTCGCGAGCGCCGCGCTCGAAGCCTTGCTGTCGGCCTTGCAGGCGCCGGTGCGCATGGTCGCGCACTCGGTCTTCGTGGTGGGCGCCCTCACCGGGCTCGAGCTCCACTGGAAATCGCCGTCGCGCGAGGCCAACGACCTGGGCTGGGGCGAGGCGGTCGCCCGCTTCGGCCTGGTCGGCGGCCTGGTCGCCGCCTTCATGGCTTGGTCGCTGGCCGGCGAGCCGGGCGCGGCCTGGCGGGTGTTGCCGCTGGCGCTGCCGCTGGTGTTGGCGGTGCCGCTGGCGGTGTTGACGAGCCGTCGCAGCGTCGGCCAGAGCTGGCGCCTGCGCGGCTTGCTGTTGATTCCCGAGGAGCTGCGCGCGCCGGCCGTGCTGCAGTCGGCGTGGCGCGATGTGCGTGCCGTGCCAACGCATGCGACGCAGGGCGGTGCGGCCTGGCCGGTGGGATCGGCATCGTCAGCCGCCGGGCGGCCGGCACGCGTTGCCGCGCCGCCCCGGTCGGCTGCTGCACGGCCCGCCGCGTCGATGGTCGTCGCCTCATGGCAGCGCCGCGCACTGGCCGCCGCCAGCCTGGCGATCGTGGCCGGCGTGGGGGTGGTGCCACGCAGCGTCGAGACCGGCGGGCTCAGCTCCAGCGACCTGGCCGCCATGCGCATCGTGATGCTGGCTTCCAGCCCATCGGCGGCGCCTCTGTTGGTCGAGCGCACGCCATCGATGTCATCGATGCGCTTGAAGCGTGTGTCATCGGCGGATGGCGTGCGACAGACGACTCGGCGGCAGACCGTTCCGATCTGAACCCGCGGGTCGACGGGCGCAGCGCAGAGCGCAGCGGGTGGTCCGCAAGCCCGAGCTGGGTGGGCGCC
>JAYVEB010000200.1:0-11347 GCA_043749095.1 Burkholderiales bacterium | reverse complement strand
CCGCGGTCGATGTGTTCGAGAGCGAGCCCATCATGCAGGGACACCCGTTGCTGCGCCTGGAGAACGCCGTCTGCACGCCGCACATCGGCTATGTTGAGCAGGACAGCTACGAGGAATACTTCAGCGCGGCCTTCGACAATGTGGTGCATTTCATAGAAGGCGCGCCGACGAACCTGGTCAACCCCGAGGCCTTGAAGGTGCAGCGCTGAGCCCAGACCCTGCGCCAGCTGACCCGACGCAAGCCGCCCCGCGGTCGAACGCCGAGCTGTTATTCACTTTCACCTGGCTGGCATTGCAGGGCTTCGGCGGCGTGCTGGCCGTGGCGCAGCGGGAACTGGTCGAGCGCAAACGCTGGCTCACGCGCGAAGAGTTCGTCGAGTTGCTGTCGGTGGCGCAGGTGCTGCCGGGGCCGAATATCGTCAACCTGTCGATGATGATCGGCGACCGCTGGTTCGGCGTGCGCGGCGCGATGTCGGCGCTCGCCGGCATGCTGACCCTGCCGCTGCTGATCGTGCTGGTGCTGGCCTCGCTTTACGGCCGCTATGGCAGCTACCCGGCAGTGAGCGGTGCGCTGCACGGCATGGGCGTGGTGGCCGCCGCCTTGGTGTTCGCCACCGCACTGAAGCTGCTGCCGACCCTGCGCAGCAACGCACTCGGCGTGGTCATTGGCCTCGGCCTCGCGGTGGCGACCACGCTGGCGGTGACGCTGCTGCAATGGCCGCTGTTGTGGGTGCTCGCGGGGCTCGGCCCACTGTCGATCGCCTTGGCCTGGCAACGTCTTCCACGATGAGCTCACGGCGATGAGTGCGGCCGACCTGTTCAGCCTGTTCGGCCACTTCCTGCTGCTCAGCCTGCTGGCAATCGGCGGGGCGATCACCACCGCACCCGACATGCACCGCTACCTGGTGACCGAGCACGGCTGGATCAGCGACGGCCAGTTCACCGCCTCGATCGCTTTGGCCCAGGCCGCACCCGGACCGAACCTGCTTTTCGTAGCCGTGCTTGGCTGGAACGTCGCCGGACCAGTGGGCGGTCTGGCGACGATGAGCGGCATCCTGCTGCCGTCGACCGTGCTGCCCTTGTGGTCCACGCGCTGGGGCCACGCCCGTCGCGACACCACGGGCGTACGCGCCTTCGCCACGGGCATGGCGCCGTTGACGCTGGGCCTGCTGACGGCCACCAGCTGGATGCTGACGCAGCCCTTTCGCCAGCAGCCCGGCGCGTGGGCACTGCTCGCGTTGACGGTGGCGCTGACCTTGCGCACCCGCATCAGCCCCTTGTGGCTGGTCGGGCTGGGCGCGCTGGCGGGTGGGTTGGGGCTCGAGTAGTCGCCCAAAAACACGCCGCTTCAGCGAGCTACCTTCCACCGAAACCCACAACGCGTGTTGGCATTTCGCAGCGATATGCCGGGCATTTTTTGATTGACAAGTTCACCATCTGTGTCAACATTGCCTTACACGTGGTGGTGTTAAGTGATGTTTACACCCGCCGGTGGAGGCAACGCAATTCCTGGCCGGCAGGCCATCAATAACCCTCGTGCGGGTTCAGCACGACAAGAACTTCTTGCAAGGAGAAGACGTTATGGCAGACGACAAAGTTGGGATCACTGGATTGACAGTGTCCGAATCAGAGGAAATTCACCGCAATCTGATTCAGGGCACGCAAATATTCGGGATCATCGCCGCGCTGGCACATTTGCTGGCGTACATCTACTCACCGTGGCTGCACTGATCACAGAAGGAGACAAACATGATCTACGGAAAAATGTGGACAGTGGTCAGCCCCAAGGTGGGAATTCCTATCTTCTTGGTGGCCGTTGCCGTTGGGTCCTTCTCCGTTCACCTTGCCTTGGCGACGAACACGCCTTGGATAAAGGGCTACTTCAACGGGTCCTATCAACGGACAGCTCCCGCGGTCGCAGCGCCTGTAGCGGCGCCCGCTGAAGCACCGAAGTAAGCTCGGCGCGCTTTGTGAAGGTTCGGGAGGCTCTGTCTCCCGAACCTCATTCTTCTTTTGGTTACCGTTGGATCGACCCCAAAGGCTGACCATGACGTTCAAGCGCGCGCTTTTCCTCACAGGCATGGGTTTCGTTTCCGCGTCATCGTGAAGCAGATCAGCCAACGATTCGTTTCCGCGTGGGCCAACCTCGGCCCACGCTTTTTGCCGTTCGCCGACGCGGCCACGCCCGAGTTGCCCCTGTCCCGCCTGCTGCGGCTGTCGCTGTTCCAGGTCTCGGTCGGCATGGCCCTGGTGCTGCTGATCGGCACGCTCAACCGGGTCATGATCGTCGAGCTGAAGGTGCCGGCCTCGCTGGTGTCGATCATGATTGCGCTGCCGCTGGTGTTCGCCCCGCTGCGCGCTTTGATCGGCTTTCGCTCCGACACCCACCGCTCTGCCCTGGGCTGGCGTCGGGTTCCCTTCATCTGGATGGGCACGCTGATTCAATTCGGCGGGCTGGCCATCATGCCGTTCGCACTGCTGGTGCTGTCGGGTGGCGGCCAGGCCAGCCAGGCACCGGCATGGTTCGGCTGGCTGGGCGCTGCTATTGCATTCCTGCTGGTCGGTGCCGGCATGCACACCACGCAGACCGTTGGGTTGGCGCTGGCGTGTGACCTGGCTCCGGTTGAATCGCAGCCCAAGGTGGTCGGCCTGATGTACGTGATGCTGCTGCTCGGCATGATCGTGAGCGCGCTGGCGTTCGGCGCCTTGCTGGCCGATTTCAGCCCTGCGCGGCTGATCCAGGTGATCCAGGGCTCGGCGTTGACCACCATGGTGCTGAACGTGATCGCGCTGTGGAAGCAGGAAAGCCGCAGTCGCACGCCACGCGCCGTTCCCCAAGGCGGATTTCGGCAAGCGTGGGAGCTGTTCACCCGTGGCGACGATGCGGTACGGCGCCTGGTGGCCGTCGGCCTGGGGACGATGGCATTCAGCATGGAGGATGTGCTGCTGGAGCCCTTCGGCGGCGAGATTCTTGGCCTGAGCGTCGGCTCGACGACCACGCTGACCGCCTCGCTGGCCATCGGCGGCTTGCTCGGCTTCACACTCGCGTCGCAGGTGCTGAGCCGCGGCGCCGATCCTTTCCGCATGGCGAGTGCCGGCGCCTTGCTCGGCATTCCAGCTTTCTTCGCAGTGATCTTTTCAGCCTCGGTTCATTCGCAGTGGCTGTTCGGTGCGGGCGTGATGCTGATCGGCTTCGGAGCTGGCCTGTTCGGCCACGGCACGCTGACCGCAACGATGAACCTCGCGCCCAAGAACCAGAGCGGCCTGGCTCTTGGCGCCTGGGGCGCGGTGCAGGCGACAGGTGCCGGTGTGGCCATCGCGGTGGGTGGCGTGATCCGTGACATCGTCGCTGCGCACAGCACCTCGACCACCGGGTATGTCTCGGTCTACATGATCGAGATCGTGCTGTTGATGGCGACCATCGTGGCCATCGCGCCGCTCATTCGTCGCCACCCCATTCAGGTTCCCGTTTGACCGCGCAGAAAACTGTGGCGCGCTTGGCCTGTGAACATCAAAAAGCAACAGCCCGTTTGTGTTTTTGACGATAATTTTGTGAATCCTGCCCGTCATCCTTCACCCATCACACCGAGGTACTCAGAATGAAAGTTCAAGGCATTCTTTTTCTGCTGTGGATCATCGTCGTCGCCTTCTGGATGCTGAATCAGTTCAATGCAGCGCATCGGCGCGCCGAGAAGGAAAAGAAACTCAAGGACAGCCTGTCGCTGTGACTTCGGCTTGGCTCTGACCCGTACCTAGGGATCCAACGGGCGCGATTTTCGCGCCCGTTTGTTTTAGAGCCGTTCGGTCACCCACGGTCCGACCGACGCCAGCGCTGCGGCCAGTCCGCTCGCATCGGTGCCGCCGGCCATCGCCATGTCGGCCTTGCCGCCACCCTTGCCGCCGACCTGCTGCGCGACGAAGTTGACCAGCTCGCCGGCCTTCACCTTGCCAACGGTGTCAGGCGTCACACCCGCAGCCAGCTGAACCTTGCTGCCCTCCACGCTGGCGAGCACGACGACCGCGCTTTTCAGCTTGTCCTTCAGCTTGTCGAGCGTCTCGCGCAGCGCCTTGGCATCGGCGCCTTCCAAGCGTGCCGCCAGCACCTTCACGCCGCCGACATCGACCGCCTGCGTCAGCAACTCGTCGCCTTGCGATGAGGCCAGTTTGCCCTTGATCGCGACCAGTTCCTTCTCCAGCGCACGCACCTGATCGAGCACCTGTGCGAGGCGATGCGGCACCTCGGCCGGGGCGGCTTTCAAGGTGCTGGCCAACTGATGTACCGTGCCTTCGAGCGATTGCAGATACGTCAGCGCGTTGTCGCCGGTGATCGCCTCGATGCGCCGCACGCCCGCCGCCACACCGGCCTCGGCAACGACCTTGAACAGGCCAATGTCGCCGGTGCGCGTCACGTGCGTGCCACCGCACAGCTCGCGGCTGTTGCCGATGTCGAGCACACGCACCTCGTCGCCGTACTTCTCGCCGAACAGCATCATCGCGCCGGTCTTCTGCGCGTCGTCGATCGCCATCACACGCGCCTGCGTCGCCGCATTGGCGAGGATTTCGGCATTGACCAATGACTCGATCTTCGCGATCTGCGCATCGGTCATCGGCGCGTTGTGCGCGAAGTCGAAGCGGGTGCGCTCAGGCGTCACCAGCGAGCCCTTCTGTTGCACGTGCGCACCCAGCACCTCGCGCAGCGCCTTGTGCATCAGGTGGGTGGCGCTGTGGTTGCGCACCGTTTTCGCGCGGCGCTCGCCATCGACTCGCGCAGTGAAGCTGTCGCCGACCGCAACCTCGCCCTCGACGATGCGACCGTGGTGGCCGAACACGCTGGCCTGCACCTTGATCGTGTCCTCGACCAGCACGCGCGTGGTCGGGTTGCGCAGCTCGCCGGTGTCACCGACCTGGCCGCCGCTCTCGGCATAGAAGGGTGTCTGGTCGAGAACGATCACCACGTCGTCGCCGGCACGGGCTGTCGGCACCGAAGTGCCGTCGAGGTAGATCGCAGTGACCTTGGCGCCCTCGTGCACCAGATGCTCGTAGCCATGGAAGGTGGTCGCCGCGCCGTCGTAGGCCAGGCCCTGCGCCATCTTGAACTTGCCGGCGGCACGCGCCTGTTCGCGCTGGCGGTTCATCGCGATGTCGAACGCCGCGCTGTCCACCGTGACGCCGCGTTCGCGGCAGACATCGGCGGTCAGGTCCAGCGGGAAGCCGTAGGTGTCGTGCAGCTTGAAGGCCAGATCGCCGTTGAGCGCCTCGTTTCCCGGCAGCGACGCCAGCGCCGCTTCGAGGATTTCCATGCCGTTCGCGATGGTCTGGAAGAAGCGCTCCTCCTCCTGCTTCAGCACCTCGGTGACACGCTGTTGTTGCTGGCGCAACTCCGGATACGCATCGCCCATCTCGACCGCCAACGCGGCCACAAGCGTGTGGAAGAACGGCGTGCGCGCACCGAGTTTGTAGCCGTGGCGAATCGCGCGTCGGGTGATGCGACGCAGCACGTAGCCGCGGCCTTCATTGCCGGGGATAATGCCGTCGACGATTGTGAACGAGCAGGCGCGGATGTGGTCGGCGATGACCTTGAGCGACGGAGAGTCTTTGTCCGCAGCGCCGGCACCGGCCGCAACGACCGCGCGCTTCGCCGCCGCCAGCAGATTGACGAACAGATCGATCTCGTAATTGCTGTGCCTATGCTGCAGCACCGCGGTGATGCGCTCCAGGCCCATGCCGGTGTCGACGCTGGGCTTGGGCAGCTTGTGCATCACACCGTCTTCGGTGCGGTTGAACTGCATGAAGACGTTGTTCCAGATCTCGATGTAGCGGTCGCCATCCTCGTTGGGCGAACCCGGCGGACCGCCGGCTACCTCGGGGCCGTGGTCGTAGAAGATCTCGGTGCACGGACCGCAGGGGCCGGTGTCGCCCATCATCCAGAAGTTGTCCGAGGCGTAGCGCGCGCCCTTGTTGTCGCCGATGCGCACGATGCGCTCGGCCGGCACGCCTACTTGCGTGTTCCAGATGTCGTAGGCCTCGTCATCCTCGGCGTACACCGTGACCCAGAGCTTCTCCTTCGGCAACTTGTAAACCTCGGTCAGCAGCTCCCAGGCGTAGGCAATCGCATCCTTCTTGAAGTAGTCGCCGAAGCTGAAGTTGCCCAGCATCTCGAAGAAGGTGTGGTGCCGCGCGGTGTAGCCGACGTTGTCGAGGTCGTTGTGCTTGCCGCCCGCGCGGATGCACTTCTGGCTGGTCGTGGCGCGGGTGTAAGACCGCTTGTCGAAACCGAGGAACACGTCCTTGAACTGGTTCATGCCGGCGTTGGTGAACAGCAGCGTCGGGTCGTCGCCGGGCACCACCGGCGAGCTGGCAACGATGGTGTGGCCCTTCGACTCGAAGAACTTCAGGAAGGTCTGGCGGATGTCGGTGGCTTTCATCACTTGCTTTTTCAAAAGGGTTCAAGGGTGGGCTTCAGTGCGGCATCAGGCCAGCACCGTCAGACCCAATCTGGTGGCGGCCAGTGCGACATCGGCGTCGCAGGTGGCGATGGCGCAGTGGTGTTGCAGCGCGAGGTCGATGTATTGCGCGTCGTAAGGCGTCAGACGGTGCTGCGTTGAGAACGTGAACCAGTGGCTGGCGGTGGCCATTGGCATGGCAAACACCTCCACATCGAGCTGCTCCATGGCGTCGAACAGGCGCGGCACATGAGCATCAGCCAGGCGCTTGCGGCGCAGGTTGCTCATCACCGCATTCGCCATTTCCAGCGGCCAGATGGCGGGGGCGATCAGGTGCGCCGCCAACACCGCGCCGGCGCTGGCGGGCTGGGCCTCGTCGTGCATCACGATGGCGAGCGCGTACGATGCATCCAGCACCACCGTCGCCTCGCTCATTCGAGGCCCGCCGCCTTCAGCCTGCGCGCGGTCTGTTCTTCGCGCTGATCGCGGACCACTTGCACGATGTCGGGGATGGGCGTAGCACCGCCGTCGCGTCGTATGTCTTCGTTCAGCTCAGTGATCGCCTGGATGGCTGCCCGTCGCCGAGCCTTGTCGACCACGGGCACAGCCTGGACCGGCACCATCCGCACCACCGGCTTGTTGTGTCGGGTGATGACAATCTCTTCTCCCGCCTCGGCCCGGCTGACCAGCTCGGAGAAATGCGTCTTTGCCTCGAACAGACCGATGCTTTTGATGGATCGTGACAGGGACATGGTCGCTCCACGTGTAAACATCTGGTTGAACAGGCCAGATTTTAGCGCAACCCCGACCCTGCGTTAGATTGGACAACCCGTCTGGAGTACCGCATGACCCTGACCCGCTCGCCGTTGGCGGCCCTGAATGACCCCTCTCTGCTGAAGGCCGATGCGCTGATCGACGGCGTGTGGGTTGGCGCGACGCAATGTTTCACCGTCGACGACCCGGCCACCGGCACCACACTGGCCCAGGTCGCGAACCTCGGCGCCGCCGAAGCAGCAGCCGCCATTGCCGCCGCCAACCGCGCCTGGCCGGCGTGGCGCAGCAAGCCCGCGAAAGAGCGCGCAGCGATCCTGATGAAGTGGTTTCACCTGCTGCACCAGCACGCCGATGACCTGGCCCGCATCATGACCGCCGAGCAGGGCAAGCCGCTGACCGAGGCCAAGGGTGAAGTCGTCTACGGCGCCAGCTTCCTGGAGTGGTTTGCCGAAGAAGGCAAGCGCGTCTACGGCGAAACGGTGCCGACCACCGACGCCAACAAGCGCTACCTGGTCATCAAGCAGGCGGTGGGCGTGTGCGCAGCCATCACGCCGTGGAATTTCCCGATCGCGATGATCACCCGCAAGGTCGCACCGGCGCTGGCTGCGGGCTGCACCGTAGTCATCAAGCCGGCCGAGCAGACACCGTTGTCGGCGCTGGCCGTGGCCGAGCTGGCCCAGCGTGCGGGCATGCCGCCCGGCGTGCTGAACATCATCACCGCCGACAGCGAGCGGTCGATTGCCATCGGCAAGGTGCTGTGCGCCAGCGACACCGTGCGCCACCTGTCGTTCACCGGCTCGACCGAGGTCGGCCGCATCCTGATGAAGCAATGCGCGCCGACGGTCAAGAAACTGTCGCTTGAACTCGGCGGCAATGCGCCGTTCATCGTGTTCGACGACGCCGACATCGACAACGCGGTCGAAGGAGCGCTGGTCAGCAAGTACCGAAACGCCGGCCAGACCTGCGTTTGCGCCAACCGGCTGTACGTGCAGGACGGTGTGTACGACGCTTTCGTCGACAAGCTCGCCGCAAAGGTGCGCGCCATCAAGGTCGGCAACGGCTTTGAGGCCGGCGTGACGCAGGGCCCGATGATCGATGCGAACGCGATCGCGAAGATCGAAAGCCATGTCGCCGATGCGCTGGCCAAGGGCGCCAGGCTGCTGGTCGGCGGGCACAAGATGGATGGTCGCTTCTTCGAACCGACGGTGCTCGCCGACACCACCGCCGACATGCTGTGCGCCCGCGAGGAAACCTTCGGCCCGGTGGCGCCGGTCTTTCGCTTCCACACCGAGGCTGAAGCGATCGCTGCTGCCAACGACACCGAGTTCGGCCTCGCCAGCTACTTCTACAGTCGCGACATCGGCCGCATCTTCCGCGTCGGCGAGGCACTGGAATACGGCATGGTGGGCGTCAACACCGGGCTGATCTCGACCGCCGAGGTGCCGTTCGGCGGCGTCAAGCAATCGGGCCTGGGCCGCGAAGGCTCGCACCACGGCATCGACGACTACGTCGAGATCAAGTACCTGTGCCTGGGCGACATTCAGAGTTGAGACAGCCCAGCGCAACGCATGCATTTCCCCACGCTCGAAATCCGCCACTGGGTGCTGCTGACCTTCATCGGCTCGGCGCTGTACGTGCACCTGCGCGGCCGGGTGCGCTTCAAGCTGGCGCGCGCGCTGACCGACTTCACCGTGCTGCTGGCGCCAGTCAATCTGGTGATGTATGCGTTCTCGCGCACCCCGCGCGGTGCCTACATCGATGTGGCGCAGTTCCCCGAACTGGTCGAGCTGCAAAAGCACTGGCCGACGATCCGTGACGAGGCGCTGCGCCTGAACGACGAGGGCTACATCCGCGCGGCGGCCGGCTACACCGACATCGGCTTCAACTCCTTTTTCCGCACCGGCTGGAAGCGCTTCTACCTGACCTGGTACGGCAAGGACCTGGCGTCGGCACAGGCGCTGTGCCCGCAGACGGTGGCGCTGCTGCGAGGGATCCCGTCGATCAAGGCCGCGATGTTCGCCTCACTGCCGCCAGGCGCGCGACTGGTGCGGCACCGCGACCCCTACGCGGGATCATTGCGCTTCCACCTCGGGCTGCAGACGCCGAACGACCCGGGCTGCTACATCGACGTCGATGGCCAGCGCTACCACTGGCGCGACGGCGAGGCGGTGATGTTCGACGAGACCTACATCCACACCGCCGCCAACACCACCGACCAGCAGCGCGTGATCCTGTTCTGCGACATCGAGCGGCCGCTCTGGGGCGCGCCGCTGCGGGCGTTCAACCGCCTCTTTGCCAAGCATTTCATGGCCGCCGCCTCGACACAGAACGTCACCGGCGAGCCGATCGGCGGGCTGAACAAGGTGTTCGCACAAGGCTACAAGCTGCGCGCTGCCGCCAAGGAATTCAAGCGCGGCAACTACCGCGCTTACTACATGCTGAAGTGGCTGGCGATCGCCGGGCTCGTGTGGGCGATCTTCTGGTGACGGCGCTCGGCGCATCGCTGCGCTGAACATCGCCCAACACGAGGTTCAGTGCTGGTCTTCGTCGTTCGCAGCCGTCGTGGCGCCGCGCTCCAGCCGGTTCGCGTACCCGGAACGGCCGATCGCCTGCGCCGATGCCGCGAGGCCGGCCGCGCGACGCAACAGCATGTCGGGCTGCGTGCCATCGGCCGGATACGACGCAATGCCCAGCGCGGTGGCCACCGCCAGATCGACGCCGCCGACCTTGAAGGTCTCCCCCAGCGACACCAGCAGCTTGCGGCCCACGCGGTCGGCATCGGCCGGCGTGTCGATCAGCGACAACAGCACGGCAAACGCATCGTCACCGACCGAGGCCACCACATCGCTGGCGCGCACGCCGGCACGCAGACGCACCGCCACCTTGCGGCGCAGCGTGCCGGCGGCCTCCGGCCCCAGGCGGGCCATCGTCGTTGCCAGACCCTCGATGCGAAGCACCAGCAGCGCCATCGGCGCCGGCTCTCGTTCGCGCAGTGCCAGCAGGTGGCTCATATGTTCGATCAGCTGGCCGGCATGCGGCAAGCCGGTGTGCACATCGGTCGCGAAGGCCTGCCGGGTCACCGCCCGCACCCGCTGCCGCTCAATCGCCGCGCGCAGCCGACGCGGCCAGCCGGGCTGCGCCAGTTCGTCGGTGCTGGCGATATCCTGCGCCCCGTCACGCAGCCAACGCACACAGTCGGCCGCCGTCGGCGCATCCGCCACGATGATCACGGCCACGTCCGACGCACAGTGGACCCAGCCGTCCCAGCCCCCGTGCACCACCAGCACATCGACCGGTGCAGCCGCGAGCCGCGGCCAGAGCTCGTCGGCGGTGCAGGCCGCAGTGTCGAACGGGCCGAATCCATCGCCATCGACCGGGGTGCAGGTACCCGCCCATGCCGCGGCCGCCTGGGCCAAGCCGGTGTGCAGCACCTGCAAGCTCGCGTCGCTCATCGGTATCGTCCTCAAACTCGGTACCCATGATTGTGGCGGCGAGAAGGCCAGCGTGGGGCTGGCGACGTGAATGCCAAACAGGGCATTCTGGATGCGGGGGACAGCACAGCATCAGCCTTGACAAAGCCGACGGGACCGCGCTTTCGTCATGAATCCCACGCTCGCCATTGATCCACCCGGCGCGCGCTGACACTGTTCGAGATGGACTGGCCCTCGTTCGTCCAACTGCCGTCGCGGCTGTCTGCCGAGCCGGTTCTGCGCGACGAGCGAGCGCGGCTGTTGGAGCAGGTCGCCCGCGACGGCTGCATCACCGACTACGCGGGGGTGGGCATCTCATCGACCGGGCGGCGCTTTCGCATAGAGCAGGCAGTGGTCTGGAACCTGATCGACGAAGACGGCGTGTGCCATGGGCAGGCCGCTGCTTTCGACCGCTGGCAGCCGCTGTGAGCGGCAAGAGGTTCGAGATATGCATTTGTATAAATGATCAAGCGCTTTCGATAACGACCTCTTAAGAAACTGGCCCCTACACTTCCACCTGTCAATTATTTGGTCAGTCGGTCATGGCTCACAAAGAACAGTTGGAATTCATGTCGTTGATTCGCCAGGAATTTCCAACGCGTTTCAATAGCAGGCGCGTACTGGAAGTTGGTAGCCTGGATATCAATGGCTCCGTCCGCT
>JAYVEB010000199.1:0-11365 GCA_043749095.1 Burkholderiales bacterium | reverse complement strand
GTGGCCGGCAGCGAGGTCAGCGCAGCCGTCATCGCGATGGTGGCGTCCGCATCCACAGCGCCTGCAACGTCGCGGCGATCAGCTGCAGATCGCCGATGAAGCTGGCCTCGTCGACATAGCGTGCCGACAGCTGAAGCTTGGCCGGCATCACCACCTCGACATACTCGCGCTCCGGGTCCACCGCCCTCGCCAGCCGCGCCGATTCGTCGCGATAGGCCAGCGATGCCGGGTCGGTGATGCCGGGACGCACGCTGAGTACCTTGTCGCGCAGGACCGGTGGGTACAGCGCCACATAGCGCGGCACTTCCGGGCGCGGGCCGACCAGGCTCATGCGCCCGACGAACACGTCGATCAGCTGCGCCAATTCGTCGAGCTTGGTGCGACGCAGCAGCGCACCGACGCGGGTGATGCGGGGGTCTGCGCCGATGGTGATCTGAGCGGTGGCCGCTTCGGCACCCGCATCCCGGTGCGTCATCGTGCGGAACTTGTGGATGCGAAATTCGACGCCGCGGCGCCCGACCCGCACCTGCCGGAAGAACACCGGCCCGGGCGAGTCCAGCTTGATCGCGATGGCGATGGCCAGTAGAAATGGCGCCAGCAGCAGCAGACCGAGACCCGAGGCCCACAGGTCGAACAGCCGTTTCACCATCGACAGGATCAGCGCGTTCAGCCCAGCAGCGAGCGCACCGCGTCGATCACGCGCTGCAGCTCGGCCGCGCCCATCCGGGTGTACAGCGGCAGGCTCAGCATCCGCTCGTAGGCGCGCTGGCTGTGCGGGAACTGTTGCGGTTGCAACTTGTACCGGTCGCGCCAGTACGGCTGCAGGTGCAGCGGGATGTAGTGCACGCTGCAGCCGATGCCAGCGGCATAAAGCCCGTCGATCAGCTCATCGCGCGTCAGCTTCGCGTCGTCGGCCAGGCGCAGCACGTACAGATGCCAGGCGTGTGTATCGCCGGGCAGTGGCTGTGGTGGCGTGATGACCGGCTGGTCGGCGAAAGCGGCGTCGTAGCGCGCGGCAATGTCGGTGCGGGCCTGCTGGAAGGCAGTCGCTCGCTTCAGTTGGTGGATGCCGATGGCAGATGCGATGTCGGTCAGGTTGTACTTGAAGCCAGGGGCGGTGACCTCGTAGTACCAACTCGGCACCTTCGCGGTGAAGCGGTCGAACGCATCGCGGTTGATGCCGTGCAGCCGCATCACCTGGATGCGCTTGGCCAACTCAGCGTTGCGCGTCACCACCATCCCGCCCTCGCCGGTGGTCATCGTCTTGTTGGCGTAGAAGCTGAACACCGTGGCGTCGCTTTCCAGCGTGCCGACGAGCCGGCCGCCACAGGTGGTCGGCAGCGCGTGGGCAGCATCTTCGACGACCTTCAGGCCATGGCGTCGTGCGAGCGGCAAAAGCACAGCCATGTCGGCCGCACGCCCGGCGTAGTGCACCGGCATCACCGCCTTCGTGCGCGGCGTGATCGCTGCCTCGACGGCGGCGACATCGATGCAAAGGGTGGCCGGGTCGATGTCGACCAGCACCACGTCGGCGCCGAGGTAGCGCACCACTTCGGCGGTGGCGGTGAAGGTGTGCGTGGTGGTGATGACCTCGTCGCCGGGGCCGATGCCCAGCGCTTCGAGCGCCAGGTGCAGCCCGGCCGTGGCCGAGTTGACGGCCATCGCGTGCAGCGGCGCTTCAGCTGGGTTCGGTGCGCCGAGAAAGGCGCTGAAATCTTCCTCGAACCGCCGCGTTTTCGGCCCGGTGGTGATCCAGCCCGACTTCAGCGTGTCGACGACTTCGGCAATCTCGTCGTCGCCGATGTCGGGCAGGGCGTAGGGGATGAAGGGCAGGGTGTCGGATGTCATCTGCGGTAGTGCATCAACCGAGTGTGACGAGGTGCTTGGCCGACGCCGATGGCACCGCTTCGATCGAGATGCCCCGATCGAAAGTCACCAACCGCCCGCCGTGAGCGGCCGCCAACGCCAGCAAGTAAGTGTCAGTGACCTGACGGGCGGTCAGTACCCTGTCCCAGCGCAGCACACCGGGCGCCAGCAGGCTGACCGAATCGGGCCAGAACACATGCAACTCACCTGCCGTTGCGCGGGCCAGGCGTTCGGCGACGACGGCAGTCGGCTGGGCATTCGGATAGCTGTTCAGCGACAGGATGCGCAAGCAACCGCTCTGCGTCAGCGGGCACGACGCCCAGCCAGAAGCAGAATGCGCCGAGAGCCAGGCAGTGGCAGTGGCATGGTGCAGATGTCCGCCGTCAAGCAGCGCCACCAGCACATTGACATCGAGCAAAGCGCGCAAGGTCACCCCGGGGTCACAGGCAGGCGGCTCACACGCCTTCGGCGTCTCTCAACGCATCGACTTGCGCGTTGGTCGTCACCACACCCGGTTTGGCTGCGAACGGCTCGAACCCGGCGACAGCAGTGCGTCGCGTACGCTGCGGCCGAGAAGCTGCGGCCCTGCCGGTCAAAGAATGGCGCAGCAGCCGCGAGACCACCTGCCCGGCGGTACTCCCCTCTTTGCGAGCCAATTCCTTGGTGGCAGCCAAGAGGTCGTCGTCGATGTCGATCGTCGTTCTCATGAGATAGCCTTTCATCACATGTCATCTGATGCAGTGATGCAGTGATGCACCAGCGACAGGACTGTATCAAACTGCTGGCTTGGCCACCCAGCACAATAGATGCGTGCGCAAAAACGGCAGCGCGTTGAACACCCCATAAACCGCCGGGCTGATGCGGCAGACGCGGCGGCTGATGGGGGGCGCCAGCGTCACCCGCCGGGCATCGATTCGGCCGTGCGGAAACAGCGCGTGTACCCGCGCCAGCGGTATGCCGCGCACATCGGGGTTGCGCGGATTGTTGTAAGTGAAGTCGTACCAGAGCACAGCGCCGCCGGGCCGGACCCAGCGCCACATCGCGTTGGCCAGCCGCAGCTGGAACGCGTCGTCGAGCAGCGAGCTGAACACCGTTGACTGGTAGACCAGATCGAAGCTGTCCCCCTCGAACGGCAGCTGGGTGGCATCGCCTTCGTGCAGCACGGTGGGGGCCGGCAGTTGACGGCGCGCGGCGGCTGCACGCTCGGGCAACAGTTCATTGCCGACCAGCCGGCTCGCGTCGAAACCCAGGCTGGCTAGTTCGAGCAGGTTGCTGCCGCTGCCACAGCCGATTTCAAGCACGCGCAATTGGTCCAATGGTTGCGCCGCGTGACGCGACAGCAGATCCAGCATGACCCGCTGCCGTTGCTGCCGCGCCAGCACTACCTCCGGGCGCAGCGGGCTGTAAAGGTCATCGCCAACGCCGCGCGCCTCGTGCCGGGCCGCACGCCGGGCATAGCGTTCGGCCACCGCTATCGGTTCGTCGTCGTGCTGGGGCGTGGTGGTCACGGGCGAATTGTCAGCGGGTCAGGTCAGCGCGTCAGGCGCGTGGCCGCCGCACCAGGCGTGCGCCGCAACAGCAACACCTCGACCAGCGCCCGGCCGAAGCCCAGGCCGTAACCCAGGTGCATGCAGGCGATGGCACCCGCAATGCCGAGGGTGTCGCGCAGGCGATGCGGCGCACGCGCGAGCAGGGCGGCATTGGCGAGCGCGGCCAGCGCGTATACCGCGAGCACACCCGCCAGCGCAGCACGTGCGAGCGTCGACCACGGTGCCAGCACGGCCAGCACAGCGAGGCCAGCCACGAAGGCGAACGGCGCCAGGTGGCGGGGCGATGCCGGCAGCCGGTGCTTGCGTATCACCGGCACCTTCCAGTAGCCGTATTGATAGAACTGACGCAACAGCGCCGCGTACGAGCCGCGCGGCGTGTAGCTCGAGCGGATGGTCGCGCTCTGCCAGACGCTGCCCCCGGCGCGCACGATGCGCAGATTCAGCTCGTCGTCCTGGTTGCGTACCAGCGACTCGTCGAAGCCACCGAGTCGCAGCAACTCTTCGCGACGCCAGGCGCCGAGGTAGACCGTATCCACCGGGCCACTGAAATCGACGCGCCGCGATGCCGCACCGCCCGAGCCGAGGCGGCTTTGAAACGCCAGGGCAATGGCCGCCTGCGGCCAGCCGGCGCCCACCGGTCGCCACGGCCCGCCAACACAGGTGGCGCCCGTCGCCTGCAAGGCGGCCAGGCATTCGGCGATGTAGTCGGTGGCGTAAGCGGTGTGCACATCCATGCGCACGATCACCTCGCCGCGTGCCGCGTCGATCGCGCGGTTCAGCCCACTGGAGACGATGCACTGCGGATTGTCGATCAGCTGCATCCGCGGGTCGCCCGCGCACAGCGGCTGCAGCACCTCACGCGTACCGTCGTCACTGCGGCCATCCGCGATCAGCATCTGCAGAACCCATCCGCTGGGCAGCGTCTGGCGTGCCAGGTCGGCGCAGAACGAGGCGATGTGCGCACGCTCGTTGCGGCAAGGCACGATGACGCTGACGGTGTGCATCGCGTCATTCATCGGACAGCGCCTGCCGAGGCCGCGGGCCGCTGCGCGTGGCGCACGACGACCTCGCCAAAGCAACGCAGCATCGCATCGATGCTGTGCGGCCAGCCGTAATGCGTCAGCACCCGTTCCCGCCCGGCCGCACCGAGACGGCGGCGCAACTCGGGTGCGGCGACCAACCGCTGAATCGCCCGCGCCAAGGCCGCCACGTCCTCGCGTGGAACGACCGAGCCGGTCTCGCCCTGCACCACCACCTCGGGCAGGCCGCCGACATCGCTGACCACCACCGGCAGACCACAGGCCGAGGCTTCGAGCACCGCGACGCCGAAACTCTCGCTGTCGAGCCGGCTCGCGGCCACATACAGGTCGAAGCGGTTCAACCACTGCGGCACCTCGGCATGCGGCACGGCACCGACAAAACGCACGTGGGCCGCGATGCCCAGCGTGCGACTCAAGGCCTCGAGTTCGGCGCGCTGCGGGCCGTCACCGACGATGACCAGCGACAACACGGTACTCGGAGCTGCAGCAGAGAGCACCTGCGCAAACGCCCGCAGCAGCAGATCGATGCCGTACTTCGGCGCCAGCGTCTTCACAGTGCCGATCACGATGCCGTCGTGCGGCTGCGGCTGCGGCACGAAGCGGTCGGTGTCGATGCCGAACGGAGTCACCGCGACCGGTCCGAGGTCGGGCACCAGGCGGCGCACCTGCCGTGCCATCGCCTCGCTGGTCGACGCGACCGCATCAGCGTGTCGCAGGTTGCGGCGCAGCAGCCAGCCCTGGAGCCGGCCTTCGTACGGAAAGTCGTAAACGTCGCTGCCCCAGACCGACAGCAGCCAGGGCCGGAAACCAGCGAGCGCGGCCGTGGTGCCGTAGCCGCTGGCGTAGTGCGCATTCAGCAGGTCGGGCCGCTCGTCACGCAGCAGCCGCTTCAGCGCAGGCACATTGCGAAAGTAGCCTGCCGTTCCGCAGTGCGGCAGGCGAGCCACCTTCACACCGATCGGTGCTCGCCACGACGCGGGGTCGTGCTGCGTGGCCAGCACCAATTGAACGCCGCGCCCGTGCAAAGCCTCGACCCAGCGCTGGGTGTGGATCGCGCTGGCCGGCGCGAGCAGCAGCAGCTTCATCGGGCTGTGGCATCCGACGGGCCTAGACCAGTGCGCATCGGTGAATTCATTCGACGCGCTGCAGCTCGACCGCGATCTGATCGCCCGCCTGCTCGCGGTTCAACACCTCGGCGCGACGCGCCATGTCCCGCAACTGCGCGGCCGTGAACACACCAGGCGCCGGCGTGATGTCGTGGCAGCCGCTGCGCATCAACGGGATGCCACGGCGGTATTGCTCGCTGCCCCAGAACTGGAACGCGTCGGCGTCGTCGGTGATACGGCGGACCCTGAACCCGCAGCGCTCGGCCAGCACCGCAATGCTCTGCCGCGAATGCAGCACCAGGTGCCGGGGCGCATCGAGCGCACACCAGTCGACGCCGTAGTGCCGCCAGGCGTGCGAGCTGACCGTCGGGATGCGCACCAGGCAACGACCCTCGGGCACCAGCAGGCGGTGCGCCGCGCGCAAGGCCGCAGGCTCGTCGACGATGTGTTCGAGCGAGTGGTGGAACATCACCAAATCGAACGACGACGCGGGCAAGGCGTCCAGTTCGGCTTTCTGAACGTGCAGGCCAGCACCCAGGTCGAGGTCGTGCGCAATGAACGGGTCGACACCCTGCAGCCGGGTGTAGCCAGCCGACTGCAGGGCCAGCAGCAACTCGCCGCTGCCGCAGCCCACATCGACGATGCGTGCGTCAGGCCGCAACCCCAGTGGCCGCAGCGACGCCAGCGCACGGAAAGGCCGCAGCCGAGCCAGCACCCAGCCCAGCGGGTTGAAGTGTCCTGTGAGATGCCGGTTGCGCGCGCGCACCATCAGCCTGCCCAGGCGGCCTGGCGTGATGCGCTCACCGAAAGAGTAATAGCCCTCGCCGTAATGGCGCGACAAGTCCGCCGGAATGTCGGCAATCTGCAGGCAGCCGCAGGCCGCGCACAACCAGTAGTTGAAGTGCTCGCCCGGACCGAACATCATGTCTCGCACCCGGTGCTGCTGGAACGGGCCGGCGCTGTCGCAGATGCGGCAGTGTGGCGCCGTGTCGATGCTCACGACAGCACTCAAGACCGCACTCCCAGACGGCCCGCCATCACCGCCTCAAAGTCATTGCGCGTCACGCGATCCATCGTCTGCGCCCGCTGCACCAGCCGCCACAGAAAGGCACGCAATTCACCCGGCGACCAGCGGCCACCGCGCCAAAGAAGCACCGCGACATAGGGGAGGTAGGCTGCGAGCCAGCACCACCAGCGCGCCACACCGAACCGCAGGCGCATGTGGATGAATCGATTGAGGTAATAGATGAACACCTTGGCATTCTGGCGCGGCCCCGCCGCAGCATTGAACGCCGCACTGACCTTGTGCTGCACCACCGCCGTCGTCAGGCACACCGCCGACAGCGCGTGGTCGCGCATCCACAGCGCGAGTTCAAAGTCTTCCTCGCCGAAGAAGAAGCGCTCGGAGAACCCGCCGCGCGCCGCGAAATCGGCGGTGCGCACCGCGAAACAGCAGCCGGTGAAGAAGCTGCAAGCGATCTCGCCGCTCTGCGCACCCTCGGCGCGAGGCCGACCCGCGAGGTGATAGCGCCGCACACCGACCGGGTAGACCACGCCACCGCAATTCCAGATGCGGTCGCTGCCATGCACCGTCAGCATCGGCAGGCAGGCGTAGCAGGCGGGATCGCCGATGAGGCGCGCTGCGATGCGATCGAGCGCGTCGGCTTCGACCACGGTGTCGTTGTTCAGGAAGACAGTGACCTCGCAGGCCATCGCCACCGCGGCGCGCAGGCCGAGGTTGCAGCCGGCTGCAAAGCCGAGGTTCTCGCCGGCATCGATCAGCACCGCCCCGGTGCCACCCCGCTGCGTGGGCAGCGCGGCGGCTGTGGTGCGCAGCAGTTCGATGCCGCGCTGTGCCAGCGCGTCTTTGATCCGCATGACCGAATCGTCGGCCGATCCGTTGTCGACGATGATGGCCAGTGCCTGGTCGGAGCCGGCATACAGCGACGCCAGGCAGGCCAGCGTGTCGGCCGCGCCGTTCCAGTTGACGATGACCACCGCGAACGTCATCGGTAGATCCGGCACAGCCACCAGGCCATGCCGGTGTAAGCCAACCCTGCGATCAGCTTGGCCAAGGCAACGCCGAGCGGGCCGTGACTTTCGGCCAGGGTCGGCGCGATCAGGAGGAACAGCAGCATGGTCAGCGCGACCCCGGCAAACAGCCAGTGCGTGCGGCCACGCAGTTCGATCGGCTTCTGCACAAAGCCGGCAGCGGTCCACAGCGCGCCTGCCGCCACCAGCACCAGGGCGGTTGGCACATCACCGGTCAACGCAGCCGAAATTCGCCCCAGACCCGACGCTGACAACACGCTCCCCAGCAGCACACACAAGGCACCGATCGCCAGCACGCCGAGCATCGCGAGCCGGCGCAGCCGACGCAGGGCGGCCACATCAGGATCAGCCGCTTGCGCCAAGTAGGCCGGCATCATCGCCTGCGCCAGCGCGCCGCCCAGGGCCGCGAACACCGCATTGATCATATCGGCCTGTGCTGCGTAACGCCCACTCGCAGCCAGCCCCGAGGCCGCCGCCACCACCGATCGCTCGGCCAGCGACAGCGCAACGATCACCGCCATCCAGCCTGCCAGGCCGACGCCGTAGCCCACGTACTGGGCATCGATCGCTCGACTGCCGGTGGGAACCATCGCAGCGCGCCGGCTGCCGACCAGCAGCAGGCAGGCCAGCACCGACAGCCCTTGTGCCAACAACGGCGATTCCGCACGCGCGCCCCACCCGTGCAACAGCACGAAGGTCAGCAGCAGGGCCAGGCCGGCGCGCCAGGCATCGAGCGCAAACACCGCATCGGCACGCGCACTGGCAACGAACAGGCTGCGCCGGGTGTCCATGACGGCCAGCGCCGGGATGGCCGCGATCGCGATCAGCGCCGCGCCCGACCATTCACCGCGCCACGCCAGGTAAGCGGCGACCAGCGGGCAGGCCAGGGCCGAGGCCAACAATGGCAGGCCGAGCAACCCGCGCTGCAAGGCCTGCGCAGACAACTCCCGCGCATAGCGCAGCATCGCCTGCGCGCTGACCCCACCGACAAAACCCGCAGCGACGCCTGCGGCCAGCAGGGTCAGGCTGTAGCTTGCGTAGTCCTCGGGACGCAGCGCATCGATGCACAGAAAGGTCAGCGCCATCGACGCGATCGCCGGGACGACCCGGGCCGCAACGTAGGTCAGCAACGCACGCAGCGACGACCTCATCCGACAACAGCGACCGCAGCGCCGGCCACCACCGGGCGCTGGGCCACCATGAAATAGCCCAGCGGAAACCGTGGGCCGGTGCGCGCGGACACGCTCTGACCGAAGCGGCTGCGGTCGAGCAGCGCAACGGCGCCCTGAACGGCCGACGCCAGCACGTTGCCGACCGCCGGCAGGTGCGCCAGGTGCTTGGCCAGCAGATCGGCCAGCACATGCAGGCTGCCGCCGATCGGCAGCAGCAAGGGCACGTCCAGTCCGGCCTGCCGCGCGAAACGTCGCAGCGCGTATTCGGTGTAGCGGGCGTAATCGTGAGGCGCTTCGTGCACGCCGTACAGGAACGGCGTGTTCAGCAACAGGTGGCCGCCCGGGGCCAGCAAGCGCGCCATCTCGGACCACAGCGCCTCGGGCGTCGGCACGTGTTCCAGCACATCGGACAGGATCAGTGTGTCGAAGCTCGCATCGGCATAAGGCAGCGGCTGGGACAGGTCGGCTTCCAGATCGAGGTGGCTCCCTCGATCTGGAAGGGCATGCACCGACTGCGGCCAGTCGACGCAGGTGACGTCGTCGACCAGGCGGCGGTAGCAGCCGTACAGCGGCACCTTGCCGCAGCCCAAGTCGACCAGCCGACCGCGGGCGTAGCGGGGCAGGTGCTGGTCGTAGAGCGCTGCGATGCGGTCGGTGATCAGCCGCGAACCAACACCGACTTCAGCGGGGTGGCGCGAGGCGACCAGCCTGCCCCGGCGCTGCACATATTTGCTTTCGATCCAGCGGTCTGCATGGCGCATGAAGACGAGTGAGACCGATCAGAGATCGCTCAAGCCACCACTTCCGTCGCCAGCCCGCACACCCCATCGCGCAGCACATAGCGTTCGCCGGTTGCCGGGCAGGTGGCAATGCCGTCACCTTTCAGCGGCAAGGCCAGCGGCTCGCCGTGGCGGCTCATCCAGCCGATCTGGCGGGCGGGCACGCCAACCACCAGCGCGTAATCGGGCACATTGCGGCTGACCACCGCGCCGGCGCCGACAAAGGCGTGGCGCCCGATGGTGGTGCCGCAGACCACGGTGCAGTTGGCGCCGAGCGTCGCGCCCTGGCGGATCAGCGTCTTGCACAGCTTGCTGTCACGAGACACCGCTGCGCGCGGGTTGAAGACATTGGTGAACACGACGCTCGGGCCGCAGAAGACATCGTCTTCCAGCGTCACCGCGTCATACACCGACACGTTGTTCTGGATGTTGACGTTGCGCCCGATGTTGACTTCGTTGCCGATGTAGACACCCTGGCCCAGCGCACAGTCGGCACCGATGCGGGCACCGGCGCACACATGCGCAAAGTGCGACACCCGGGTACCAGAGCCGAGCTGCGCCCCTGGGTCGACCACTGCTGTCGGATGAATCAGGCCCATCGGCGAACGCAAGCCGTCATCGCACGGTGTCTGCAAGAACGTGTTTGACCATTTGCGTGATTTTAGGGTCGCCCGCGAGCTGGTGGCCAGGAAACGCCCAACCTAAAATCACCGATCACATCGACCACGGCCCCCATGACTGCAGACCACGCCCCTTCCGCGCCGCCCTCGCCCACCACCGCAGGCCCTGCGGCGGACGAGAACCAGCTGATCACCGAACGCCGCGAGAAGCTGGCCGCGATCCGCGAGTCATCGAAGGCCAGCGGAGGCGTCGCCTTCCCGAACGAATTCAAGCCCGCGCACCGCGCGGCCGAACTGGTCGCGGCGCACGGCGAGCGCAGCAACGAGGAGCTCGAAGCGCTGAACCTCGCGGTCAGCGTGGCCGGCCGAATGATGCTGAAGCGGGTGATGGGCAAGGCCAGCTTCTGCACGCTGCAAGACGGATCGCTAGGGCCCACCGGCGGGCGCATCCAGTTGTTCGTCACCAAGGATGCGCTGGGTGAGGCGGGCTACGAGTCGTTCAAGCACCTGGACCTGGGCGACATCCTCGGCGCCGAGGGCCTGCTCTTCAAGACCAAGACCGGCGAGCTGTCGGTGCGCGTGACCACACTGCGGCTGCTGACCAAGAGCCTGCGCCCGCTGCCCGACAAGTTCCACGGCATGAGCGACCAGGAACAGAAGTACCGCCAGCGCTATGTCGACCTGATCACCGATGCCGACGCCCGCGCCCGGTTCACGGCGCGCAGCAAGGCACTGAGCTCGATCCGCCAGTTCATGGTCGACCACGGCTTCATGGAAGTCGAGACGCCGATGCTGCACCCGATCCCGGGTGGCGCGAACGCGAAGCCCTTTGTCACGCACCACAACGCGCTCGACCAGCAGATGTTCCTGCGCATCGCGCCCGAGCTGTACCTGAAGCGCTTGATCGTCGGCGGTTTCGAACGGGTGTTCGAGATCAACCGCAGCTTCCGCAACGAAGGCATCAGCGTGCGGCACAACCCCGAGTTCACGATGATGGAGTTCTACGCCGCCTACTGGAACCACCACGATTTGATGGACTACACCGAAGAGGTGCTGCGCCACGCTGCCCGCGTGGCGACCGGCTCGGCGGCGATCACGTACGCCGGCAAGCCGGTGGCGCTGGACAAGCCGTTCGCGCGGCTGTCGGTGCGCGACTCGCTGGTTGCGCATGCCGGCTTGA
>JAYVEB010000198.1:0-11375 GCA_043749095.1 Burkholderiales bacterium | reverse complement strand
ATGGCGCTGCGCGCCCCGGACCTGGGCTCGCTCGACTACGTCTTCAACGCCGTCACCCAGATCCGCACCGCGCTCGATGGCCGGGTGCCGCTGATCGGCTTCTCGGGCAGCCCGTGGACGCTGGCCTGCTACATGGTCGAAGGTTCCGGCTCGGACGACTACCGCCTGGTCAAGACGATGATGTACCGCCGCCCCGACCTGATGCACCGCATCCTCGCGGTCAATGCCGACGCGGTGGCGCTGTACCTGAACACGCAGATCGAAGCCGGTGCGCAGGCGGTGATGGTGTTCGACAGCTGGGGCGGTGTCCTCGCCGACGGCGCGTTCCAGGAATTCAGCCTGGCCTACACCCGACGCGTTCTGCAGCAGCTGAAGCGCGAACACGATGGCCAGCGCATTCCGCACATCGTCTTCACCAAGGGCGGTGGCCTGTGGCTGGAGGAGATGGCCGCGCTGGAGCCCGACGTGCTGGGCCTGGACTGGACCGTCAACCTGAAGTCGGCGCGCGAGCGCGTCGGTGGCCGAGTGGCGCTTCAGGGCAACCTCGACCCGAATGTGCTGTTCGCGAACCCCGATCAGATCCGCGCCGAGGTGACCAAGACGCTGGAAAGTTTCGGCGCGCCTGGCGTCGTACACAGCAACGGCACGGTGGACAGCCACATCTTCAACCTCGGCCACGGCATCAGCCAGTACACGCCGCCGGAGAGCGTCACCGCGCTGGTCGATGCGGTCCACGAGGTGTCGCGCCGCTTGCGGCAGCACGGCTGAGCCGACGCGGCGGGGCGTGGCGGGCGCTGAGCGTTTCAGCGCTTGAATTTTCCGGTGAGTGAGTGCTCAGGCATTGACTTATCCCCATTTTTCCTGCTTACCCCGCGGGCACCTCCTGGTGCTGCAATGCAGCAGGAGTATTTATTTAATCGTCGCTAAGTCGTTGATTTCATTAGCCCTGGAACCCTGCCCTGAAAGTGGGCAATCCAAGGCCAAGCCCGATGAATCAAGGATTTATCATGGCTTTGCGAAGCTTACCCACAAAGTTATCCACAGATTGGGTGCACAGCTTGAAAAGATCAGTCAAATCAGCGACTTACCAGGTATGTTTGAGAAAAACTCTAGCTTTCCCGTTTAACTCGGGGCTTGACAGCGGTGCCTGAAAGCATACGGCTGCAGGTGGCGGTGGATGCCCCGGCGCATAGCTCGCTGCGCGCGCCGTTGACCTACCTCGGCGAGTCGCCTCTGCCGCCCGGCACGTTGGTCCGCGTGCCGCTCGGTGCCCGCGAGGTCACGGGTGTGGTGTGGACGGGCGAGGCAGAGGCTGGCGATGCGGCGGTCGATCCGGCGGTCGGTCTCAAGCCGTTGCACCACGCGCTGACCTCGCTGGCGCCACTTAGCGCGACCTGGTGCCGGCTGGTCGATTTCACCGCGGCCTACTACCAGCGTGGCATCGGTGAGGTCGCGCTGTCGGTGCTGCCGCCTGAGTTGCGCAAGCTCGACGACATGCAGGTGCGCCGGCGCATCGGGCGGCTCCACAAGGCGCTGGCCGTGCCGCAGCCGACCGCACCGGCGGCGACCCCGCCCGAACTCGACGCCGCGCAGACCCGGGTGCTGACCGATCTCAGTGCGGCCCAAGGGTCGGCTACCGCGCCGACCGTGCTGCTGCACGGCGTCACCGGCAGCGGCAAGACCGAGATCTACCTGCGCGCTGCGGCCCAAGCGCTGTCGCAGGGCCGCCAGGCGCTGGTGCTGGTGCCCGAGATCAACCTGACGCCGCAGCTCGAAGCCCGCTTTGCCGAGCGCTTTGCCGGGCGGCATCTCGTGGCGATGCACAGCGGGCTGACGCCAGCGCAGCGGCTGCGCAGCTGGCTGGCGGCGCACCTCGGGCTGGCTGATCTGGTGCTGGGCACGCGGCTGGCGGTGTTCGCGTCGATGCCGCGCCTCGGGCTGATCGTCGTCGACGAGGAGCACGACCCGTCCTACAAGCAGCAGGAAGGCGCCCGCTACTCGGCGCGCGATCTGGCCGTCTACCGCGGCAAGCTCGAAGGCGCGACGGTGTTGCTCGGCTCGGCCACGCCGTCTCTGGAAAGCTGGCAGCGAGCCGACGAAGGCCGCTATCTGCGGCTGTCGCTGCCGGCGCGCATCGGCGGTGGTGCGCTGCCGGCGGTGCGCCTGGTCGACATGAATGCGCAGCCGAAGGTGAAGGGCGGGGCCGCGCTCTCGCCGCCGCTGGTGGCCGCGCTGCAGCAGCGCCTGGCGCGTGGCGAGCAGAGCCTGGTGTTCCTGAACCGCCGCGGCTATGCGCCGGTGCTGCATTGCGGCGACTGCGGCTGGAAGAGTGGCTGCCCGCACTGCAGCGCGTGGCGCGTGTTCCACAAGCTCGACCGCACGCTGCGATGTCACCACTGCGGTTTCACCGAACGCGTGCTGCGTGCCTGCCCCGACTGCGGCAACCTCGACATCCAGCCGCTCGGCCGCGGCACCGAGCGCCTCGAAGAACAGCTCGCCGAGCTGCTGACACAGCCCGATGGCCTCCCGGTGCGCATTGCCCGCATCGACGCCGAGAGCACGCGCGCGAAAGGTGAACTGGAGGCGCGTCTGGGCGCGGTGCATGCAGGCGAGGTCGATGTGCTGGTCGGCACGCAGATGATCACCAAGGGGCACGACTTCCGGCGCATCACGCTGGTCGCAGCCGTCAACCCCGACACCTCGCTGTTCAGCAGCGACTTCCGCGCGCCCGAGCGGCTGTTTGCGCTGCTGATGCAGGCGGCAGGCCGCGCCGGCCGCGATGCGGCGCAGGCGGCGGCGAGCGAGATGTGGGTGCAGACTTGGCACCCGCAGCACGCGCTGTATGCCGCCCTGTGCCGCCATGATTTCAATGCCTTTGCGGAGTCGCAGCTGGCCGAGCGCCGCATGGCCGGGCTGCCGCCGCATTCGCACCTGGCGCTGCTGCGCGCCGAGGCCCGCACCACCGACGCGGCACGCGGCTTCCTGCAGGCGGTGGCCGATGCCGCCGAAGCCGATGCAGAGTCTGCTGGAGTGACGCTGTACCCGCCGGTGCCGACGCCGATCGCACGCGTGGCCAACGTCGAGCGCATGCAGATGCTGGTCGAGTCGGCCTCGCGGCAGGCCTTGCAGCGTTTCCTCGCCGACTGGCTGCCCGCACTGCACGCCATGCGGCGCGAGCGCGCTGCGGATCAGCGCATCCTGCGCTGGGCGGTCGATGTCGATCCGCTGGCGATCTGACCCCGGGTGGGGTCAGTCAGCGAACCACGCCGGCACCTCGGCCGCCCAGGCCTGCTTCTTCGACGTGGCCGTTCCCAGCAGCGCGAAGCCGAGCAAGGTGCCGTCGGCGCGCACAAAACGGGCTTCGCAGGCCTCGCCGGTCGACACGATCCGCCACTCGCCCACAGCGCCCGGCGGCGGCGGGCAGGCGATGGTCGGGCAGGCCGGCGTCTTCACCAGCACCGGCATCGCCGGATAGGCCACCCACGTTGCGCTACCGCACAGCGTCGCGGCCAGCGCGCGCGACTGCTGCATCAGCGGCATCACATAAGGCAGGTTCAGGCCCAGCACCTCAGCGCAGTCGCCGACCGCATATACATGCGCGGCCGATGTCGCCAGCAGCCGGTCGGTGGTGATGCCGCGCGCAACGGCGATCCCGGCCGCTGCGGCGAGGGCGGTGCGCGGCTGCAGCCCGATTGCCGACAGCACACCGTCTGCACGCAGCGCGCTGCCATCGCTCAGCGAGAGTCGCACACCGCCGCCTTCCGCGCGGTCGATGCGGCTGGCGGCCACACCGAAGCGAAAACTCACGCCCGCCCTTTCGAGCCGCTCGCGCAGCCAGGCGCTGGCCTCGGCGGGCAGCAGCCGCGACAAGGGCCGGTCGGCCACATCGAGCACCGTCGGTGTGATGCCGCGGTGCAGCAGGTCGTTGGCAAACTCGCAGCCGATCAGGCCGGCACCGAGGATCCCGATGCTTTTCGCGCCTTCCAGTGCCTCGGCAAACCGCGCGTAATCGTCGAGGTCATTGACCGAGCGAACCGCATCCGCCGCGTCACCGGCCAGAGACGGGTAGACAGTGTCGGCGCCCAAGGCCAGCACCAGATCGCGAAAGGCAATCGCGTCGCCATTGCGGGTAGTCACCGTGCGGGCGGCGGTGTCGATGCGGCTGACCGACACGCCGGCACGGATGTCGGCCCTCAGCTCGCTGGCCATCTTCTCGGCCGACTTCATCAGCAGGCTGGCTGCCGTCTTTTGTCCGGCCAGCGCGTTCGACAGCATCGGTTTCGAATAGAAGCTCGCGTGGTCGCAGCTCAGCAGCAGCAGCGGCGTCTCCGGGTCGAGCTTGCGGAACTCGCGTGCGACCGCGTAACCGGCGAGCCCGCTGCCGATCACGACCACCGGGCAGATTGACGAGACGGCGTCGCCGGGCATCAGATCGCGACCATCTCGAAGTCGGCCTTCGAGACGCCGCAGTCCGGGCACTCCCAGTTGGCGGGCACATCGGCCCACAGGGTGCCGGCGGGAATGCCGTCATGGGGCATGCAGAGGGCTTCGTCGTAGATGAAGCCGCACACCAGGCATTGGTACTGTTTCATGTCTCAAGGGTCTCGCGCAGGTTGAAGGGGGAGTTAACCCAGCGATTTTGCGGTGGCGGGCGAGGACGGCATGGCGCGCCTGTTGTCAGCCAATGAAAAAGGGCGGCATCGCTGCCGCCCTTGACCGACAACTCGGCGCTGACCTCAAGCGAGGTCGTAGCGATCGAGGTTCATCACCTTGGCCCAGGCCGCGACGAAGTCGTTGACGAACTTGGCCTGCGCGTCGCTCGTGGCATAGACCTCGGCCAGTGCGCGCAGCTGCGAGTTCGAGCCGAAAACCAGATCGACGACGGTGCCCGTCCACTTGATCTGGCCTGTGGCCCGATCACGGCCTTCCAGCACGGCCGCGTCACCTGCCGACTTCTGCCAGGCCGTGCCCATGTCGAGCAGGTTGACGAAGAAGTCGTTCGTCAGCGTCTCAGGGCGATGGGTGAATACGCCGTGGGCGGCTTGGCCGACGTTGGCATTCAGCGCGCGCAGGCCACCGATCAGCACCGTCAACTCCGGCGCGGTCAACTTCAGCAGCTCGGCCTTGTCCACCATCAGCGCGGCGGCCGAGCCCTCGAGCCCCGGTCGCAGGTAGTTGCGGAAGCCGTCCGCCTGCGGCTCCAGCGGGGCAAACGAGTGCACATCGGTTTGCGCCTGCGAGGCGTCGGTGCGGCCTGGGGTGAATGGCACCTTCACGTCGAAGCCGGCCTTCTTCGCGGCTGCTTCAACGGCGGCAGCGCCACCCAGCACGATCACATCGGCCAGCGAAACCTTCTTGCCGCCCGACTGCGCCGCATTGAACGCGGTCTGGATCGCTTCGAGCTTCTGCAGCACCGTCGCCAGTTCGGCGGGCTGGTTGACCTCCCAGTCCTTCTGCGGTGCGAGGCGGATGCGCGCGCCGTTGGCGCCGCCGCGCTTGTCGCTGCCGCGGAAGGTCGAAGCGGACGCCCAGGCGGTGGTGACCAGCTGCGAGATGCTCAGTCCCGAGGCGAGCAGCTGGGCCTTCAGCGCAGCGACATCCTGCTCGGTGACCAGCGCGTGGTCGATGGCCGGGACCGGGTCCTGCCAGATCAGCACGTCCTTCGGCACCAGCTTGCCGAGGTAGCGGGCGCGCGGGCCCATGTCGCGGTGCGTCAGCTTGAACCAGGCACGGGCGAAGGCCTCGGCGAAGGCCTGCGGGTTCTGGTGGAAAAGGCGCGAGATCTTTTCGTAGGCTGGGTCCATGCGCAGCGACAGGTCTGCCGTGGTCATCATCGGCGGACTCTTCTTCGACGGGTCGTGCGCGTCGGGAATCAGGTGCTCGGACTTGCAGTTCTTCGGTGTCCACTGGTGAGCGCCGGCCGGGCTCTTGCTCAGCTCCCACTCGTAGCCGAACAGCATGTCGAAGTAGCCCATGTCCCAGGTGGTGGGGTTGGGCTTCCAGGCGCCTTCGATGCCGCTGGTGATGGCGTGTGCGCCCTTGCCGCTGCCGAAGCTGTTGGTCCAGCCGAAGCCCTGCTCTTCGATGGAAGCGCCTTCGGGCTCGGGGCCCACGTGGCTTTCCAGACCGGCGCCGTGGGCCTTGCCGAAAGTGTGGCCACCGGCCACCAGCGCCACCGTTTCTTCGTCGTCCATCGCCATGCGGGCGAAGGTCTCGCGCACATCGCGGCCTGAGGCCAGTGGGTCGGGGTTGCCGTCCGGGCCCTGCGGGTTGACGTAGATCAGGCCCATCTGCACCGCGGCCACCGGGTTCGCCAGCTCACGGTCGCCCGAGTAGCGGCTGTCGGGTTGGTCGCTGGTGGCGAGCCATTGCTTTTCGCGGCCCCAGTTGATGTCTTCTTCCGGCTCCCAGATGTCGGGGCGGCCACCGGCGAAGCCGAAGGTCTTGAAGCCCATCGAGTCCATCGCCACGGTGCCGGCCAGCACGATCAGATCGGCCCACGACAGTTTGCCGCCGTACTTCTGCTTGATCGGCCACAGCAGCCGGCGCGCCTTGTCGAGGTTGCCGTTGTCGGGCCAGCTGTTCAGTGGCGCGAAGCGCTGCGCGCCGGCACCGGCGCCGCCACGCCCGTCGGCGATGCGGTAGGTGCCGGCGGCGTGCCAAGTCATGCGCACGAAGAAGCCACCGTAGTGACCCCAGTCGGCCGGCCACCAGTCCTGGGAGTCGGTCATCAGCGCATGCAGGTCCGTGACCACCGCATCGAGGTCCAGCGTCTTGAATTCCTCGGCGTAGTTGAAGCCTTCGCCCATCGGGTCGGACAGGGCGGTGTGCTGATGCAGGATCTTCAGGTTCAGCTGGTTGGGCCACCAGTCGGCGTTGGACTGGCCGCTGCGGGCCGTGGCCTGGGTACGGGCGCCACTCGCGAACGGGCACTTTGCTTCGGTTGACATGGTTCTCTCCTTCGGTTGTTGGGTCTGGCTCGATGCCTTGTGCATCGCTGTGGCCGGCCAATGAAATTTATCGAAGCTTCAAGACATTGCAAACCCAATTGATGAAACTGTATTCATAGAAAAAGTCTATGGATGCCGATCTGCACCAACCCATGGCCCGTTGGCCGCGGTGCAGATGCCGACGAGCTTAAAGTCTGGCGCGGCGCTACGCCAAAGTCCCTAAGCGGAGTTTTCATGTCCATGCGCCCTTTTGCCTTGCTGCGACGCGGCATCGGTGCCGTGTGGTGGTTCCTAGATGCCACCCGCCGCACGCTGCTGAATCTGTTGTTTCTTGCGCTGATCGTGTTGATCGCGGTCGCGCTGTTCAAGCGCGAAACCCCGGTGCTGCAGGACAACACCTCGCTGGTGCTCGACCTGCAGGGCCCGCTGGTCGAGGAGCAGTCGGGCGGCGTGCGCGACAACGCGCTGGCGCAGCTGCAGGGCAACGGCGTGCAGAGCACGCGGATGCGCGATGTGCTGGCGGTGCTGGCCGCCGCCGAGACCGACCCGCACATCAGCCGTGTCGTGCTGGTGCTCGATGAGTTCCAGGGCGCGGGGCTCGCCGCGCTGCGCGATGTCGCCGATGCGCTCGACCACTTCAAGGCCAGCGGCAAGTCGGTCACGGCTTGGGGCTCGGGCTACGACCAGAAGCAGTACTACCTTGCCGCGCATGCGAACGAGGTGTTCCTGCACCCGCTGGGCGCCGTGTACCTAGACGGCTTCGGGCGTCTGCGCAACTACTACCTCGATGCGCTGGACAAGCTCGGCGTCGGTGTCAGCCTGATCAAGGTCGGCACCTTCAAGAGCGCGGCCGAGCCCTTCATCGCCAACGGCCCGTCGCCCGCGGCGAAAGAGGCCGACACGCTGCTCTACAACGCGCTGTGGACCACCTACACCGACGGCATCGAAGCCGCGCGCCAACTGCCTGCGGGCAGCACGCAGGCGCTGATCGAGGCGCTGCCTGAACGGCTGGCGGCGGTGGGTGGCGATGCCGCCAAGCTGGCGCTGGACGCGAAGCAGGTCGATGCACTGAAAACCCGCGATGAATTGCGCGAGTTGATGATCGAGCGCGGCGTGCGCGACAACGAGAGCAAGAGCTTCCGCCAGGTGTCGTTCGACACCTACCTCGCGCGGCTGGCGCCATCGCAGCGCGGTGAGGCCAGCGCGCTCGTCACCACACCGGCGGTAGGCATCGTCGTCGCCGAAGGCGAGATCGTCGATGGCGCGGCACCGGCCGGGGCGGTTGGGGGCTTGTCGACGGCGGCGTTGATCCGCAAGGCGCGCGAGGACGACGCGATCAAGGCGGTGGTGCTGCGCGTCAACTCGCCCGGTGGCAGCGTGTTCGGCTCCGAACTCGTGCGCCGCGAGCTCGAATTGACGCGTGCCGCCGGCAAGCCGGTGGTGGTATCGATGGGCAGCGTCGCGGCCTCGGGCGGCTACTGGATCTCGACCGCCTCCGACGAGGTGATGGCCGATGCGGCCACCGTCACCGGCTCGATTGGCGTGTTTGCATTGCTGCCGAACGCGTCGCGTGCGATCGACAAGTTGGGCGTCCATGCCGAGGGTGTGACCACCACCTGGCTGGGCGCCGCCGCCGACCCGCGGCGCGAGCCCGATCCGCGCTTCATCGGCATGCTGCAGACCAGCGTCGACCACATCTACGCCGACTTCATCGGCAAGGTCGCGCAGGCCCGCAAGACCACGCCGGAGAAGATCGACGCGGTGGCGCAGGGCCGCGTGTGGACCGGCCTGCAGGCCAAGGAGCGCGGGCTGGTCGACACGATCGGCGGGCTGAACGCCGCGATCCGCTCGGCGGCGCTGCGCGCGAAGCTGGGCGACGGCGGTGGCGTTGACAAGACTGCGTCCGCTGCATCTGCTAAGGCGCCTGGCTACCGCATCGTCTACATCGACCGCGAACCGGGCCGTTTCGAACGCCTGATCGAAGCCTTCGGCGGTGCCACGGCCCGTGTGCTGGCCCAACATTTCGACCTGCAACTGGTGCCGCTCGGCCTGCCCGAGCGCGTCACCGGCCCGGTCCGCAAGGACCTGGGCTGGCTGGTCGAGCTGGTTGATGGCCGCAAGCCGTTTGCCGCGGTCACGCACTGCCTGTGCGGAGCGCCGTGAGGGCTGACACAGTCCGAACGATGCACGCTGCGTGACCTCCGCGCCCGCGAGCCTGAATACCGCGCAGCTCGACGCGGTGCACTACCTCGCCGGCCCCTGCCTGGTGCTGGCAGGTGCCGGCTCGGGCAAGACGCGCGTCATCGTCCACAAGATCGCGCGGCTGCTCGACGCGGGCTATGCGCCGGGCCAGATCGCGGCCATCACCTTCACCAACAAGGCCGCGCAGGAAATGCGCGAGCGGGCGAAGCAGCTGGTCGGGCCCCGTGCGGCCAAGCACCTGGTGGTCAGCACGTTCCATTCGCTGGGCGTGCGCATCCTGCGCCAGGACGGCGCGCGGCTGGGATTGAAGCCGCAGTTCAGCATCTTCGACAGTGACGACGTGCTGGGCCTGTTGAAGGAGGCGGGTGCGTCCACCGACAACGCGCTGGCGCGGCGCTGGCAATGGACGATCAGCGGCTGGAAGAACCAGGGGCTGAACAGCGAGCAGGCCGAAGCCGTGGCAGCCAACGACGACGAGCGCGTTGCCGTCTGGGTGATGAAGCGCTATGAAGAACAGCTCGCGGCCTACCAGGCGGTCGACTTCGACGACCTGATCGGCCTGCCGCATAAGCTGCTGCGGCAGGACGACGAGGTGCGCGCCAAGTGGCAAGACACGCTGCGCTATTTGCTGGTCGACGAGGTGCAGGACACCAACGCCGTGCAGTACGAGCTGCTGAAAAGCCTGGTCGACCACCCCGACGAGCGCCGCCGCGGCCTGTTCACCGCGGTGGGCGACGACGACCAGAGCATCTATGGCTGGCGCGGCGCGACCATCGAGAACCTGAAGCGGCTGCCGCAGGAATACCCGAGTCTGAAGGTGATCGCACTGGAGCAGAACTACCGCTCGACCGGCCACATCCTGCGTGCGGCCAATGGCGTGATCGCGAACAACCCGAAGCTGTTCGACAAGAAACTGTGGAGCGACCTTGGCGATGGCGAGCCGGTGCGCGTGGTCGAGTGCGATGGCGAGGAGCACGAGGCCGAGCGCGCGGTTGCGCGCATCGTGGCGCTCAGAGGCGCCGGAGGCCCCAACATCGACTTCAACGATTTCGCGGTCCTGTACCGCGCGAATCACCAGGCCCGGATGCTGGAGAAAGCCTTGCGCAAGGCCAACCTGCCGTACAAGGTCTCGGGCGGCCAGAGCTTCTTCGACCGCGCCGAGATCCGCGACCTGTGCGCCTGGCTGCGGCTGCTGGTCAACCACGATGACGATCCTGCCTTCCTGCGCGCGGTCAGCACGCCGAAACGTGGCATCGGCACGCAGACGCTGGCGAGCCTGGGCGAGTTCGCCGGCCGCTGGAAGACCAGCCTGTACGAGGCGCTGTTCGCCGAATCGCTGGGCACGGCGGTGCCGGCCCGCGCCATCGGATCACTGCATGAGTTCGGCCGTTATGTGAACGATCTGGAATACCGCGCGCGCCACACCACGGGCGCCGACGACGCGAAAGCACTGCTGACCGGCTGGCTGAACGACATCGGCTACGAACAGCACCTGATGGACGGCGAGGACAGCGAAAAGCTCGCCGCGGCGCGTTGGGGCAATGTGCTCGACTTCGTCGACTGGATCGCCAAGCGTTGCGGTGGCGAGATCGAAAACGATGGCGGCACGTCTTTTTCAAAAGGGCCGGTCGAAACCGAGAAGCAGAGCGTGCTTGACGTCGCGCAGACCATCTCGGTGATCATCAGCCTGGCCGAGCGTGGTGACGAACAGAACGTGGTGACGTTGAGCACGCTGCATGCGGCCAAAGGCCTGGAGTGGTCGCATGTGACGCTGGTCAGCGTCAATGAAGGCCTGCTGCCGTTTCGCTCCGACGATGACGACATGACGGCCGAGCGGCTGCAGGAAGAACGGCGCTTGATGTACGTGGGCATCACCCGCGCGCGCAGCACGCTGCAGGTCAGTACGCTGCGCCGCCGCAAGAAAGGCCGCGACACGATCCAGGGCGTGCCGAGCCGCTTCATCGCCGAGATGAAATTGCACGAGGTGACGGTGAAGGAAGACCCACGCGAGAAGCTGAAGGCGTTGCGAGCGGCGGCGGCTCAGCGTGCGGCGCAGGCGGCAGCTGTGCCGATCAAGACGTAGCGGTCGGTGAGTGCTGCCGAGGGCGCGGGGTGACCGGCTCCGCTCATGTCCTCCAGGCCGGCTCACCTCTTGAACGCGTCGAGTAATACCGATCCGGCCTTCCTCCTTTACTTCGCTGCGCCGGTCACCCCACGCCCTCG
>JAYVEB010000197.1:0-3536 GCA_043749095.1 Burkholderiales bacterium | reverse complement strand
GCGCCGCGTGCCTTCTTCTCGTCGGGCTGCAAGGCGGCCAGCGCCTTGAGCTGCTCGGTGATGCGGCCGGATTTGCCGAGATAGCGAGCCTTCGCGTTCTCGAGGTCGGCAGGCGTACCGGCCCGCGAAAAGTCGGTCAAGGCGTCTTGCACCAATGGGGCTAGGTCGTTCATCGGTCTGCTGCAAAAACAAAAAAGGCCGAGCACATGGCCGGCCTTGGGAAGCTTACCCGGCCTGCGTTACCGCCAGCCGGGCTTGCCGCGCTGCAGTGCGTATGAGCGCGCTGCAGAGTCACGACATTCAAGCGAGTTGGGCCTTCACCTTCTCGACGATGCTGGCAAACGCCGCCGGATCGTGGATGGCCATGTCGGAGAGAACCTTGCGGTCGATCTCGATCGACAGCTTCTTCAAGCCGGCCATGAACTTGCTGTACGTGACGCCGTGGCTGCGGCTGCCGGCGTTGATCCGTGCGATCCACAGGTGACGGAAGACGCGCTTCTTGGTCCGGCGGTCACGGTATGCGTATTGCCCGGCACGCATGACGGCTTGCTTGGCAATGCGGTATACATTCTTGCGGCGGCCGCGGTAACCCTTGGCGAGTGCGAGAACTTTCTTGTGACGAGCGCGGGCTGTTACACCACGTTTGACGCGAGGCATGTGATTTCTCCTTCGAAAAAGTTAGAGGCCGGCAAAGGGCATCATCTGCTTGATGTGCCCCATGTTGGTCTTGTGCACGTTGACGGCGCCACGCAAATGGCGCTTGTTCTTCGTGGTCTTCTTGGTCAGGATGTGGCGCTTAAACGCCTGGCCCCGCTTGACGGTGCCGCCTGGACGAACGCGAAACCGCTTGGCTGCACTTTTCTTGGTCTTCATTTTGGGCATGTGATGCTCCTTTTTGATTGCTCCTGCAGGCGCCGGCAAAGCTCTTGCCGTCTTGTAGGCCTGCAGTCGCTTCTGACAACACCCCGATGACCAGATCGAGGCATTGAACTCTCTGAAATCTACGAACGTTTCTTCGGGCCCAAAACCATGATCATCTGGCGCCCTTCGAGCTTGGGCATGTTCTCGACCACGGACACGTCGGCCAACTCATCGCGAATGCGTTCCAGCAGGCGCATGCCAATGTCTTGGTGGGTGATCTCGCGGCCGCGATAGCGCAGTGTCACCTTGCCCTTGTCGCCGTCTTCTGCGATGAAACGACGCAGGTTGCGCATCTTGATGACGTAGTCGCCTTCGTCCGTGCCCGGCCGGAACTTGACTTCCTTGATCTCGATGACCTTCTGCTTCGACTTGGCTTCGGCCGCCTTCTTTTGCTCTTGATACTTGAACTTGCCGTAGTCCATCAAGCGGCACACTGGCGGGTCGGCCTGCGCAACGATCTCTACGAGATCGACATCAGCCTCACCGGCAAGGCGCAAGGCCTCCGTGATGCTCACGATACCAAGCGGTTCGTTCTCGGGCCCGTTCAGGCGGACTTCCGGAGCCATGATCTCCCGGTTCAGGCGGTGTTTACGCTCTGCGTTTGGAGTACGGCGGTCAGCAAAAGTAGCGATGGTCAAAACCCTTCAACGGACCCCAAGGCAGCGGAATCCAATCAATCGACAACGCGCGCCCTGGCGTTCCGGATGCAACCGCCGTCTTGCGACGACAGCGCAGGTGTTTTCACACTCTTTGGGCGATGTCATTGGCGAGCTTCTGTGCGAAGTGGGCCAGCGGCATCACCCCGAGGTCCTGATTGCCCCGGGCGCGCACGGCAACGGCCCCGTTTGCCTTCTCCTTGTCGCCCACGACCAGGATGTACGGAACCTTTTGCATCGAATGCTCCCGGATTTTACGGGTAATTTTCTCGTTGCGCAAATCGGACTCAACTCTAAGTCCTTGTTTTTGCAGCGTTTTGACCACTTCCCGGGCATAGTCGGCCTGGCCATCGGTGATATTGAGCACGCTCACCTGCACGGGCGCCAGCCAGGCCGGCAGCGCGCCGGCGTGGTGTTCGATCAACATGCCGATGAATCGCTCGAAGCTGCCGATGATGGCGCGGTGCAGCATCACCGGTGCATGACGGTCGCCGCTCTCGGCAACGTACTCGGCGCCCAGGCGCTCAGGCATTGAAAAATCGACCTGCATCGTGCCGCATTGCCACTGCCGTCCGAGTGCGTCTTTCAGCGTGTATTCGATCTTCGGCCCGTAGAAGGCGCCATCACCGGGTGCGATCGAAAATTCACAACCCGACTCACGCAGGCTTTCCATCAGCGCCGCTTCCGCCTTGTCCCAGACCGCATCAGACCCAATGCGCGCCTCGGGCCGGGTCGCAACCTTGTACAGGATGTTGGTGAAACCGAAGTCGGTGTAGACCTTTTGCAGCAACGTCGTGTAAGCCACGCATTCCGGCAGAATGTGCTCTTCGGTGCAGAAGATATGCCCGTCGTCCTGCGTGAATCCACGCACCCGCATGATGCCGTGCAGCCCGCCGCTCGGCTCG
Source organism: Burkholderiales bacterium (assembly GCA_043749095.1). GTDB lineage: Bacteria > Pseudomonadota > Gammaproteobacteria > Burkholderiales > Burkholderiaceae_C > PBB1. The sequence continues at coordinate 1,054 of JAYVEB010000197.1, read as the reverse complement.
TTGCGGTGGCATTGGCCGAACTCACCATAGCGCAACGGCAGGTCCCGGTAGCTCTTGATACCCTGCTTGAAGATCAGCACGTGGCCCGGGCAGTTCATCGGCTTGAGCGCGTAGTCGCGCTTCTCGCTCTCGGTCATGAACATGTTCTCGCGGTACTTGTCCCAGTGGCCGGTCTTCTCCCACAGGCCCTGGTCGAGCAACTGCGGGCCCTTCACCTCCTGGTAGCCGTTGTCGCGGTAGACGGCGCGCATGTACTGCTCGACGTTTTGCCATACCGCCCAGCCCTTCGGGTGCCAAAACACCAGACCAGGCGCGTGCTCGTCGATGTGGAACAGATCGAGCTCGCGGCCCAGTTTGCGGTGGTCGCGCTTCTCGGCCTCTTCGAGCATGTGCAGGTATTGCTGCAAGTCGTCTTTCGTGGCCCAGGCCGTGCCATAGATGCGCGTCAGCATCTCGTTACGGTGGTCGCCGCGCCAGTAGGCGCCGGCCACCTTCATCAGCTTGAAGTGCTTCAGCTTGCCCGTGCTCGGCACGTGCGGGCCGCGGCACAGGTCTTCGAATGGGCCTTCGCGGTAGAGCGACACGTCTTCACCGGTCGGGATGCTGGAAATGATCTCGGCCTTGTAGTGCTCGCCGAGGCCCTTGAAGTACGCCACGGCTTCATCGCGCGGCAGCACGCGGCGCTCGACGCGCTCGTCCTTGCGGGCCAACTCACCCATCTTCGCTTCGATCGCCACCAGGTCGTCGGGCGTGAACGGGCGCTCGTACGAGAAGTCGTAGAAAAACCCGTTCTCGATCACCGGGCCGATCGTGACCTGCGCCTCAGGGAACAACACTTTCACCGCGTAGGCCAGCAAGTGCGCCGTCGAATGGCGGATCACGTCGAGCCCGGCCGCGTCCTTGTCGGTGATGATGGCGAGCGCCGTGTCGTTGTCGAGCAAAAAACTGGTGTCCACGATTTGCGCCGCGGCGCCCTGCCCGACCCGGCCCGCGAGCGCGGCCTTGGCGAGGCCGCTACCGATCGAGGCGGCCACTTCGGCCACCGTCACCGGGC
>JAYVEB010000196.1:0-3537 GCA_043749095.1 Burkholderiales bacterium | reverse complement strand
TGCCGATCTTCAAGCTCGGCCAGGTGGTCTGATCCCGGGAGATGGACACGCTGCTGATCGACACCTTGCTGTCTCCCTGGACCCTCGCGCTGGCGGGGCTGTGCATCGGCAGTTTCCTGAACGTGGTCATCCACCGGCTGCCGCTGATACTGGAGCGCGGCTGGAAACTGGACAGCGCCGACCTGCTGGGCGTCAAGGTCGATGTGCCGGCCGAGATCACGCTGTCGGCACCACGCTCGCGCTGTCCTTCCTGCGGTCACCACATTGCCTGGCACGAGAACATCCCGGTGCTGAGTTACCTGCGGCTGGGCGGCAAATGCTCGACCTGCAAGACCCGCATCTCACCGCGCTACCCCGCGTTCGAGATCGTCACGGCGCTGCTGTTCGCTGGCCTCGCATGGCGCTTCGGCGCACATCCGTCGACGCTGGCCTGGTGTGGTTTTGCGGCGGTGCTGGTGGCGTTGGCCGGCATCGACTGGGACACCACACTGCTGCCCGACAGCCTGACCTTGCCACTGCTGTGGGCAGGCCTGATCGCCTCGACCGTCGGTTTGACGGTACCGCTGTCGGCAGCGGTCTGGGGCGCGGTCGCGGGCTACCTGTCACTGTGGTCGGTGTACTGGCTGTTCAAGCTCGCCACAGGCAAGGAAGGCATGGGCCACGGCGACTTCAAATTGCTGGCCGCGCTCGGTGCCTGGCTGGGTGTGTCGATGGTGCTGCCGGTGGTGCTGGGTGCTTCGGTGATCGGCGCAGTCGTCGGCATCGGCATGAAACTCGCCAGTAACCTTCGCGAAGGCCGCTACGTGCCGTTCGGGCCATTCCTGGCCGGCTCGGGTCTGGCGGTGCTGTTCATCGGTGCGCCCACCATCCTCGATTGGCTGGGTTGGGCCTGAGGCCCATGGGTCGGCGTCGGCACCCGCCAGATGGCTCTTCCCCCACTGCGATCTGCTGAACCGCTGCGCATCGGCCTGACCGGCGGCATCGGCAGCGGCAAGAGCACGGTGGCGGCCATGCTGGCAACGCATGGTGCAGGGGTCATCGACACCGATGCCATCTCTCGGAGATTGACCGCAGCTGGCGGACGGGCCATCCCCGCACTGCGTGAGGCCTTCGGCGACACAGCCATCGACACCGATGGCGCCCTCGACCGCCGCCGGATGCGCCAGCTGGCCTTCGACGATCCCGCGGTCCGACACCGGCTGGAAGCCATCCTGCACCCGATGATCTTGGCCGACACCGAAGGCGAGGCCGCCTTGCTAGCAAATTCGGCGGTTGTCGTGTTCGACGTGCCGCTGCTGGTGGAGTCACCGCAGTGGCGGCGTCGGGTGCATCGCGTGCTGGTCGTCGATTGCAACGAGGCGACACAGATCGAGCGGGTGATGCAGCGCTCCGGTTGGTCCGAGGCCTCGGTCAGGGCGGTGATGGCAACGCAGGCCACGCGGGATCAGCGACGCGCTGTGGCAGACGACCTGATCGTCAACGATGGCATCTCGACCGAGGCGCTTGCCAAGCGCATTTCAACGCTGTGGAACACCTGGCAAGCGCTTTGAGTCGCAGCGCTGTGGAACAATCTATTCCTCCCGCTGTCGCGCCCGCCTGTAGTCGTTCCACCAGCCGTTGAAGGAAGGCCTCTTGGTCCTTTACGAGTATCCGTTCAACGAAAGCATTCGCACCATGCTTCGGCTGGAGCACTTGTTCGATCGGCTGGGGCAACTGGCGACTCGGGACACCGCCGTCGATCACCATTACGCGATCGCCACGCTGTTCGAGATCATGGAAGTCGGCTCGCGCGCCGACCTGAAATCCGACCTGCTGAAAGACCTGGAGCGGCAGAAAGCCCAGCTCAACAGCTATCGCGGCAATCCATCGATTTCGGAAAAAGCGCTCGACGAGGTGGTCGCGAAAATCGAGCATGCCTACACAGGCCTCAACGAGCTGCCCGGCAAGGCCGGCTCCGCGCTGACCGCCAATGAATGGCTGATGAGCATCCGCAGCCGCATCAGCATTCCGGGCGGCACCTGCGAGTTCGATCTGCCCGCCTATTACGCCTGGCAGCAACACGAACCGGCCCATCGCCGCGCCGACCTCGCCCGCTGGATCGCGCTGCTGTTGCCGTTGGCCGAGGCGCTGACGGTACTGCTGGGCTTGCTGCGCGACTCGGGTGCACCGCAGCGGGTGACCGCAGTCGCCGGCCAATTCCAGCAAAGCCTGCCGACCGGACGCTCCTACCACCTGATGCGGGTGCGCCTGGATCCGACAGGCGGTCTGGTGCCCGAGATCACAGGCCACCGCTTGATGGTGTCGGTGCGGCTGATGCGCCAGGATGCAGAGGGTCGCCTGCGACCGCACGGCAGCGACGGCAGCTTCGAGCTGACCTTGTGCTCTTGAAGTCCATCAAGGTGCCGGAGCGCATCGTCCGCTGTCCCGGCTGCGGCGGCGACAGCGTCTACGCCAGTACGAATCCTTGTCGCCCTTTTTGCAGCGCGCGCTGCAAGAACGTCGATTTCGGCGCGTGGGCGAGCGAAGGCTACCGGGTCGCCTCCGGCACCGCACCCGACGACACCGACGAGAGCGCTGCGTCACCACCTCACTGATCGGCGTGAGGTACTGCTCAATGGCAGCCCGCGCAGATATGGGCGCGCTCACTGCGATCCGACGCTCCCCCTTGAACTGTCTCGCATCGTCCCTATAATCTAATTGTCAGCACTCGTGGCTATCGAGTGCTAACGACATCCCGGCCCCGCAGGAGCCGTCGGACGAGCCGCTTCGGTGAGCCGTTCCACGCCCGTACCCACATCGAACTCGATTTTTATCCCTCAAGGAGATGCTATGAAACTTCGTCCTCTGAACGATCGCGTGATCGTCAAGCGCCTGGAACAGGAAACCAAGACAGCCTCTGGCATCGTCATCCCCGACGCCGCAGCTGAAAAGCCTGATCAAGGCGAAGTGCTCGCAGTCGGCCCCGGCAAGCGCAACGAAAAGGGCGATTTCATTGCCTTGAACATCAAGGTCGGTGACCGCGTTCTGTTCGGCAAGTACAGCGGTCAGACCGCCAAGGTAGACGGCGATGAACTGCTCGTCATGCGCGAAGAAGACCTCTTCGCTGTTGTCGAGAAATAAAGCCACTGCGCGACGCGCTGGCGTCGTTGGGCGGTGCTCAGAATCCTCACGTACCAGTACGTTCCGGTTCCTGCGCTCCGTCCGCCTAGCCAGCCCACTGCTTGCTACGCTTTCTTTCCCGACAACTGAACGGTGAACGAAAGCGGTCATTCACAAACATTCGGAGAATTTAAAATGGCAGCAAAAGACGTAATTTTCGGCGGCGAGGCACGTGCCCGCATGGTCGAAGGCGTGAACATCCTGGCCAATGCGGTCAAGGTCACGCTGGGCCCCAAGGGTCGCAATGTGGTGCTCGAACGCTCGTTCGGCGCCCCCACCGTGACCAAGGACGGTGTGTCCGTGGCCAAGGAAATCGAGCTGAAAGACAAGCTGCAGAACATGGGCGCGCAGATGGTCAAGGAAGTCGCTTCCAAGACC
>JAYVEB010000195.1:0-29130 GCA_043749095.1 Burkholderiales bacterium | reverse complement strand
ACTCACGGTAGCCCCGCCTCCACGACCCGCCCGGCGCAGGCCTTCAACCGGCCAAGATGGTTGTCGTCGACCGGCCAAGGTAATTGTCGTCAACCAGGTCTGCTGGGCGGACGTGCCTGAGCCTGCGGTCGCCCCGCACACCGTGTTGCTGCAGGTGCAGGCAAGCCTGCGTTGCTTTGGCGGGCTGGCCACACTGTTGCAGCGTCTGCGTGTTGCTTTGCTGCCGCTGAGCTGCACCGTGCAACTGGCCAGTGCGCCGACGGCAAAAGGCGCGGCTGTGCTGGCGTGCTGGGCTTCCAGCGCTGGTGGCGAAAGGCATGCTGCCGATCTGTCTCAGCTTGAAGGCCTGCTCGATGCCGCCCCGCTGTGGCTGATCGGCACGGGCCGCGCGCAGTGGGACGTGCTCGACAGCATGGGTCTGGGCACCTTCGGCACCTTGCGTCGCCTGCCGCGCCAAGCACTGTTGCGCCGTTTCGGCCCGGCCTTGCTCGACGAGATCGACACGGCGCGGGGCGCGCGCTGCGAGCCATCGCCGGCCTGGATCACCAGGCCCGAAATCTTCGAGGCGCGCATCGAATTGCAGACCCGCGCCGACACCACCGACCAACTGCTTCACGGCGCCCAGTTGCTGATCGAGCCCTTGCTTGCCTGGGCGCGTGCGCAGCATGCACGGGTGCGGCACTACACGTTGTTCATGCACCACGAGCGTCATCGTCGGCAGGGAAGCGATGTCCCGGTCGCCACCGAGCTGTCCATCGCGCTGGCTGAGGCATCGTGCGATGCCGCCCATCTATCGCTGCTGCTGCGCGAGCGGCTGGCCCACCTGTCGCTGCCCGCCTCGACGCTGGAATTGCGACTGTACTGCGATGACGTGGTTCGGGGCTCGCCGCTCAGCACCGAGTTGTTCGCTGCAGCGCGCGGCGAACGCGAAGGCTTGATCCAGCTGATCGAGCGCCTGCAGGCCCGCCTGGGCGCGCAGCAGGTGCAGCGTCTGCGGCCGGCGGCCGACCATCGGCCCGAGCGCGATGGGGTGCTCGATGTGGTGCCAGCCAATGCGGTGGGACCGGCCGCTCCCATCGCACGGCGACCGTCGCCTGCCCGGCCTGCATCGCCTGAACGCGAACGCTGCACCGCCCAGGCGGTGTCTGCGCCGCGCCCGGTCTGGCTGCTGCACGAACCACAGCGACTGCCCGAACGACAATCACGCCCAATGCTCGATGGGCAGCCGCTGCAGCTGCTGTGTGGGCCGGAACGCATCGAGGCGGGCTGGTGGGATGCGCCGCTCGCCGGGCGCGATTACTTCATTGCGCAGACGCCCGATGGCGCGCTGGTGTGGCTGTACCGGGCCCGCCTGCCGCTGTCGGTGGCCGCCGATGCGCAGGGCTGGTTCCTGCATGGCCGCTTCGGCTGAGCCGCCTCTGTTGATCTACATCAGCGACATTTACGCCTTCAGCCGCCAACCATGAACAAAGCCTTTACCAGGGAATCCGACGACGCCGATGACGACGATGCCGACCCGGCCGCACCGGCGATCCCGGCTGGCGTCAAGAACTACGTCACGCCGGCTGGCTACGCCCGACTGCGTACCGAGCTGCTGAACCTGCTCGACGTGGAACGCCCGAAGGTGGTCGAGATCGTTTCGTGGGCGGCGAAGAACGGCGACCGCTCCGAAAACGGTGACTACCTTTACGGCAAGAAAAGGCTGCGAGAAATCGACCGCCGCATCCGCTTCCTGACCAAGCGGCTGGACATCGCCGAGGTGGTCGACCCGTCGGTGCACTGTGGTGCCGATCAGGTGTTCTTCGGTGCCACGGTGCGCTACGCCAATGCCCGAGACGAGGAGCGCACGGTCACGATCAAGGGCGTCGATGAGTCCGACAGCGCGGCCGGTGAAATCAGCTGGATCGCGCCGATGGCGCGCGCGCTGCTTGGTGCCCGCGTCGGCGATGAAGTCCGTGTGCAGACGCCGGCTGGTGTGGACCTGATCGAGGTACTGGCGGTGAGCTACCCGAGCGCTGGCATCAGCTGATCATCGAGCGCGTGCGCAGGCTCAGGGCTTGATGCGGCTGATGCGCAGTACCGTGGCCGATCGTTTCAACGTGCGCATCACCTCGGCCAGGTGCAGCCGGTCGCGCACTGCCAGCAGCAGCTTCAGTTCGGCCGTCTCAGATGCAGCCTGATCGCCCATGTCGATGTGGGTGATGTCTGCCTCGGCCGCCGCGACGGCGGTGGCCACTTCGGCCAGCACGCCCTTGCCGTTTTTCAGCAGCAGGGAAACGCCGGTCTCGAATGAGCGGGTCGGCTGCTCGGCCCAGTCCACGTTCAGCCCGTCTTCGCTGTCGCGCCCGAGCAAACGCTTGCCGACCGTGCAGTCGGTGGTGTGGATCTGCAGCCCTTCACCGCGGCCCACGTAGCCCAGGATCGAATCGCCCGGGATCGGCCGGCAGCAGGTGGCCAGCTGGATTGATGCGCCTTCGCTGCCGTCGATCAGCACCATGCCTTGTGATGGGGTGGCCTCGTCGGCGCCGTAGCGGCCCAGCGTCAGCGTCACCGCATCGGGGCGCACACCGCGCTCGGTCAGCAGCCTAGCCAGGCGTTTGGCGACGATTGAGGCGATCTTGCGTCCGACGCCGATGTCGGTCAGCAGCTCTTCGCGGCTGCGGTTGCCGCTCCAGCGCAGCAGCGCCGGCCAGACGGGCGACAGCGCACCAGGGCCGTCGTCCTGCGGCATCGTCATGCCCTCGGCCCGCAGCGCCTGGGCCAGCATCTTGGCGCCGAGGTCCTGCGACTCTTCCTGCTCCATCGTCTTCAGGTGGTGCCGGATCTTCGAGCGTGCACGACCAGTGCGCACGAAGTTCAGCCAGCCCGGATTCGGCCGCGCGCCGGGGGCGATGACGATGTCGACCACGTCGCCGCTGCGCAGCTCGGTGCGCAGCGGCACCGGCTCGCCATTGATCTGCGCGGCCACGCAGTGGTCGCCGACATCGGAGTGGATCGCGTAGGCGAAATCGACCGGCGTGGCGCCGCGCGGCAAGGCGAGGATCTTCGACTTCGGCGTGAACACGTACACCGCGTCGGGGAACAGGTCGATCTTGACGTGTTCGAGGAACTCGCTGGCGTCGCGGGTTTCGTCCTGGATGTCGATCAGCGACTGCAGCCACATCGCACCCAGCCGCTGCGCTTCCTGCGCGTGCTCCGGGCCGTTGCCCTTGGTTTTGTACATCCAGTGCGCGGCAATGCCTTTTTCTGCCACGGCGTGCATCGGCTCGGTGCGGATCTGGAACTCGACTGCGGTACCCAGCGGGCTGACCAGCGTGGTGTGCAGTGATTGGTAGCCGTTGGCTTTCGGGATGGCGATGTAGTCCTTGAAGCGCCCGGGCAGTGGCCTGTACAGCTGGTGAAGCACACCGAGCGCCAGATAACACTCCGGAAGTGTGGCGACGACGATGCGGAAGCCGAAGATATCGCTGACCTGGGCAAAGCTTAGGTGCTTGGCGCGCATCTTTCCGTAGATGGAAAACAGTGTCTTTTCGCGCCCGTAGACCTGCACCTTCAGCTTGGCCTGGGTGAACGATTTCTCGACATCGCGCTGGATGCGCTCGACCAGGTCACGCCGGTTGCCACGCGCCTTGAACACTGCTTTCGACAAGGCGCTGTAGCGCCAGGGTCGCAGGTGCTGGAACGACAGTTCCTGAAGCTGGCGGTAGGTCTGGTTCAGCCCCAGCCGGTGGGCGATCGGCGCGTAGATGTCCAGTGTTTCGCGGGCGATGCGCACGCGCTTGTCGGCACCCACCGACTCCATCGTGCGCATGTTGTGCAGCCGGTCGGCGAGCTTGATCAGGATCACGCGCACGTCGCGCGCCATCGCCAGCAGCATCTTGCGAAATGACTCAGCCTGCGATTCCTCGCGGGTCGAGAACTGCAGCTTGTCGAGCTTGGTCAGCCCGTCGACGAGTTCGGCGGTCGGTGCGCCGAAGCGCTCGATCAACTCGGCCTTGGTGATGCCGCAGTCTTCCATCGCGTCGTGCATCAACGCCGCCATGATCGCCTGGGCATCGAGCTTCCATTCGGCGCACAGGCCGGCAACGGCGATCGGGTGCGTGATGTAGGGCTCGCCACTGGCGCGGTACTGGCCCAGGTGCGCTTCGTCGGCGTAGCGGTAGGCGTCGCGGACGCGGCGGATGTCGGCCGGGTCCAGGTAGTCGAGCTTGCTGGTCAGTGCGTCGAACGACGCGGCAGCGGCATCTGTGGGCGCGGCCGTGGGGCACGGTCGACGTCGCACCGCGTTGATCGCCTCCTTGACGGTATCGCCGATCAGATTGCCCATCACACTAATTTATCCCGTATTGGATGGGCCCGACATCGGGCTGTCATCAAGGGCAGGGTGCCGGCCATGAAAATCGGCCCCGAAGGGCCGTTTTCATCGTGTGCAGAGCGGGTCGATCAGACCGGCACCTTGCGCAGCATCTCGATGCCCACTTCGCCAGCCGCAATCTCGCGCAACGCGGTCACGCCGGGCTTGTTCTTGGTTTCGATCTTCGGCGCGTGGCCTTGGCTCAGCATGCGGGCGCGGTAGGTGGCCGCCAGCACCAACTGGAATCGGTTGGGAATATGAACGAGACAATCTTCCACGGTGATGCGGGCCATGCGGTGCTCCAGAGGTGTGACTTTGGCGACCTTGATCGGGAATCAATCGAGGTTCAGTGCCTGAAATACGGCGGGCTTGTTCTTCGACAACACCGCGTAACGCAGTCGCTGCGAGTGAACGATGGTTTTCAGATCGAAAACCGCCGTTTCGAACAGGGAGTTGATGATAACAAAGTCGAAATGTCGGGCCTGGGCCACTTCATGTCGGGCGTTGAGCAGCCGCTGCGCGATCACGTCCGGATGGTCTTCCCCGCGCCGGTTCAGGCGCTGCGCCAGCTCTTCCCAGCTCGGCGGCAGGATGAACACCAGCACCGCGTCCGGGAACAACTGCTTGATCTGCAACGCGCCCTGCCAGTCGATCTCCAGCACCACGTCGTGGCCTTGGGAGATGCGGCTGTCGATCGCGGCGTGCGAGGTGCCGTAGAGGTTGCTGTGGACTTCAGCCCATTCGATGAACTCCCCGGCGGCGACCATGGCACGGAAGTCGGGCTCGCTGACGAAGTGGTACTCGCGCCCTTCCTGCTCCTGACCTCGGGGCGTCCGCGTCGTGTGCGACACCGACATGCCGAGGTGGGAATCCATCTCCAGCAAGGCCCTGACGAGGCTGGACTTGCCCGCGCCGCTGGGCGCTGCGACCACGAAAAGGCTGCCTGCTTGCTGCATGGGGAGTCACTCCAGAGGGCGGGTGTGTGCGTCGAACGCACATGGCGACCTCGACATTGGCACGCATTGCCACATAGTCATCAATAAAGACGCCGGTGTCGGCGGGGGTGGGTGTGAGAATTCTGGTGGGGACATCGGGCTCCCGGCGCTATATTTTCGGATGACCATGACTTCGGATGCACGACCACCATTGCTGATTGTGGAGGATGACCTCTCGCTCCAGAAGCAGATCAAGTGGTCGCTGGATCGCTTCGAGTCGGTCACCGCCGATGACCGCACCAGTGCGCTGGTGCAGTTTCGACGCTATTCACCCGCGGTGGTGACGATGGACCTCGGCCTGCCACCGAATCCCGATTCGGTTCAGGAGGGCTTCAAGCTGCTTGAGCAGATGATGGAGCTCAACCCCGATGTCAAGGTGATCGTGTTGACGGGGCAGAACGACCAGGCCAATGCGCTGCGGGCCATCGACCTCGGGGCCTACGACTTCCTGCCCAAGCCCTTCGATCCCGACATGTTGGGCCTGATCATCGGCCGAGCCTTCCGGTTGTTCGATCTGCAAAGCGAGAACCGGCGCCTGCGTGACTTGCAGCTGCCCGATGCGACAGGTGGGCTCATCACACGCGATCAGCAAATGCTGCGCATCGGCCGCACGATTGAGAAAGTCGCGCCGAGCAACGCGACCGTGCTGCTGCTGGGCGAAAGCGGCACCGGCAAGGAGGTGCTGGCCAATGCGCTGCACCAGGCCTCGAAGCGCAACGGCAAGTTCGTCGCCATCAATTGCGCTGCCATTCCCGAGAACCTTCTGGAAAGCGAGTTGTTCGGCTACGAGAAGGGCGCGTTCACAGGCGCTGCGAAAACCACCGTCGGGCGCATCGAAACGGCCCACGGCGGCACGCTGATGCTCGATGAGATCGGCGATCTGCCGATGGCGCTGCAGGCCAAGCTGCTGCGCTTTCTGCAAGAGCGCACCGTCGAGCGCATCGGCGGTCGGCAGGAGATTCCAGTCGATGTCCGCGTCGTCTGCGCCACCCACCAGGATCTGGGCGAGTTCATCAAGACGAACCGCTTCCGCCAGGATCTGTACTACCGGCTGGCAGAAATCGTCGTCGAGATTCCGCCCTTGCGCGCCCGGCAGGGCGATGCGGTGCTGCTGGCGCAGGCTTTTTTGCGGCGCTTTGCCCGCGAGCAAAGCCGCAACGCGATGAGCTTCACCGACGATGCGCTGTCAGCCATCGATGCGTACGGCTGGCCCGGCAATGTGCGGGAACTGCTCAATGCCGTCAAGCGGGTGTCGATCATGGCCGAGGGCAACCGGGTGACCAGCGACGACCTCAACCTGCCTCGATCCGGTGACGCTAAGGCGACTGCAGACCCGGTGCTAGATCTGCGCACCGTGCGTGACCAGGCCGAGCGCGGCGCGATCGTGATGGCTCTGGCGCGTGCCAACGGCAACATCGTCAAAGCCTCGGAACTGCTGGGCGTCACCCGCCCCACGCTGTACGACCTGATGCGCCGTTTGGGCATCCAGTGGAAAGACGCCGACGCGTCGGTTGCCACGTCGACCGACTAAAGCGTTCGATCCGCAGTTCGCCTTATTTGCGTTCGTTGCGTGCCAGCAAGCGCAGCACGTGTTCCACCGGGATGGCGTAGCTGATGCCCGACGGATGGGTCAGAGCGGACTCGCGTGTGCCCTTCAGTGCCACCATGTTCACCACGCCGACGACGGCGCCGGTATCCGCATCGAACAAGGGGCCTCCACTGTTGCCGGGGTAGGCGGTCGCATCGAGCTGGAGCAACACGAAGGCGCCGTCCTTCAGTGCCTTGATGGCGCGGCTGTCCAGTTGTCGTGCGCTGGGGCTGGGCAGCGCCACCGAAGTGATCGCCGACACGATGCCGCGGTGGGTGACCGGAGACAGGCCCAAATTGCTGCCCAACGGGAATCCGATGAACGCCACCATCTGGCCTTCGCGAGCAGGCTGCGCCGGGCCCATCGCGAGCACCGGCATGGCGCTGCCCTCGAAGCGAAGCAGGGCCAGGTCATGGGGTTGGTCGACCTCGATCACCTCGAGGCGTCGCACGCTGTCCTGTCCTGATGTACCGGGCGTGTAGACGACCAGGCTGCTGTTAGCTGCGTCATCGTCTGTGGCGCGCGCGATCACATGAGCATTGGTCACCAGCAGGTTGCCATCGCCGACGACGAAACCTGTGCCGCTGAAGCCGAAGCGGGGGCTCTGCGTTTCCTTGTAAAAGCCGATGGCCAACACCGATGGCTTGAACTTGACGATCAGATTCGGAAGCGCATCCGCTGCGGTCGACATGAACGACGCCATCGCGAGGGCGAGGCCCAGCAGGTAATTCAAGGCTGCCCCCTTCAATGCCGGAAACACCTTCATGGCCACTTCATCCCTCATCGTCTGCCCATATGCGCATCAGGGCCTTTCGAGCCAGGTGCGGAATCGCCAAGTGAATGGGCATGCGCAGGTGATGTGAGCGAACGTAGAGGAGCCACCGGGCCGAACCGGTGAGGCGCTCGTCACAACTGGGATGATCTGGTCGCAACGCCCTGCCCAATAGGGCGGACATCAACCGGCGTGAGATCGCGCTGCGATCCAACGCTTTGATGCGAGTGTCAAGGCGCATCGGAGGGGCGGTCGAGAACAAGCGCTTCAAGTGAATCACTGCGTGGGACAGTGGAATCTTCAGCTCAAGTTGCTCCGCTCGATCCAACAACTGATCCCAGTAGCCGGCGTCTTTGGCGAAATGCACGACAAGGTCATTCATGTCCAGCAGGTCGCGCAGGCCGTGATCGAACTCACCCTCCAAGAATAGATGCGCTGCGCTGTGAAGCACCATGTCTGTTGGGCACAGCGTGTAGAGGCCTGGGTGTTCAGGGATAGCTTGGATTCGAGTCAGCAGTTCCGCTCCATCCACTTTGAATCGGGATGTCGGCGGGGTGATTGTGTGGTGGACGTCGATGGAGGTGCCGCGCTGTACATGACGCAGCGGTGGCAGTTCATGCATCCACTGGCGGTAGTACCGATCGTTGTATGCGTCGCGCTCTTCGCTGATCCATCCCGCAGCAAACAGCGCCGATTCGACTTCGGCGAGCTTCGAATGCTCGACCAGTATGTCGATGTCGCTGAAGATCCGTCCCGGGGCCGGGGGTAGCCCAGCGAGAAGATACGCTGCACCTTTGAGCAACACAATGGGTGTGCGGACACCGGCCAGTGCGCGTCGGATGCAGTCAGCCTCCCATCTCACTTCGTGCCACTGTCTGCGGGCGACAATGAGTCCACTTTCAAGATGACAGCGGGGCCCTGCCGGCACGTTGCTCATCCAATCACGTTCGGCGAAATGTTGTGCCAATCGCCCTAGCATGCGCGCCTGCCGAGCCTGCCCGAGTAGCAGTTCCCATTCTCGAGGGCTCAACATGGGCTGGCGGTTGGGGTCAGCCCAAACGCGTGATAGCAGATCCTGTTTCAAGAACTGCGCGATGTGACTAGCGTGTCGAAGATCTGCACTGCATCATCCAGCGCGCTGTATTCAAAATCGTAACAATCACTTTGATCCACCACGTCGGCCAGTGTGTGGAATCCCAATGCACCCAGCAACCCGTAATTGAATGCATTGCGAGCCAGTTCGAGCATGCTGTCCGCACGTGATCGAGGTGCCAGTTGAGCGGTAGCGGCAGGTACGTATTTTGGGAAAATCACCCAACCGGGGCGGGCCGCTGACTTCACGCGATCGAGATGGTGTTTATCGACTTTCATCAAGCCGACGGACCCTTTGGATGTGTCGGGAACGACATCGCTGAAGACAGCTGAAGGAGCGAAGTCCCGAATGATGTCGAGGGACTCGTTCTTCAGGCTCACAGGACGGCACAGTGGCACGATGTCGGTATCGACAGTCGAAATCAACGTCATCTCGTCGGATAGCAGCCTCCATCCGCGGTGAATTAGTGCAGCACACAAGGTGCTCTTTCCTGACCCGGGCGGTGCTGGGAGGATTACGGCGTGTCCTTCGCGCTCGATCACGGCGGCGTGAAGCATCAAATACTGATGCGCCTGGGTCGAAATACACCAGTTCATGGCCCACTCGAGGAGCGGATAGGCGTGACTGATCGGAAGAGGCTTGAACGGCGAGCCTCCATCACAGACAAAGCGAACTTGAGGATGAAACCAACGGTGCAAACCGCCGCCCCGCTCCATGCGCACATCGAAGTCGACGAATTCGTCGTCATGGATCAGCGGACAGTCGGCATAGAGCAGGTGCAAACCGCTAACAACGGATGGGATCTTCGATCGAATCCTGAACACGAAGGGGCCGGTTTTAAGCGATATCCCTTTTCCGCCGAGTCTTCGATCTAAGTCATCTTTGGTGAGCGTAGAAAGCGTCATTCCAAGAAGGGTTCGATCAAACAAGATTTGATCAATTCGCCCAAGATGGACGGTAGGATGTCTGAGATCACATCAACAGGCATAGATGCGCCCAGCTTGGCAAGCACCTCAGCTTGGTTTGATGCACCTTCTTCAACGGCTAACAAGACTCCAGCTGTGAACGTGTCCAGTAGATGAGTCCGACCGGTAGCCAAATCAAATACAAGGTACTCGTTATTCCAGTGCTGCCAATGTAATTGCGTTTCAGTATTTAATCGCATTCGCACGATATCTTAAACTGTGCGCCGAAGGTGCCGATGTTAGGCTTCCAAATAGTTGTAGAAAAAGTCTTTTCCACTGGCTTTCTGTGGGCTGTTGTAGATCGCAATGACCTCAGAAGCACTGTAGGGAAATACATAACCAGAAGGTGGCTTAATAGCATTCAGCAATGCTGCTATATAGTGAAATTCGAGACTATTTTCAACAGTTAGCATAATTGTAATCAGCGCTGTCGTGGGGCCGCTACCGAATACTTTATTAAATTGAGTGTTAATATCAAACGCAACGTTGCCAACATTATTTTTACCTAATGGATTGCTGGCTGAGTTGTAGTTTGGCCAGTGCTCGACCATTTTGTAATAGCCGGGACTCCAGCCCTTGCAAGGCGGGAGAGTGGCCTTTTGAGAATGGGCAGCAGATTGCGCGCCTGACATCGTACAAATCCGGCCGTCCTTAGTGAGGGACGGGGTACTTGCAAAGGACCTTATTGGAACTGCGGTCGCAGCCAATGCGGAGCCTTTTAAAACCCCGCTGAGAAGCAATCTGCGCCTGGAAGGCGATTGCTCCGAATCCGCTGATGACTTAAAAGTCAATTCGGTACTCTCTGTTGGGATATTTTCGCAGCCGTCTTTCTTATCATTCATATGTCACCTTAAAAATCTTCTTCGATTCGTTCGAGAGCGCTTGGTAGCTCATCATTGTCCTTCGCGAAACAGGACAACGCTCACTGTCTCAATCAGCACGAGAATATCCAAGAGGAGCGAGTTATTTTTGACATAGTACAGGTCGAATTGATGTTTCTTCCGCGCATCTTCGAGCGAAACACCATAGTGATAGCGAACCTGCGCCCATCCGGTGATGCCGGGCTTGACCGAGTGACGCAACTCATAAAACGGAATATCGGTCTTCAGCTTGTCCACGAACGCAGGACGTTCCGGGCGCGGCCCGACCAAACTCATCTCGCCAAACAACACGCTGAAAAGCTGTGGTAGCTCGTCAATCCGCGTTTTCCGCATGAAGGAGCCTATGCGAGTGACGCGAGGATCATTCTTCGACGCCCAACGCGCCACGCCGTCCCGCTCTGCATCGGCACGCATGCTTCGGAATTTCATGCACATGAACACCCGACCACCCAATCCCACGCGGGCTTGACGATAGATGATTGGCCCCGAACTGTCCAACCAAATAGCCAAGACCGCTAGTGCCATGATAGGTGCTGTCAACATCAACAAAATAATGGAGCTGGCGATGTCAAACGAGCGCTTCATGAACTGCCGCATCTGGCCTTGTACGAAGCCATCTCCATACACCAGCCAGCTTCCTTTCAGGCTGTCGATGCGAACTTCGCGTTTCGTTTTTTCGCTAAATCCTGCAAGGTTCAGTACCGATACACCGCGAATTCGGCATTCCAACAACTGATCCATCGGGATGACGCCACCACGTTGCTCACGTACGGCGATAACAATCTCCTTGACGGAATATCTAGAAACCAAATCAATCAACGAAGACTTGCTTGAGAAAATCGGAATGCCGTTCTTCTTGCCTTCGGTGTCTTCCGAAGTGGTGAAGAATCCGATCACGTTGCGGGCAGTGCGCCCGGGCAACTGTAATTCGGCCGCTATGGATTGAGCTTCTTCTCCCGTGCCGACGATCAACACCGATGGTAGTGTGCTCACCCGCTGCATGACGTAGAAACATCCGCGGGATAAAATCAAGCCGACGGCGAGATATGAAATTGCCGCTGGAATCAGCTGTTCAATGTAGCCACGATCTGCGACAAAACGCAATACCAAACTGGTAACGTACCCACCAATGCAAATTGCACCTGCTGTACGGAGAGCTTTGGCGCTGAGTGAAATGGTTTTTGGCCGATACAGTCCGACCAGTGCGTACATCAAGGCCATCACCAGCGCAAAAAAGGCTGCGCCAAACAAGACCAGAGGCATCTCTGGCACAGCGTCCGGGATGGTCATGTACCTGCTCGTCAATGTCGACGCCGCCAGCAACATGGCTAAAAAGCACAAGGACAGATCGACCACCATGCCGGCTGGGGCACTGGGCAGAACGTCGTGTCGGTAGACCCTCATCGTGGGCTGCCTCTCATTGATCAAACTATTTGGGACCCGGGAAGTCCACCTTGGCGCGAGTCCCGCTGGTGTGAACCCGGTGATCAGTGAATTATTGTTGGGCATCCCTGCTGTGGCATCCCCTGAGTAGGGGGGCTGTCGCGACCTTTCGCACGTTGCTTCGAGATTTTCTAGTTTGAGACCCATGACGGCCGCAACCGACGCAGTCAACATCCATGTTCGCGGGGGTCCTGTTCCACAGCCAACGTCATACGCTTTGCCTTTGACTCGGCGATGACAGCCATGCGTGATCTGCTGCGCTGCCCCTCTGATCGATCGATTCGGCTGACGCCGCTTCCACTGACAAGCTCGCCATCGTGGCCGAGTACGCAAACTGAATGAATCCTCACGACAGCACCGTTATGGCCTGGGGTTTTGGGCTGGTGGGTACGGCCTACCTGGCGTTCGCGTTGACTTTGATTCGCATACGGGAATGGCGTGTACCCGCCAGCCGAGCGGGCAAGGCGTTCTTCGGTGCCGTCAGCTGCAGCTCGCTATGGGGTTGGTTGACCATGGTCACGGTGTTGCACGAGAGCGCGCTCCTCAACTTCCTGGCGTCGATGTTTGACGTCGGGCGCTACGGCTTGTGGTTGGGGTTTCTGCTGCTCTTGCGTCCGCAGATGGCGCAGAACACCTCTGCCGGGATGCCGTTGCTCGGCAGAACGTCGTTGGTACTGGTGACCCTGGCCGTGATTGGGCAGGTCCTTTCTTATCTCGACCTCGGCGACTCATTCCTGCACGTTCGGGGGCTGCCGATGACGTCGATGGCGTTATCGATTTTCGGCCTGGTGCTCATTGAGCAGGTCTTCCGGAATGTGGATCCCGACTCGCGCTGGAGCGTCAAGCCTGTCAGCGCGGCGCTGGCTGGATCTTTCGCATTCGATCTGTACATGTACTCGCAAGCGGTCATCTTTGGCAACGTCGACGCTGATGCGCAAAGCATCCGTGGTGCGGTTCATGCGCTGATGGCTCCGCTGCTTTTTGTGTCCACTTCGCGACTGGGCATCGACTGGACTTCAAGGCTGCGCGTGTCGCGCAGCGCCGCATTCCATTCCGCCACATTGTTGATTTGCGGGCTGTATCTGCTGCTCATATCGGCGGTAGGATATTACGTAAAATATTTCGGTGGAGATTGGGGGCGCGCTTTACAACTTTGTGTTGTCTTTGCCTCGCTGATATTGTTGTTATTGCTCACAGTATCTGGGGCTGTGCGAGCAAAAATTCGGATATTCGTGAGTAAAAACTTTTTCCGGTACCGTTATGATTACCGCGATGAATGGCTCAAATTCACTGAAGCACTTTGCGCACAAGGCACGCCGCAGGAAATGGGGCAACAGGTCATCCGGGGTTTGGCGGATCTGGTGGAAAGCCCTGGGGGCGGGTTGTGGATGAAGAGTCCGGAAGCGAGCGGCTTTCGGCAAACGGTTCGATTGAACATCGATGCCACGCCTGCCTTCGAGGAGGAAGACTCAGCGCTGAGCACGGCCCTTGAGCGCGAAAAAGCGGTTGTCAACCTGGAGGAGTACCGATCTTTCCCGGGCCGGTACGGGTTGAGTGCCCTGCCTGCATGGCTGCAATCGATGCCGCAGGCTTGGCTGATTGTTCCGCTGATCGTCGGAGACAAGCTGATCGGATTTGTTGTTCTACTGCGGTCGCGGACTCCGCTGGATGCCAACTGGGAAGTTCACGACCTGCTGAAAACAGCGAGCCGCCAAGCGGCGAGCTTCCTCGCGCAGATGGTGGCTACAGAGTCCTTGCTGGAGGTGCGCAAGTTCGACGCCTTCAATCGGATGTCGGCGTTCGTTGTTCACGATTTGAAGAACATCGTGACGCAGCTGTCGCTGATGATGAAGAACGCCAAGCGACTGCACGCCAACCCCGAATTCCAGCAGGACATGCTGGACACTGTTGACAACTCATTGGAGAAGATGCGCCAGCTGATGGCGCAGCTGCGTGAGGGCACGACACCCGCAGGCACGGCATTCGGCGTAGATCTGGCGGCGGTGGCGCGCCGAATTGAAGCCCACACGACCAGCCGTGGCCGGTGTCTTGAGTTGCGCCTGATTCAGCCAGCCACTGCGCGAGGGCACGAAGAGCGAATCGAGCGGGTGATCGGGCACTTGGTACTCAATGCGGTGGAAGCCACCGACCCGCAGGGGCAGGTCTGGCTGGAGCTTGATACCCAGGGCGATCGCGCACGCATCGTGGTTGGCGACACGGGCCACGGCATGTCGGCCGAATTCATCCGCGATCGGCTGTTCAAGCCCTTCCAGTCGACCAAGTCGACCGGCATGGGCATCGGTGCCTACGAGAGTTCGCAATACATCCACGAGCTCGGCGGCAAGATCTCGGTGGTGAGCGAGCCGCAGCGAGGCACGCAAGTGACCTTGCTGCTCCCGCTTTTTCACGCCTCCGTGGAATCAGACCTGGACATGCTCAAGCTACAGTGAGTCTTGCGCTGGCCGAACTCAGCGATCGGCGTCGGCCTGCCCAAAATTCACGATCGCCGAGGGGTTGTGGCGACGGCAGCCTGCGCAAACGTTGTGGTGTCGACGTTCGCCATGCCATCATCGTCACTTGAGGTAATAGGGCTGTTTGCCTTACCGACACATAACAGCCGCGTGCGGGGTCCAGGCTTGTTCCCATCGCCCGACCGAATCATTCTGAAAAAAGGGGAAAAAACCATGAGTATGTTCACGACGCTCAAGGGGCGTGGAATTCAACGTGCGTTGATCCTGACGGGCGCTTTGCTGCTGTCGGCATGCGGCCTTTTCCCCGGTAGTCTTCCGCCTGCACCCCCCACCGCGTCGACGCAGGATTACAGCTACATCATCGGGCCTGGTGACAACCTGAACATCATCGTTTGGCGTAATCCGGAGCTGTCGATGTCGGTGCCAGTGCGCCCGGACGGCAAGTTTTCCACACCGCTGATCGACGAGTTGGTTGCGCAAGGGAAAAACTCGGTTGAAATCGCGCGGGATATTGAAAAATTGCTCGGCAAGTACGTGAGGGATCCGGTTGTGACCGTGATCGTCACTGGGTTTATCGGCCCCTATGACCAGCAGATTCGGGTTGTCGGAGAAGCTGCAAAACCCCAGGTGCTGGCGTACAAGCAAAAAATGACCGTCCTCGATGTGATGATTGCCGTAGGAGGGCTCACTGATTTTGCTGCGGGCAACGACGCGACCATCCTGCGCACTGCCGATGGGAACAAGCAATACGTGGTTCGATTGAAGGATCTGGTCAAGCGCGGCGACATCTCCGCTAATGTCGAGATGAAGCCAGGCGATATTGTGATCATCCCGCAAAGCTTCTTCTGAGCGTAGCCACTGAATCGACGCGCTTGCTCAGCGTTCCCTGACGCGTTGCAAGCGCCCCGGCAACACGTTTCACACAGCCTCGATCGATCACTCGCATGGAAGAGTTACTTGCCCAGTTGTCCACCCTCGCCAGGAGCATGTGGCGATTCCGCTGGCCGTCGATCCTGGTGGCGTGGTCGGTGGCCATCGTCGGTGCCGTGGGTGTCTTCCTGATCCCGGACCAGTACGAGGCGACGTCGCGCATCTTCGTGGACACCGAATCGATTCTGAAGCCGCTGATGTCCGGTCTGGCGGTGCAGCCTAATGTGGATCAACAGGTCACGATGCTGAGTCGGACGCTGATCAGTCGCCCGAACGTCGAAAAACTGGTTCGCATGGCTGACCTGGACTTGAAAAGCCAATCGAAAGCGGAGCAGGAGGCCTTGGTGGCCGGGTTGATGGACAAGTTGCACATCCAGTCGGTCGGCCGCGACAACCTGTACTCCTTGTCCTTCCGAGACTCCGACTCGGCCAAGGCTCAGCGCGTCATTCAATCCTTTGTGTCGATCTTCATCGAGTCCAGCCTGGGTGCCAGCCGCAAAGACTCCGACACCGCAAAAGTGTTCATCAACGACCAGATCAAGGCTTATGAAAACAAGCTGCTGGAAGCTGAAACGCGTTTGAAGGAATTCAGGTTGCGCAACATCGAAAGCCAAAATGCTGATGGCATTGATTCTGTTGCACGCATTGGTCAACTGGGTGAATCGCTTGCAACGGCGCAGCTTCAGTTGCGCGAAGCCGAACAAGCCCGCGATTCGGCACGGCAGCAACTGCTCGACGCCAAATCGCAGCCCGGCAATTCGTCGTCGATGAACTCATTGCTTGAAGAGTCTGCGCTGTCCGTCGCGACACCGGAAATCGACGCCCGAATCGCGACACAACGACAAAACCTGGATGCTTTGTTGCAGCGTTTCACCGAGCAGCATCCCGACGTGGTCAGCACCCGAAAGCTGTTGCGCGACCTCGAAGAACAGAAGAAGAAAGAGGTGAAGGAATTGCGCAAGGCAGCCATGGCGGCTCCAGCCGTGGCAGCGGCCAATGGCACCAGTCTCGTGTCGCAGGAACTCAATAAATTGATGGCCAATTCAGAGGTGCAAGTCGCGGCGCTGCGGGCCAGAGTGGCTGAATATTCGGCACGCTACAACCACGCCCGTGAAGCCGCCAAGACGGCGCCACAACTCGATGCCGAAGCCTCTCAGCTGAACCGTGATTACGCCGTTAACAAGGCGAACTACGAGGATCTGGTCAAGCGCCGTGAATCGGCGTCGATGTCCGGCGAACTCGACTCGACAGCTGGCGTGGCCGACTTCCGGCTGATTGATCCACCGCGGGTCTCGCCGACGCCGGTATCTCCAAATCGGTTCATTCTGTTGCCCGTGGCGATGTTGGCAGCCCTCGCCGCTGGCTTCCTCACCGCATTCGTTGCCAGTCAGTTGCGCCCGGTGTTCCACAGTGCATCCCAGCTACGCGCCAAGCTGGAGCTTCCCTTGCTCGGCACGGTGTCGATGGTGACCAATCCAGCGGAGGTCCGACTTGAGAAGATCAGATTGGTGAAGTTCGCCGTGTCTTCGGGTGGTCTGGTGGGCTTCTTCGGGCTGACGATGCTGGGCTTGGCGCTGATGGCCGCCAGAAAGGGCTGAATCACATGGCCAGCCTGATTGAACAAGCCGCGCGACGACTCGAGCAACTGCGTAACGCAGGGGCGCAGATTCCCGATCAGATCAACCCTGCGGCGGCGTCTACATCCCCCTTGCCTGCGGTCAATGCGGCCGCTGCGCCGCTGACCTCCACGCCCCCGATGCCACGCGCGGAAGAGCCGGCCCACACCTCGCGCCAGGTGACGCTCGACCTCGATGTGCTAAGCGCTGCTGGCATCGTCACGCCGAACGCGCCTCGCTCACACTCTGCCGATCAGTTCCGATTGATCAAGCGGCCCTTGCTGGCGAATGCGAAAGCCAAGGGCGAGAAAGCCCTGAAGCATGGCAACCTGATCATGGTGACCAGTTCACTCTCGGGAGAAGGCAAGAGCTTCACGTCGCTCAATCTGGCGATGAGCATCGCGATGGAGCTTGACAACACGGTCATGCTGGTTGACGCCGATGTGGCGCGGCCTTCAATACTGCGCATGCTGGGTTTGCAGACCATGCCCGGCCTGCTCGACGTGCTCGAGGGCAGCAAGGACATGCACAGCGTGCTGCTGAAGACGAACATCGACAAGCTGACGGTGCTGCCCAGCGGATCAAGTCGCCCCAAGGCGACCGAGTTGCTGGCGAGCGACGCAATGCGCCGGCTGCTTGACGACATGGCGGCGCGCTACCCGGACCGCATCATCATCTTCGATTCGCCACCGCTGCTGTTGACAACCGAATCACGGGTGCTCGCGACGCAGATGGGGCAGGTGGTGATGGTGGTTCAGGCCGACCGAACGCTGCAGGCCGATGTCGACCATGCGCTGTCCACCATCAAGACCTGCGCGAACATCAATCTGGTGCTCAACAAGGTCCGTGGCACCAGTTCAGATGGGTACGGTTATGGCTATGGCCATGGCTATGGCTATGACTATGGGTACGGCTATGGGGCGCCCAGTGGCAATTCGAAGGCCTGAGCCCTTGCCAGCACGGTCCTTGGCGCGCTCCGGTCTGACCTTGCATCGCTGGCTCGGCCGGCAAGTGCTGCCGCCGATGGTCGGTGTGATCGGTATGGCCACCGTTGCCGCTTACGCCCAGGCGCAGGCGCCAGGTTCACGGAGCGGGTTGGTCTGGCAACCGACGCTCAGTGTGAGCGAGACCCTGACCAGCAATGTGGGGCTCGACCGCGGCAGCGATGCGCGCGGGGACGCGATCACCGACATCAGCCCCGGGCTGCGTTTGAGCAGCCGCAACGGGCGGATCATCGGCGACGTCGATTACGCGCTGCACAGTCTGGTTTATGCGCGGCGATCGTCTTTCGACGAGGTGCAGCAGGCGCTCAGCGCGAGAGGCACCGCAGAGGCGATCGACAAGTGGGCCTATGTCGATGCCAGCGCCAGCATCTCTCAGCAGAGCATCTCGGCGCTGGGCACCCGATCGGTCGACCGCAACCTGGCTGACATCAACCGTGCCGAGGTATCGACCTATCAGATCGCGCCTTATGTTCGCGGCCCGTTGGGCAGCTTCGCGAATTACCAGGTGCGATGGGACTGGACCGCCAGCAACAGCAGCGGGTCGAGTGCCAAATCGACCTCGAACGAGGCTTCGTTGGTCCTCAGTTCTGGTCAGGCGCTGTTCACCCGCCTGGGCTGGTCGCTGAACGCGTCGCGGCAAAGTTCGGAGTTTGGCAACCAGGGCAGCCAGGACTCCACACGCTTCAACGGCCGGCTGACCTTCGCCGTGACTCCGGAGTTTCAGGTGTCGGCAGGCGCCGGCCGTGAACGCAACGATTACCAGTTCTCGAGCCAGAAAAGTACCACGACCTGGAGCGGTGGCTTCACCTGGACGCCGACCGAGCGCACCCGGCTGCAAGTGACGCGCGACCATCGGTTCTTCGGCAACGCCTACAACATCCGCTTCGAGCACCGCACCCCACGCACCGTCTGGACCTTTGTCGACGGCCAGGACGTCAACACGACGGCCGGTGCAAACGGTACCAATTCGCCACGCAGCGTGTTCGACTTGTTGTACGCGCAATTCGCATCCATCGCGCCCGACCCGGCGCAGCGGACTGCGTTGGTCAACGCCTTCCTCCAGAACAGCGGTCTGACCCGAAGCACCCTGGTCAGTGGCGGGTTCCTCACCAACGCTGCTTCCATCCAGCGGCGACAAAACCTGTCGCTGGCGCTGATCGGCTTGCGCACTACCTTGCTGCTGTCGACTTCGCGTAATGACGCGCGTGCAGCTGACCAGACGGCGACCAACGCCGGTGATTTGTCGAATGGTCGCAACCTCCATTCCACTGGTTTTGGCGTCAACGTGTCGCATCGCCTGACGCCTTTGTCGGCCCTCAGCGCGGACCTCTCGCTGGCCACGAACAGCTCCACCGTGGACAACCGAACGACCCGCCTGCGTTCGTTGACGACCACCTACACGACGCATCTGAACAGACAGGTCGATTTATCAATATCGGCACGCCGAACCTTGTTTCACAGCGATGTCGACCCTTACACCGAAAGCGCTGTCGTGGCCAATCTGAAGGTGCAGTTCTAACCATGTATGAAGCGTTCTACGGGCTGACGAGCAAACCGTTCCAGCTCAACCCCGACCCCAGCTTCTATTTCGGCAGCAAGCAGCACAGCCGCGCCAAGGCCTATCTCGAATACGGCGTGTCGCGACACGAGGGTTTCGTGGTCATCACCGGCGAAATCGGGGCGGGCAAGACGACGATCCTGCGCACCCTGATCGACAGTCTGCACGGCAGCGATGTGGTGATCGGCCATCTGGTCACCACGCAACTCGGTGCCGAGGACACGCTGCGCATGGTTGGCGCAGCGTTTGGTTTCCATGTCAAGGATGTGTCGAAGGCCCAATTGCTGATCACGCTGGAGGCTTTCCTGGTCAACCAGACCAGCCAGGGCAAGCGCTGCCTGCTGATCGTTGATGAGGCGCAGAACCTGACCGCGCAGGCGGTTGAAGAATTGCGGATGCTGTCGAACTTCCAGTTCGGCAACCAGGCGCTGCTGCAGAGCTTCATGGTCGGTCAGCCCGAGTTCCGCGAAATCCTGCAGCGCCCGGAGATGGAGCAGTTCCGTCAACGCGTCGCCGCCACCTGTCACATCGGCCCATTGGACGCCGAGGAAACGCAGCGCTACATCGAACACCGCCTCGCCTGCGCGGGCGCCAACGGCAAGCCCAGCTTCGAACCGGCCGCTTTCAACGCGATCTTCAAGGCCACACGCGGCATTCCGCGGCGCATCAATTCCATCTGTGACCGCCTGCTGCTGCTGGGCTTTCTGGCCGAGAAGACCCACCTGAGCCGAGCCGACGTCGATGAGGTGGTCCAGGAGACCACCGAAGAGGCGGCCATTCCATCCAAGCCTTTCGAGCCGGTGGGTTCTGCATTGCATGCGGCGAGTTCCGATCTGGTGCCTGACATCGACCTGTCCAAGATCAATCTCGCACCCGACGCGGCGCGCCAGATGTCCGGTCAGCTGGCGACGCTGATGGCCGAGCAGCGGCTCGATCAGCTGCAGCGCGTCGAACGCAGCCTCCTGCGGCTCGAACGGCAGAACGTGCAGGTGATCAGCCTGCTGCAGAAGCTGGTCAGCGCCGTCAAGACGACATCGGATGAAAGCAGTCGATGAACCCGCCGACCGTGAACCAGGGAGCGCCATTGCGCAACGCCCTGACGATCGATGTCGAGGACTACTTTCAGGTCTCCGCGTTTGCGCCGTATATCGCCCGCAGCGACTGGGACCAGCGCGAATGCCGGGTCGAACGCAACGTCGATCGCATCCTGGCGCTGCTGGCGAGCCACGACACCCAGGCGACCTTCTTCACCCTCGGCTGGATTGCGCAGCGTTACCCGCAGCTGGTGCGCCGCATTGCGGATGCCGGGCATGAAGTTGCCAGTCACGGCTACGGCCATCAGCGCGCCAGTGACCTGACCGAAACCGAGTTCACCGCCGACATCGAAAGCGCCAAGCAGATCCTCGAAGACCTGTGCGGCGTGGCTGTGACCGGCTACCGCGCGCCCAGCTTTTCGATCGGCACGGGCAACCTCTGGGCCTTCGACTGTCTGGCGCGTGCCGGCTACCGCTACAGCTCCAGCATCTACCCCATCGCGCACGACCACTACGGCATGCCCGATGCGCCGCGTTTCGCGCACCGCGTCAACGACAGCCTGATCGAGGTGCCGATCACCACGCTGCGGCTGTTCGGTCGCAACCTGCCGTCCAGCGGCGGCGGCTATTTCAGGCTGCTGCCGTATGCGGTTTCACGCTGGATGTTGCGCCAAGTCCAGGCGCGCGACAAGGAATCGGCGATCTTCTATTTCCATCCGTGGGAGATCGATGCCGATCAACCGCGCATCGCCGGCATCGATGGCAAGACACGATTCCGTCATTACGTGAACATCGATCGGATGGAGCATCGGCTGGAGTGCCTGCTGCGCGATTTCCAATGGGGTCGGATGGATCATCTCTTCCTCGATCGCGAGCCGCCATTGACTTCGCACCACGCCTCATCTGCCCCGCCGTGCCCCGCGTAAACACCCTCGCCCTGAACGACACCGCCACCGCGCAACGCTGGGATGCGTTCGTGATGGGCTGCCCCACCGCGACCTTCTTCCATCGCGCCGGCTGGCAGGCCATCATGAACGGCGTGTTTCGCCACGGCACCTATTTCCTTTATGCGGAAACCGATGGCCGCATCGAGGGCGTGCTGCCGCTGGCGCACGTCAAGTCGATGCTGTTCGGCAACTCGCTGGTCAGCCTGCCCTTCGCGGTCTATGGCGGCGTGGCGGCGGCGAATGCCGATGCCGCCAGTGCGCTGGAAGCCGAGGCACAGCGCATCGCTCAGCAGCTCGGCGTGGATCATCTCGAGTTGCGCCATGTCGAGGCGCGGCACGACGACTGGCCACGGCAGGATCTGTACGTGACCTTCCGCAAGGCCATCCTGCCCGAGGAAGATGCCAACATGCTGGCCATCCCTCGCAAGCAACGAGCAATGGTGCGCAAGGGCATCAAGAACGGTCTGCGCAGCGACATCGACCCGGGTGTCGACCGCTTCTTTGCGCTGTATGCCGACAACGTCCACCGCCACGGCACGCCGGCGTTGCCCAAGCGCTATTTCGAAGCGCTGCGAACGCAGTTTGGCGACGACTGCGAGGTGCTGATCGTCAGCGCACCCGATGGGCGCGCGTTGAGCGGCGTTCTGAGTTTTTATTTTCGGGATGAAGTGTTGCCGTACTACGCAGGTGACGACGAGTCGGCGCGCGACCTCGCGGCCAACGACTTCAAGTACTGGGAGCTGATGCGCCTGTCGTGCTCCCGCGGGCTCAAGGTGTTCGACTATGGCCGCAGCAAGCAGGGAACCGGCTCGTTCGCGTTCAAGAAGAACTGGGGCTTCGAGCCCACACCACTGCGTTATGAATACTGCCTCTACAAGCGCGATGCCGTGCCGCAGAACAACCCCGCCAACGCGAAGTTCCGCCTGATGATCGAGGCGTGGCGCCGCATGCCGATCGGCATGGCCAACTGGCTTGGCCCCTACGTCGTTCGCAACCTGGGCTGACGTGTGGCAGACCTGCTCTACCTGGTGCACCGCATGCCGTACCCGCCCAACAAGGGCGACAAGGTGCGCTCGTACCACCTGCTGAAGCACCTGGTCTCCAAGCACCGGGTGTTCCTCGGAACCTTCATCGACGACCCGGCCGACGAACCCTACATCGATACGCTGCGTGCCCTGTGCGCGGGGCTCCATGTGGCCCGGCTCGACCCGCGCAGCGCTAAATTGCGCAGCCTGCGTGGGCTGCTGCAGGGCGATGCACTCACGCTGGGCTACTACCGAGACACCAGTTTGTCCAATTGGGTGGCGCGCACGCTCAGCGCCAACGACATCCGCACGGCAGTCGTCTTTTCGTCTTCGATGGCGCAGTACGTCGAGCACGTTCCCGCCCTCCGCGTGCTGGTTGATTTCGTCGATGTCGATTCTGCGAAGTGGACCGATTACGCCAAGGCCCGCCGCTGGCCCGCGAACTGGTTGTACCAGCGGGAAGGCGCGATGCTGCTGGCCTACGAGCGCGCGGTCGCAACCACAGTCCATCGGTCTTTCTTCGTCACCGACAAGGAAGTCGAGTTGTTCAACCGCCTCGCTCCGGAGTGCGCTGCGCACGTTCAGGCCATGGGCAACGGCGTCGACACGACCTACTTCGCCACGGACGCAGCGCGCATCAGTCCGTTTGATGCCGACGAGATCCCGATCGTCTTCACTGGCGCGATGGACTACTGGCCGAATGCCGATGCGGTGACCTGGTTTGCCCAGGAGGTGCTGCCAGCGCTGCGCAGCCGGTGGCCGGCTGTGCGTTTTTCTGTGGTCGGTCGCAACCCCTCGCCGGAGGTGCGTGCACTGGCTGGCGATGCGGTTCGTGTCACCGGCACGGTGCCGGACGTGCGACCCTGGTTGCAGCACGCCGCCGTGGTGGTGGCGCCGCTTCGCTTGGCGCGGGGGGTGCAGAACAAGGTGCTCGAAGCGATGGCCATGTCCTGTCCCGTGGTGGCAGCGACTCGATGCGCCGAAACCATCGATGCGGAGGTGGGTGTCCATCTGGTGGCCGCCAGCACCGCGGCTGACTATGTGCGCGAGATCAATGGGCTCCTGAGTGAACGCGACCGCGCCGCCCGGCTGGGGTGCGCGGCCCGATCTCGCGTCGTGACTCATTACGGGTGGGCTGCGCAACTCTCGACACTGGATGCCCACTTGAGCCCGTCATTGGCACCCGAAGCTCAGCTGAGTTGATGAACAGCCTTCTCGCCGCGCCAGAGGCGCGAACTTGGCGTAGCGTCGCTCCCGCGATGTTGCTTTGCATCGCGGTGCTGTTGCTTTTTCGGGACACGGCGGCAGCCATGGTGTCGATCTGGATTCGTTCCGACACCTTCAACCACGCCTTCTTGGTGCCGCCGATTGCGGTCTGGTTGGCATGGCGTCGGCGTGCGGACCTTGCGGCACGGCCGCACCAGCCCGGCCCCTGGGTCCTGCTGCCCTTGACGCTGGCCTGCCTTCTGTGGCTGCTGGGGCACCTCGGCGGCGTGGCGGCTGCCTCTCAGTTGGCCCTGGTGACGCTGCTGCTGCTGACAGTGCCGGCCCTGTTCGGCTGGTCGGTCACGCGTGTCTTGCTCTTCCCGATGCTGTTCCTGTACTTCGCCGTGCCGCTCGGCGAGTTCGTGGTGCCGCAGCTTCAGGAGTGGACGGCTGATGTCACGGTGATGGCGCTGCGGGGCTCGGGCATACCGGTTTATCGGGAGGGCAATCAGTTCGTCATTCCCTCGGGGACCTGGTCGGTCGTCGAGGCCTGCAGTGGCATTCACTATCTGATCGCCTGTTTTGTCGTTGGCACCTTGTTCGCGTACCTGAACTACAGAAGCACCCGCCGCCGCATCGCCTTCATGCTGGTCTTGCTGGTGTTCCCGATCCTGGCGAACTGGGTCAGGGCCTACACCATCGTCACGATCGGACACCTCACCGGCAGTCCGATGATTCTTGGCGTGTCGCACATGACCTACGGCTGGGTGCTGTTCGGCGCCCTGATCGTGTTGCTCTTCGTGGTCGCTGCCCGTTGGGCTGAACATGAAGAGCCACCGTTGTTGTCGATGCCTGTTCGCTCTGCAGAAGCAGCGTCGGGCGGCAGTATCTGGTGGATGTTTTCTGCCATCCTCGTGCTGGCGGCAGGCACGCAGGCGTTGGCCTGGCGCCTGGACCACCGTCCGCCGTTGCTGGCTTCCAGCCTGCAACTCCCGGGAGGCGCAGGGGGCTGGCGTGTCGATGCTGGTGTGATCGAGGCGCCCTGGCAGCCTGGCTTCGTCAATCCGAGCGCCAACGCATTCAAAGCCTATGAAAAGGCCGACCGGCGCGTCGGTGTCTGGGTCGGGTACTACCGGTCCGAAGGCGAAGATCGCAAGCTCGTTTCGTCGGTCAACAGCGCCGTTGCTGCTGAAGACAAGTCTTGGCGTCAGCAAAAGACGGGTATCCGGCCCGTGACCTCGGCACTGCCAGTGTTTAAGACGGCGACGGTGAGTCGTGGATCCGTTCTGGGGTTCACCGATACCGAGCGGATGCAGGTTTGGCAGCTGTACTCGATAGGCGGTCGCTGGACCCACAGCGATGCTGAAGCCAAGCTGTGGCAGATCTGGGAC
This sequence comes from Burkholderiales bacterium, assembly GCA_043749095.1. Lineage (GTDB taxonomy): Bacteria > Pseudomonadota > Gammaproteobacteria > Burkholderiales > Burkholderiaceae_C > PBB1. The sequence goes on along the minus strand of JAYVEB010000195.1, from coordinate 3,857 downwards.
CGCTTGCTGGGCCGTGGCGATGAGGGTGCCGTGTTGCTTCTGATCACGCCGTTGGCTGACGATTCAGATGCTGTCTTGAGCGATTTTGCAAAAACCAATCTGGCGGCGATCCATGCGGCACTGGTTGCCACGAGAGATTCGCGTTGAGCAAGGACGGCAGACCTTCGGCGACATCGGGTGATCGAGTGCCTCCGCTGGTGGCGCACGTGCTTTACCGTTTCGACGTCGGCGGGCTGGAAAACGGGGTCGTCAACCTGATCAACCACATGCCGCACGGTGCCTACCGCCACATGGTGGTGGCGCTGACCGAGGTGACCGACTTCTGCCAACGCTTGAATCGCCCCGACGTGGAGTGCGTGGCACTTCACAAGAAGCCAGGGCATGGGGCGCGCGTTTATCCCAGCCTCTGGCGCTTGCTGAAGGCGCGCCGCCCGGCCATCGTTCACACCCGCAATCTGGCCGCGCTGGAGATGCAGGCCGCCGCCTGGGCCGCTGGTGTTCCGGCGCGCATTCATGGCGAGCATGGGCGCGACATCGACGACCTTGACGGGTCGAGTCGTCGCCATCAGCGCCTGCGACAGCTGTATTCGCCGTTCGTCCACCGGTATGTCGCGCTGTCGCGCGACCTGGAAGGTTACCTGTCAGGCCCGGTCGGCATTGTGCCACGGCGCATCACGCAGATCTACAACGGCGTCGATGCCGACAAATTCGCACCGGCGCCAACGCCTGGGCTGCGATCCATCGCGGGCTGCCCCTTCCAGGGATCGGGGCTCTGGTTGGTCGGCACGGTCGGTCGCATGGCGGCCGTCAAGAACCAGACGCTGCTGGCGCGGGCCTTCCTGATCGCGCGCGACGCCGATCCCGGCTTTGCCGCGGTGGGTAGATTGGTGATGGTGGGCGACGGACCATTGCGTGCACAGGCGCAGGCGATCCTGGACAGTGGCGGGGCGCATGACGCCGGGTGGCTGCCTGGCGAACGCGGCGATGTGGCAGATGTCATGCGCAGCCTGGATTGTTTTGTGCTCCCCTCTCTCGCCGAGGGCATTTCCAATACCATTCTTGAAGCCATGGCGTGTGGACTGCCGGTGGTCGCCACAGCAGTGGGTGGCAATGTGGAGTTGGTGGATGCCGGGCGTACCGGGCTGGTCGTACCCAACGACGATCCGCTGGCGATGGCACAGAGCCTGCTGCACCTTTGGCGAAACGCCGAGGCCAGCAAGCACATGGGCTGTGCCGGACGGGCTGACGTGGAACAGCGCTTCAGCATGCAGGCGATGGTGGGCGCGTACCAGCACCTGTACGACCAGCAAATTTCTGCGGCCAGAATTTCTCTGCGAGATCATTGACATGTGCGGCATCACAGGCATTTTCGATACCCGAGCGCGCAGACCCGTGGCAGCGGATGTGCTGCAGCGGATGAACGACTCGCAACTCCACCGCGGCCCTGATGAAGGTAGCTTGCACATCGAGCCGGGCGTGGGCCTCGGCCACCGCCGCCTGTCGATCATCGACCTGGCTACCGGGCAGCAACCGCTGTTCAACGAGGACGGCTCGGTGGTGGTGGTGTTCAACGGCGAGATCTACAACTACCAGGAACTGATCCTGGAACTGCAGGCGCTGGGCCATGTGTTCCACACGCGTAGCGACACCGAGGTGATCGTGCATGCCTGGGAGTCGTGGGGCGAAGACTGCGTTCTCCGCTTTCGCGGCATGTTCGCCTTTGCACTGTGGGATCGCAACCGACAAACATTTTTCATGGCCCGCGACCGGCTGGGCGTGAAGCCGCTGTACTACGCGCTGCTCGATGACGGCATGCTGATCTTCGGATCGGAGTTGAAGCCGCTGCTCGCGCATGGCGGCCTGCGGCGCGACATCGATCCGATGGCCGTTGAACAATATTTCGCGCTTGGGTACGTGGCCGAGCCGCACACGATTTTCAGCCACGCCAAGAAGTTGTCGCCGGGTCACACGCTGTCCATCCGCCGTGGTGAGCCCCTGCGCGAGCCGCGTCGCTACTGGGATCTCAAGTTCACCAACGATTCCAAGATCGGTGCCGAAGAGGCCGGTACCGAGCTGATGCGCCGGCTGAAGGAGTCGGTCAAGCTGCGCATGATCTCCGAGGTGCCGCTGGGCGCGTTCCTGTCCGGCGGCGTGGATTCGGGCGCGGTGGTGGCGGTGATGGCCGGGCTGTCCAATGAGCCGGTCAACACCTGCTCGATCGGCTTTGCCGACCCGCTGTACAACGAAAGCGGGTTTGCCCAGATGGTGGCCGACCGCTACCAGACCCGCCATCGGCTGGAGCAGGTCGGAAGCGAAGACTTCGACCTGATCGACACGCTGGCGCGTCTGTACGACGAGCCCTATGCCGACAGCTCGGCCATCCCCACCTACCGCGTATGCCAATTGGCGCGCAAGCACGTCACCGTGGCCTTGTCGGGTGATGGTGGCGACGAGACCTTCGGCGGCTACCGCCGCTACCGCCTGCACATGATGGAAGAGCGCATGCGCGCAAGCCTGCCTGCCGCGCTGCGCCAGCCGCTGTTCGGGCTGCTGGGCAAGGTCTATCCGAAGGCCGACTGGGCGCCGCGCATGTTCCGCGCGAAGACCACCTTCGAGGGCATGGCCCGCACGTCGGTGGAGGCTTATTTCCACAGCATGTCGCAGATCCGCGAGCCGATGCGCAGCCGGCTCTACAGCCCGCGCTTCAAGGCCCTGCTGGGCGGCTACAGCGCCCGCGAAGTGTTCGACCGCCATGCCCGCAACGCCAACACCGACGACCCGCTGGCGCTGATCCAGTACATCGACTGCAATACCTACCTGGTGGGCGACATCAACACCAAGGTCGACCGCGCCAGCATGGCGCATTCGCTGGAAGTGCGCGAGCCGCTGATGGATCACGAACTGGTGGAATGGGTGGCGACCCTGCCTTCGTCGCTCAAGTTGCAGGGTGGCAATGGCAAGGCGTTCTTCAAGAAGGCGTTGGAGCCGCATCTGCCCCACGAGGTGCTGTACCGCCCGAAGATGGGTTTTGCCGTGCCGCTTGCGCGCTGGTTCCGCGGCCCGTTGCGCCAGCGTGTTCGCGATGCCTTGCTGGACGGGCCGATGCTGGAAAGCGGCTGGTTCAATCCGGCCACGATCCAGCAGATCGTCGAGCAGCATGAATCGGGTGTGCGCGACCACAGCACGTCCATCTGGTCGCTGCTGATGTACGACGCCTTCCTGCGCTGTTCGATGGGCGAATCCAGGATGCCGAGGGCCGCCTGATATGCGGCTCGCGCCACCTCCGGCATGAAGATCCTCTACCACCATCGCACGGCGTCGAAGGATGGTCAGGCGGTGCACATCGAAGAGATGGTCCATGCGCTGCGTGAGCTCGGCCATGAAGTCCTGGTGGTCGGCCCGTCCGGCCCTGATGACGCGAATGGTGGCGGCATGGGTGGTGGCATCGGCGACGAAAAAGGCTGGGTGAGCCGGCTGCGCAGTGCGCTTCCCGCGGCCGCCTACGAATTGCTGGAACTGGGGTACTCGCTCGTCGCCTATCGGCGCTTGGCCGCTGCCGCCAGGCGCTTCCAGCCCGATGTGCTGTACGAGCGCTACAACCTGTTCCTGCTGGCGGGTGTGATGCTGCGGCGCCGGCTGGGCATCCCCTTGCTGCTGGAAGTCAACGCGCCGCTGGTGGAAGAGCGTAGCCGCTTTGGCGGTCTGGGTCTCCCCCACCTTGCCGTCTGGGCGGAGACCACCGCCTGGCGTGGCGCCGACGCGGTGTTGCCGGTGACGCAGGTGCTCGGCAGCCATGTCAGCGCGCGCGGTGTGCCGGCGCATCGCATCATCATCGTTCCCAATGGCATCAACGAAGC